>JAADFL010000110.1 GCA_013152945.1 Deltaproteobacteria bacterium | reverse complement strand
TTTGCATGACAGTCTTGCACGCGTCATGCCATAGCTACTTGTAATTACCAATAAATCAGGCAGGAAGAAAATCAACGTGGGTGGGGACGGGAAAAAACAACATCGGTGTTGACATGGCGCGGCAAATAGAATAGGTTTTGCGCGCTTTTTTGAGTTGCGAGGATTTATGCTGAGTTACGAGGCGATACTTTTACTGATTGTCCTTGGCATAGCGATTTCCGTCGTATTCGTGTTGATTTCTAAATTCCTCGGCCCCAAGAATCCCAATGCCCGGAAGAAGTCAGTCTATGAATGTGGGGCCGAGCCACAAGGCTCTGCAAGGAAGAGGTTCCCTGTAAAGTTCTACATGATCGCCCTGCTTTTTCTCCTGTTCGATATTGAAGCGGTATTCCTATACCCCTGGGCAAAGCTGTTTCGTGAACTCGGGTTTTTGGGATTTGTTGAAATGGGGATATTCATGCTCGTGCTTATCGTTGGCTTGATTTATGCGTGGAGAAAGGGAGCGCTCGAATGGGAGTAAGCGCCAATCCACCCGGAGATCCTTCGGGAAAAGTCGCAGTTGCCAAGCTGGAGGATGCAGCACGATTGGCCAGGGAACTTAAGGCTCCGGGTGGAGGGGCCAAGTTTGTGAATTGGGCCCGTAAACACTCTCTTTGGCCTATACCTTTCGGTACTGCCTGCTGTGCAATAGAATTCATGGGGATGGTAGGCTCTTCCCTTGATATTTCCAGGTTCGGGGCCGAGTTCGTGAGGTTTACTCCAAGACAGTGTGACCTGATGATCGTGGCCGGCACTATAGTGAACAAGATGGCGCCCGTGCTAAAGAAGATCTACGACCAGATGGCCGAGCCCAAGTGGGTAATAAGTATGGGGGCATGTGCATCTTCCGGGGGCATGTTCAATACGTACTCGGTTCTGCAGGGAATAGACAGGATTATACCGGTGGACTATTACGTGCCTGGTTGTCCTCCGAGGCCGGAGGCTGTTCTGTATGCCATTATTGAACTTCAAAAGAGGATTTCCGAGGATCCTGATCCACTGAAATCAAGGGAGGCCATGCGGGAGAAATGGATCCGGGGTATAAAGGGCCGTGGATTGACTCCCAAGGCTAAATTACTACTGGGCAAGGATGGGCAGGGCAAGTGAGTGATTTGCTTGATATGGTGGTAAGCGGACTTATGGAAAGGCTTGGGGAACGGGCTGGTGAGGTGGTTCACAACAAGATGGGCACCACCATGCGGGTTTCCCTGGATGCAATCCCCGCGACACTCGACTTTCTGAAAAACTACAAGGAGTGCCCCTTCGATCTCTTATCGGATATAACAGCCGTTGATTGGTCGCAGTGGGAGGAGAATACGGGCCTGAAGGGACCGCCAACAAGGTTTACATTATTGTACAACTTGTATTCCATCCAGACAAAGGAAAGAATTTTCATAGAGGCTGCCGTATCAGAAGGCCAGAAGGCACCTTCGGCAACACGTCTCTATGCAAGTGCAAACTGGGCTGAACGGGAAGTGTTCGACATGTTCGGGATAAAGTTTTCCGGCCACCCGGACCTCAAGCGTATATTCTTGCCGGAAGAATTCGAATATTACCCTTTGCGAAAGGAATATCCGAGAACGGGATACGATCCCCAGGATTTTCCCCAGGAATAGGAGTCGGCCGGCAGGATGGAAAAGGGAACAAATATCGGCGAAACCCTGGATCTGCATGCCGAGCACATGATCCTGAATTTCGGGCCCTCACACCCGGCTACTCACGGCACATTGAGGATAATCCTGGAGCTGGAGGGTGAGACAATTGTCAAGTGTGATACCGAGATCGGGTACTTGCACCGGGGCATCGAGAAACTGGCCGAGGACTGGACATACAACAAGTGTGTGAATCTCACGGACAGACTAAACTATTGCTCGGCCTTCATGAACAATACAGGTTTTCATCTTGCATGCGAAAAACTTTTCGAAATTGAGGTCCCGCCGAGAGCACAGTATATACGAACTATACTTTCGGAGGTTTCGAGGATTGCCGACCACATGACCGCAATCGGTCCCAACTTCGTGGATATCGGAGCGCTTACGCCCTTTTGGTATTGCTGGGCCATCCGTGAGAATGCTTATGATTTGCTTGAGTTTGTTGCAGGGGCGCGAATGACCACGGCATTCACCAGGGTGGGAGGACTTGAAGACGATGTGCCTGCGGGCTTTGGTGACAAGGTAATGGCGTTCATCCCGGATGTCTATTCCACAATGGATGAGGTCGAAAAGCTGCTTGCAAAGAACAGGATATTCAACGACAGGACCAGGGGAGTGGGCGCTCTTTCAGGTCACGAGGCTGTATCATACGGCTGGACCGGCCCGTGCCTGCGGGCATGCGGAATACCACATGACCTCCGAAAGGCCAATCCGTACATGGTTTACGATCAGCTCGATTTCGATATTCCCATCGGCGAGCATGGTGACACATACGACAGGATATTTGTAAGGATAGAAGAGTGCAGGCAGTCTGCCAGGATAATAGAGCAGGCGCTTGATAAGATGCCAGAAGGTCCTGTCAAGGCTGACGCAAAACAAGTAGTGCTGCCGGAAAAGGACGGGGTGTACAACTTCATGGAAGATTTGATACACCACTTCGAAATTGTAATGTACGGACCAAAGGCGCCCAAGGAAGATGCAAGTTACGAGGCTACAGAAGCAGCGAACGGAGAGCTCGGTTTTTATTTAGTGAGCGACGGGAGCAATAAACCTTACAGGATGCATGTCCGCCCGCCGTGTTTCCATATAATGGCGGCTCTCCCAAGATTGGTGGAGGGTTCCTTGATTGCTGATCTTTCGGCTGTCTTGGCCAGTCTGAACATAATAGCCGGGGAGTTGGACAGGTGAGTAATCCTGCTTCAAGGGAGAACGGGGTGGACGGACCCATCACCATCAACGGCGAGACCGTGCGGGCCATTGATGAGATAGTGAAACGTTATCCTGTTGCCGAGGCCGCCTTGCTCCCGGTCCTGCACAAGGTGCAGGATCAATTGGGGTGGCTCCCGGTAAGTGCGTTGGACTGGGTGGCGAAGAGGTTAGGTTTGCCCAAGACAAGGGTATACGGGGTCACATCTTTCTATACCATGTTCAAGAGGCAGAAGCCGGGCAAGCACAGGATCGAGATATGCACCAACATTTCGTGCAGCCTGCTTGGCGCCGAACACCTGCGTGACCATATAGCCAAAAAATTGAATATTAAACCGGGTGAAACAACAGAGGACGGGCGGATTACCTTTGATGAGGTGGAGTGCCTCGGGTCTTGTGGAACCGCACCGGTGATGCTCGTGGATGACAAGTTCTATGAGAAGTTGACACCCGAAAAAGTCGATGATGTCTTGGATAAGCTCAATAAAGACGACCTGGAGGCCGGTGGAAATGACTGAAAAGATATTGACCGCCAGGTTCGAGAAGCCGGATTCCTACAGGCTGTCCAGCTATGTCGAAGACGGTGGTTACGAAGCTCTTAAAAAGGCCCTTTCGAAGACCCCGGATGAAATCATCGACATAGTAAAAGCCGCAGGCCTGAGGGGCCGTGGGGGCGCCGGCTTTCCTGCAGGTGTCAAGTGGTCCTTTGTGCCCAAGGAATCGGAAAAGCCGAAATACCTGTGCGTAAATGGAGACGAAGGTGAGCCGGGAACCTTCAAGGATAGATACATAATGGAACTGGACCCCCATGCCATAATCGAGGGAGCTGCAATTGCAAGCTACGCATTCGGTGCGCATGTCGCCTACATATATATTCGTGGCGAGTTCAAGCTTCCCATCGAGAGAGTGGAGAATGCTCTGGCGGAAGCGAGGCAAGCCGGTTTCCTGGGTGCGAACATCCTGGATTCGGGCTATGACCTGGATATCTGGGTGCACCCCGGCGCCGGTGCGTACGTTTGCGGAGAAGAGACGGCTCTCATAGAATCAAATGAGGGACATAGGGGAATGCCCAGAATCAAGCCGCCGTTCCCGGCGATTGTCGGACTTTTCGGCGGTCCCACCGTGGTCAACAACATAGAGACCCTGTCCTATGTGCCGCACATAATAAACAAGGGACCCGAATGGTTCGCCGCCATGGGACCGGAGAAGAATGGCGGTACAAAATTGTTCGGCGTGTCCGGGCACGTGAAAAGGCCCGGCCTTTACGAGCTGAGGATGGGCACACCGTTGAGGAAAATCATATACGAAGTATGTGGCGGAATGCGCGGGGACAAGGAACTCAAGGCAGTGATACCAGGTGGATCTTCGACACCAATACTGACACCCGGCGAGATAGACGTCAACATGGACTATGATTCCCTCGCAAAAATCGGGACCATGTTCGGCTCGGGGGCCATAATAGTAATCGAGGAAGGCACGTGCATACCCAGGTTGGCTGCAAGGTTGGCCAAGTTCTATGCGCACGAGTCTTGCGGCCAGTGTACACCGTGCAGGGAAGGAGTTCCGTGGATTGCCAAGATACTCGACAGAGTCGAGAACGGTATGGGATTGCCCGGCGATTTGGATCAGGTTCTCAAGATATGCGACAACATACAAGGTAAGACGATTTGCCCGCTCGGAGATGCTTGCGCCATGCCGATTCGGGCCATGATAGTCAAGTTCAGGGCTGAATTCGAACGTCACGTGGAGGAGGGGGGCTGTCCATTCGGCCCCACGCCGACTCCCTGGGACAGCGAGAGTTGATGCAATGCCCAAGGTAATCATAGATGGAAAGGAACTGGAGGCCAAACAGGGACAGAGTGTCCTCCAGGTGGCTCTTGAAAACGGTATATTCATTCCGCATTTCTGCTTCCATCCTCAACTCAAGGTAGCAGGCAATTGCAGGATGTGTCTCGTGGAGATCGAGAAGGTCCCCAAGCTCCAGATTTCCTGCGGCACCCCCATCCGGGATGGAATGGTGGTTCACACCGATACACCCAAGGTCAAGGAGGCCAGGGAGGCAATACTGGAATTTCTGCTTATCAACCACCCGCTGGATTGTCCTGTCTGCGATCAGTCAGGCGAGTGCAAGCTGCAGGATTATACATTCGAATACGGTAAAAAAGAGAGCAGTTACCGGGAAGAGAAAAAGACCCACGTCAAGAAAGACCTTGGTGAATACATCGAAATGGAACTCAACAGGTGCATATTGTGCACACGGTGTGTGCGGTACTTGAGAGATGTTGCGGGCACTGAAGAGTTCTGTTTACACGAGAGGGGCCCGCATGCGGAGGTAGGCCCGTACCTCGAGAAACCATTGACCAGCCCTTTCCAGATGAACCTGGTCGAACTTTGCCCCGTAGGTGCGCTGACCAGCAAGCCCTTCAGGTTCAAGGCCAGGGTATGGCTCATGGACAAAGTCAGGACAATCTGTCCCGGATGTTCCATTGGATGCAATGTCGTGGCATGGTCTTACTCTGGAAAGCTGCTTCGTTTCACACCTGCCGAGAATCCTGATGTCAACCGTTGTTGGCTTTGTGACTACGGCAGGTTGCTCGTTGACAGGGTCCATTCAGACGACAGGTTGCTCGTTTCCATGAAATCCGGCGAAAGGGCGAATCGCAAGGACGTGATTTCAGAGATTGCAACCAAGGTGAAGGAACTTGTTGAGAGCAAGCGGTCGAACATGGTGGGCATAATAGGTTCGGCTCATCTTACCAACGAGGATAATTATGCCATAGCCAAGTTGGCCGGGGAGGTCGTAGGCACCGAGAACCTGGCCTATATGGCGGGGGAGAACAAGAGACCGATCGAGCCGTGTGACAAGCCGTTGACGGAATGGCTCGTGTCCGACGACAAGACCCCGAATACAAGGGGAGCAAGGGACATGCGTGTGGTTCCGGGCAAGGGAATGGATGTCAAGGCCATGCTGGGGGCCGCCGCCAGGGGGGAGATAAAGGCCCTGCTCGTGTTCGGCGATGATTTGGCTGCCTCTTTACCGGATGAGTTCCGGGCGGCTGCAGCGGCCCTGGATGTTCTTTTCGTAACATCGACTTGGATCAACAATACGACAGGGCTTGCAAGCCTTGTCTTGCCCGAAGCTAGCTTTGCGGAAAAGGACGGCACGTTCACGAATGAACCGGGCAGGGTGCAGCGTGTAAGGTCCGCTGTTCCTTTGCAGGGAGAAGCTGCTCCGGCATGGGCAACGTGCAAGGATATTGCGTCCATGATGGGCCATGATTGGCACTTTGGATGCGAAGCGGAAGTATTCGCGGAGATAGCCCAGGTGGTTTCTTTGTACCATGGGTTGTCACATGACAAAATACCTTTTGAAGGCGCCAAGTTGGGTGTCTAGCAGGACGGGAAAAGGAGTAGGAGCATAGCAATGCCGGCTTGGTTGCAAACAGTGTTGACGAGTAATGTCACCTGGGCCGTGGCTGCGCTTGCAGTGGCATATTTGCTGACCCTCGGCGGTATTCCGATATACACTTGGTGGGAGCGCCGGGGGGCGGGCCTCATTCAAAGGAGGCCTGGGCCCAACAGGCGCGGACCCTATGGATTGATTCAGCCTATCGCGGATGCGGTCAAGTTGGCGGTCAAGGAAGATGTTGTGCCCGAAGGCGCTCATGGCCTGTTTCATGCACTTGCCCCCATGCTTGTAATGACCGTGGCCTTGACGACCTTTGCGGTCATACCATGGTCCGGTAATGTTTCTTTGTTCGGTAAGAGTTTCAGGCTCCAGGTGGCAGACCTCAATTTCGGCCTCATCTACATTTTGGCGATAAGCTCGATTGGCGTGTACGGTGTGGCCCTGGCAGGATGGGCTTCCAACAACAAGTATTCCCTCCTGGGAGGCCTTCGGTCCGCGGCCCAGATGATATCGTACGAGGTGGCCATGGGCCTTGCAGTGGCATGCATGTTCCTTGTCTTCCAAACCGTGAAACTCGACCAGATGATAGACGCGCAGGTAGGCCCCCTGTGGCATTGGGGCGTGTTCAAGGCGCCGTTGGCCTTTTTAATTTTCGTGGCTGCTGCATATGCAGAGACGAACAGGGTTCCATTCGATTTACCCGAGGCGGAAAGTGAGATCGTAGCTGGATATCACACCGAGTATTCGTCCTTGAGGTTCGGACTCTTTTACATGGGAGAGTACGTCCACATGGCGATTACCGCCGCAGTAACCGTGATCGTGTTCTTCGGAGGCTGGCGTTTGCCCTGGGTTACTACCGTAGGGCGGTATGGCTCATTATTACCTTGGTTCTTGTTCCTTATTTCAATAGTCTCGGTTATAGTCGCGTGGGATACCATGAGGCCGGCAAGGAGGGCCGTGACAAAGGGAAATATACTCTTCGCCCTGATATTGGCTGCAACCGCCCTCGTATCCATCGGCCTTGGCCTGTTCCTGCTTGTCTCACATGTGCCGCCATGGGCTGTTTCCCTGTCGGCCGTCGTTTCCCAGTTGCTCGTATTCCTTGTGAAGTTCATCGTTCTTTTCTGGATGTTTATCTGGATCAGGTGGACCATGCCGAGAATGCGTTACGATCAGCTCATGCGCCTGGGATGGAAGGTCTTGCTGCCTATCGGGTTGGCCAATTTGGCCTTGACATCCGTGGCCGTTCTCTTGGGGTGGATTTGATGGCCGTAAAGAAGATATACAGGCCGCCCATGGATTTCTGGGAGAGGATCTTTATTTTCGAAGCCTTTCGAGGCCTTGGGATTACTTTTAAGCACCTGGTGCTGACATGGTTCAAACCCGGGCATAAGTTGACTTACGAATATCCGGAGGAAAAAAGACCTGTTGCCGCCAGGTTCAGGGGAAGACACGGGATCAGGAGGCGCCCCGACGGAAGCCCCGTTTGCGTGGCATGCTTCTCCTGCCAGACCGCATGCCCTCCCCAGTGTATAAGAATCGTTGCAGAGGAATCGCCTGATCCGGCAATCGAGAAGAGGCCCAGGAGTTTCGAAATCAACCTGGTGCGTTGCATATTCTGCGGAATGTGCGTAGAGGCTTGCCCCTGTGACGCCATTTACATGACACATGAGTATGAGCTGGCAAACGAGACGAGGGAGCAACTCAAGTTGACTCTGGAGGACCTGTTGGATCCTCTCGAGCAGGAGCGTTGAGCATGTGGGCTGATATTCTTTTCTGGGTCTTCGCTGCAGCGGTCATAGTATTGGCGCTTGCAGTGATTACCTTCAAGAATCCTGTAAACAGCGCCATGGCATTGGTGGCCGATTTGTTTTTCGTGGCTGCATTGTTCGTATTGGTGGACGCCCATTTTTTGGCCGTGATACAGATCTTGCTGTATGCCGGTGCGGTCATGGTCTTGTTCCTGTTCGTAATAATGCTGATAAACCAGGGACCCGACGAACTTGGCCGGGCCAGGCGGACCTTTGCCAAGGCTGTGGCACTGATATTGTTGTTTCCACTGGCATTGGTGGTTCTCCGGGTTGTCGAAAACGTCTCCAAGGGAGGTGGATTTCTTAAAGTGCCTTCGGATTACGGAACCATAGAGGCAGTGGGCAGGCTCGTATTCGGGCAATATCTGCTGCCGTTCGAAGTAGCCTCAGTCTTGCTCTTGGCCGCCATAATCGGTGCGGTGGCCATTGCCAAACGTAGGCTGTGGTAATGGAGGTGAGATGATCTCCTATGACCACTACTTGGTGCTTGCACTGGCACTTTTTTTCATCGGGGTAACGGGCGTCGTTCTGCGCAGAAATGCGTTGATAATACTCATGTCGATAGAACTCATGCTGAATGCGGTCAATCTGGCTGTGTTGGCGGCTGCCAGGAACATGGGTGATATGTACGGCCATGGGTTGGCCCTTTTCATAATGACAGTAGCCGCTGCAGAGGCTGCAGTTGGTCTTGCATTGGTCCTGGCTATGTTCAGGCACAGGCGAACCGTCAATGTCGACGAGTTCAGAAATTTGAAGGGGTAGGATGCGATGACCGACTATAATTCTTCAGCCCTGGTTGTCATAATCCTACTACCGGCTGTAGGAGCGCTGCTGAACGGTCTGTTCGGCAGGCGTTTTCCAAGATGGCTGGTTTCAACCGTAGGCTGTGCATCCGTCGGGCTTTCTTTCGCGCTGGCGATCTGGGCTGCATACTTCGTGTTCGTATCCAACGGCGAGGAAAGACTCAGGCAGGATGTGTACTCATGGATTTCCACGGGAGGGCTTTCAATTTCCATTGGTTTGACCCTGGACGCCCTGTCGACCATCATGGTGCTCGTAGTTACGGGTGTATCCTTTGTGATACACATTTATTCGATCGGATACATGGAAGGTGACCCATCGTACGCGCGATATTTTTCATACCTCAACCTCTTTGTGTTCAGCATGTTGATATTGGTGCTGGGTGACAGCCTGCCCGTGCTGTTCGTGGGCTGGGAAGGCGTGGGTCTTTGTTCGTACCTCCTCATCGGATTTTGGTTCGAGGATCCTGCAAAGGCAGCCGCAGGAAAGAAAGCCTTCATAGCAAACAGGATAGGCGACCTGGGTTTCCTGATTGGTATGTTCGTGCTGTTCGGGTTTGCTCATACACTATCTATAGACGGCCTGGCCAAGGCCGTTGCGTCCGGTGCCGTTCCCACGGTCTGGATAACCGCGGCATGCCTTCTTCTCTTTGTGGGGGCTACGGGTAAGAGCGCCCAAATACCGTTGTACGTATGGTTGCCCGATGCCATGGCGGGTCCCACCCCTGTATCCGCATTGATACATGCGGCCACAATGGTGACGGCCGGTGTTTACATGGTAGCGAGGCTTTCCTTTATGTTCGCCCTCTCTCCGACCGCATCTGCAGTTGTGACATTGGTGGGAGCGGTGACCGCCTTTTTCGCAGCTACCATCGGTATCGCCCAAACCGATATTAAGAAGGTCCTGGCCTATTCAACGGTAAGCCAGTTGGGTTACATGTTCATCGGTGTCGGGGTAGGCGCATATGCAGCGGGCATTTTTCACCTGATGACACACGCATTCTTCAAGGCCTGCCTGTTTTTGGGCTCGGGCGCTGTAATTCATGCCCTTTCGGGCGAGCAGGACATGATGCGCATGGGCGGCTTGAGGCGCAAGATGCCCTGGACCTACTGGACCTTCCTCATGTCGACTCTTGCAATTTCAGGATGCCCGTTCTTCTCGGGTTTCTTCTCCAAGGATGAGATACTTTGGAAGGCCCTGTCCACGTCCTCCCCTGTCGGGGGATGGGTCCACACATTGGCATATGGCCTTGGACTGGCGGCTGCGGCCATAACCGCGTTCTACATGTTCAGGCTCGTTTTCCTGACTTTTCACGGAGAATCAAGGATTCCGGATGGTGTGCATGTCCACCAAGAGAAGCCGGTTATGAGTTGGCCCCTTGCGGTGCTGGCTTTCCTGGCAGTGGTCGGAGGTTTACCGGGGGCATCGATGTTCCACGTGCATTGGTTCGAGCACTTCCTGGAACCGGTTGTTGCTACTGCCAATGTGACTCAAAAGGGGTTTGCTAGTTTGCAGTCATCCGAGTGGTGGGCTGCCGGCGGCAGCGTGCTGGTGGGCTTGCTTGGCTTTGCACTGGCGTTCAATCTGTACCTCCAGCGCACATCCGGTCCGGGATACCTTGCTGCAAGGTTCAAGCGGACCTACGACCTTGTAAAGAACAAGTACTATGTGGATGAGATATACGAAATCTTTCCGATTAAATTCATATATTACCTGGCACTGGGCTTATGGCGGATAGTCGATACCCTGATAATAGATGGATTGTGCGTTAATGGACCGGCATATGCGGCGCGCGGGTTGGGATACATCGGCAGGGAACTCCAAAGCGGCAATCTGCAGGTGTACGCATTTTGGATTTTCATCGGGTTTTCCACATTGCTTCTATACCTGGCTCATGGCCTGGGATTGATATAGGGAGGGCCAAAGGATGCATAGCGGATTTCCTATACTCTCCCTTCTTCTCTGGTTACCCCTTTTGGGTGCGTTTGCGATATTGATGATCCCGTCACGGGAAAAGGGCCTCATAAGAAATCTTGCACTTGGATTTTCCCTGGTGGACCTTGCAATCGCCATCTTCCTGTTCCATGGATTTTCCAGCGACGACGTGGGCAGGCAGTTCGTGGAGAAATGGTCACTGATCAATGGACTCGGCGTATCATATCATCTCGGTATGGACGGATTGAGCCTTCTCTTGGTTCTACTGACAGCTTTCCTGTCGCCCATCGTTATCCTTTCGACTTACAAGGCCATAGATGACAGGGTAAAGGAGTTCTTTTTCAGCCTGCAACTTCTGCAGGTTGGAGTGTTGGGCTCTTTCCTGTCCATGGATGTTTTTCTCTTTTATGTATTCTGGGAACTGATGCTGATTCCCATGTACTTGCTAATCGGTGTCTGGGGCGGGCAAAGAAGGGTATATGCGGCGGTAAAGTTTTTCCTATACACATTGGTAGGCTCGGTATTGATGCTCGTGGCCATAATCTGGGTGTACCTCGAACACTACAAGGCTACGGGCAACCTGACTGCAGACCTGTTTACTCTTTACGGGACAAAGCTTTCCGGTCATGCCCAAATGTTGTGTTTCGCGGCATTCGCGCTCGCATTCGCCATCAAGGTTCCCATGTTTCCATTTCATACATGGCTGCCCGATGCACACGTAGAGGCTCCTACGGCAGGCAGCGTGATCCTTGCAGCAGTACTATTGAAACTCGGAACATATGGTTTTTTAAGATTTGCTTATCCACTCTTCCCCGAGGCGGCGGCCTTCTTCGGGCCTTACATCGCAGTACTGGCCGTCATCGGAATCGTGTACGGGGCACTGGTTGCAATGGTGCAACCTGATGTCAAGAAACTGATTGCCTATTCGAGCGTTTCCCACCTTGGATTCATAATGCTCGGAATCGTGGCACTTACTCCCATGACGGTTTCAGGAAGCCTGCTGCAGATGGTTAACCACGGAATATCGACCGGCCTGTTGTTCCTCCTGGTAGGAGTGATCTACGAGCGGAGGCACACCAGGTTGATAACCGAGTTCGGAGGCTTGGCAAAACAGCTTCCATGGTTTTCCCTGTGCTTCATGGTCGCCACACTTGCTTCAATCGGATTGCCGGGGACCAATGGCTTTGTCGGTGAGTTTCTGGTAATGCTGGGCACATTCAATTCTTCAGTGCTCGATAAGCTTTTGGGCGGAAGGGCCTACACGATTGCGTTAACCACGGTTGCAGGGCTGGGAATCATCCTGGGTGCGGTTTACATGCTGTGGATGGTACAAAGGGTCTTCTTCGGTCCGCTTTCGAAAGATGAAAACCGCAGGCTTAAGGATATGAATCTCCGTGAGGCCATAGTTGTAATCCCAATGATAATTATTATTTTCCTGATCGGACTCTTTCCCAACCTTTTCCTCGGTAAGGTCCAGCGGTCGGTAGATCATTTCGTGGGCGATATCGGCAGGAGGGCCGGCATTATCGAGACCGTGAGCAATGACACCAAGCACAAGGCCGATAAGCTTGTGTTGGATTCACCGGAGGCAAAGCATGACCGTGACCATTAACGATGTCGTGGTGATATTGCCATTTCTCGTTGCTTCCGGGGGCGCGTTGCTCATAATACTGCTCGATTCTTTTTCTGCGCCCCGGACACCGAGACGGTTCCTCGGAGGATTTACGATATTCTTCCTGGCCGTAGCAGCTTTGTCTGCGTATATAGTTCCATTGAGAACGGAAAGTGCATTTCACGGCATGGTCATGATGGACGGCCTGGCAAGGTTTCTGTCGGTGGTCGTGATGTTATCCGCTGGATTTGCGACCTTGCTCGCCATGGACAGGCTGCCAGAGCAAGGGTCTGCGAGGGGCGAGTTCTATGCACTACTGCTTTTCTCCGCGGCGGGAGCTTCACTCCTGGCTTCGGCGGCAGACCTGGTCATGGTATTTTTGGGGCTTGAGACATTGTCCATACCTGCCTATGCAATGGCAGCGGCATTGAGAAGAGATGTCAGGTCCACGGAGGCGGGATTCAAGTATTTTGTACTGGGTGCCTTTGCAACCGGATTTTTTCTTATGGGGACGGCCTTGGTCTATTCTAGTGTAGGCTCCACCGCCCTTGGCAGGCTTGCTGCTGCGAGTGCATCGGGTTGGACTGAAAAACCGCTTTTATGCATGGGTGCTGTAATGTTACTGGTGGGATTGGCCTTCAAGGCGGCCGTGGTTCCTTTTCACATGTGGGCTCCGGATGTGTACGACGGCAGCCCGACTCCGGCCACCGCCTATTTTGCCACAGGGATCAAGGCGGCTGCATTCGCAGCCTTGTTGCGAGTAGTAATACTTTCACTTCCTGGAATGAGGGCCGAAGAAATAAACGGCAATGAGATCGGTTGGCACTATATCTTCTGGGGTTTGGCGGCAGCCACCATGGCGGTCTCCAGTTTGACGGCACTGGTTCAAAAAGATGTAAAGAGGATACTGGCATATTCGAGCGTGGCACATGTGGGATACTTGCTGATCGGGTTGCTTGCAGGCAAGCCGGGCGGAGCAGCCGTGTTATTCTACCTCTTGGTATATACCTTCATGACCGTCGGAGCCTTTGCAGTTGTCGCATATCTTGAGAATTCAAAGGGAGGGACAAAGCTTTCAGATTACGCCGGCATTGCAAAAAGGCATCCGTATGCCGCGGCTGCAATGGCTGTTTTCCTGTTCTCTCTGGCAGGAATTCCGCCCACAGGCGGCTTTTTCGCCAAGTTCTACTTGTTCAAGGCGGCTGTTCAAGGCGGGTTGATCAATCTCACCGTACTGGGTGTTCTTTTCAGTGTTGTGTCTGCATACTATTACCTTCGCATAGTGGTTGCCATGTACATGGAGCAAGGAGAGAATCAAGCTGTAATAGACATATCTCCATCTGCCGCAGTTGTAACCGCAATCTGTCTGTGCCTCCTTTTCACGATTATCATAGGGCTGTATCCGACTCCCTACCTTTCTGTTGCGCAGGCGTCTGCCTCGATGTTGCCATAGAAATTGCAATTCGAGAGTTTCAGGAAGTTCAGGCGGGTATATGTTTTCTGGACAGGCGTAGTCTGGTTCGTTGTGCTCATGCTGATTGGCGCCTATCATTGGTTTTTTCTGAAAGATGTGAAGTCCGGGACATGTTCACTCGGAGTTTCGCTGGAGCTTGTTCTAGGCACCGCCTTTTTCCTGGGATTCCTTTCTTTCGTGGGAGGGGCGGTGCAGGCAAGGAAGGGATTGCTATCCGGCAGGTACATACTGGACGAGGAAGACGAAAAACAACTGGATATGTACAAGTCGCCCAAAATGGACGCCCCATTGTTCGTAAGAGCCACTTGGGCGGCCTTGGGCTTTGTGATCATGCACGGAGGTTTGCTCGGGTTGTTGATCTATTTTCTGGCGCCCGGCGGGCTTTCAGGTGACTGGCTGGTTTTCGGCGTTTCAGGGTATCTTGCATTTGCAGCCATGGGGTGGTCTGCATTTTCGTCTTTCGTATCGGTTGCCAGGATGCGGAAGCATCAAAAGGAAAAAAGGACAAGGAAGGTCGGTTTCTTCAGGTACGCATTTTTCCAGAATGCCATTGCGGCCTTGGTGGTGAACATTCCTCTCGGATATTTCTACGGCCATCTCAAATTCCCGGTGCTTGCACAAAAGATTGCCGAAGCCACGGGGAGTGAACCCGGAATTACCTTCTTGGCACTGGCCTTTGATATCGGTTTTACGGCCCTGATAATCGCCTACTTTACAGGCTCAACAATGAGGAACAAGGTGCTCGGCGAGTTGTTCGTTGAAGTCGAAATTGTTTATGGGTCGAAACCCGTTTCCAGGAAGACGCGTTGGCACTGGTGGTACAGCCTGGTAATAGCAGGCTTGATTTTCCTTGGGTTTTTCTTCCTTGGTATCATCTTTCCCGGAGCAAGGATTCCCGTAGCCCGGGCCATGACCATAAAATGGTCTCTCCAGGGATTGATAGGGTTGTCGGTGGGCTATTTCTCGGCATCTTTGAGCACCAAGGAGATGTTGTCCCTTGGTACGAGCCGGCATCCTTTTACAAGGGTGGTTGTCACGGATTCGAAACAATAGGTTCGTCTAACCCCGGGGATTAAAGAGGCTTTCCACATGTCCCTGAAAATCGACTTGCAAGCACGAAAGATTACCGGAGCAATAAAAGACCTTGCCAGAAACGAGGGGGAGAGCCAGAGGAGCATGGGGTTGTTCAGGCGTGTAAGGGCCGAGTTGGGCACCCGTGTGCATCAGGACTACAGGAAGAGGAGAGACCGGGTAGCCGGATTCAAGGCCGAAGTCCCGGTGGAGCTGAAACTGCAGGTACAAGGTTTCGATGTCTCGCTTGGCGGCAGATTGGACGGAATATTGCGAATCCCCGGCGGATTGCTCCTGGAAGAGGTGAAATCCGTTGCCATGGGCGGTGCGGACTTGGCGCACATGGATGCATCATTCTTCATGGAATTTGCCATGCAGCTCAAGTTATACGGCCTGGCCGTGTCTTCCAAGGGTACCGGCAGGGTGGAGGCACGGTTGGTCTTGTGCTCCCTCATAGATGGAAGCTGGCACGAATTGCCCGTGAGAATCGATCCCGATGAAATCGAGAGCGAGGCAAAGGAAAAAATTCAAAATTTGCTCGAAAAGGCTCACTGGGAGGAGACCAGGGCATTGAAGCTGGCGGCAATTTCAGAGTCGCTTGCCTTTCCATACAAGATTCCAAGACCGGGACAACTCGAGTTGATTGATACCATGCTTTCCGAGATGGCAAAGGGCAGACCCATGCTTGCCTTGGCGCCTACGGGAATCGGCAAGACGGTAAGTGCTGTTATGGCCGGCCTGAAATTGGCGCTCAAGCACAATTCACCCATGCTTTTCCTGACTGCAAAGAATACGCAGCACGAACTCGCGGCAAGGACATTCGAGGATGTGTGTGCAGCAAATGGCAAGGAGGTTGGCTCCGAACTCAAGTGCATCGTGCTACGCGCCAAGGAGAGAATGTGTATTCCCGGCGGATTGGCTTGTCACCCCGACCTTTGCCCGTACCTGAAAGACTTCCAGTCGAGATTGAACCACTCCAATGCAATTGAACAGGCATTGAGTTCGGGACCGGTGGTGAGGCCCGAAGTCGTTTTCGCAATCGGCGAATCACACAGGTTGTGTCCATTCGGTCTTTCCCTTGCAATTGCACGGGAAGTCAACCTGGTAGTGTGTGACTATAACTATGTTTTCGATCCATCGGTTTCATTGTCACAGTTCTTTCAAGAGGAAGGCGCTTCTCCTGTTGTTGTAATAGATGAGGCGCACAATCTTTTTGACAGGGCAAGGACGTATTTTTCACCTGTCATAACAAGGGATGAAATCTTGGAACTCATGGCGGCGATAGACAAGGGAGCCTTTGCATCTCCAAAGGAGCATCCTGCCGAATCACCCGAGTTGCCGGGACTGCTTTATAACGTGGACGGAACCAAGCTCTTCTCCATGATAAGAGACTTGTGCGTATCTGTTGACATGTTGATGGCGGAATCTCTTGCCCATGCCGAACGGTTGATGGTTCCAAAGTGGGAAGGTTTCAGGAGCCTGGACCAAGATCCGGGCTCCTGGAAGGGGATTGCCGAGTCGGCTGCGGAGCTTGTGGTTCCATACAGCCTATACAACCGCATACACAAGCTGATCAGGCCCAAGGATCCAATCTTGTCATTCTTGTCCAGGGTGCTTGCAATATACGATTTGCTGGAAACAGGCGGGGATGAGCTGGTCTACTTTGTGACGGAACATGGATGGGAAGGAAATCCGGCCTTTGGTGTACTATGTGTCAACCCTGCGTTGATGCTCAAGGAAATGCACAAGAGGGCCTTGGCCACCGCTGCAATGAGCGCAACACTGATGCCCCTGGAATACTACAGTGATGTCTTGGGGTTCTCGGATCTCGACCCGGTTCTGGCATCATTCGAATCTCCTTTTCCAAGAGAAAACCTGTTGGTAAAAGCGGTTACGCATATTTCGACGACTTACAGGCAAAGGCCCGGAAGTTACGATCCCATTGCAAGGTCCATTGAAACTGTACTGACTGCAAGACCGGGAAAGTATGCTGTGTTTTTCCCGAGCTATGAGTTCCTGTCAGAGGTGGACAGGCGGCTGAAGGTCGTGAGATCCAAGGTAATGGTGCAGAGCAAGGGTATGTCACAGGAACAGAGGGCTCGTTTCCTGGAGGAGTTCAGAAATACAAGTGGTCCCAGGGTGCTCCTTGCCGTGATGGGCGGAGCTTTCGCAGAGGGAATAGACCTTCCGGGTTCCGAACTCATCGGTGCGATAGTAGTGGGCATTGGTTTGCCCCAGGTGAGCTTCGAGCGTGAAATGATGAGAGAATATTTTCAGAATCATTACGAGAAGGGTTTTGCTTATGCAATGCTGTACCCGGGCCTGCAGAGAGTGGTACAATCCGCAGGCCGTGTAATCAGGACCTTCGAGGACAGGGGAGTGGTGATTTTGGTGGGAAAACGTTTCAGGCAGAGAAATGTGATCGCCTCTCTGCCGGGACACTGGTACAGATTCAGCCCCGAGGAATTGTTTGAAGGGGATTTGGAGTCAAACTTGGCTGATTTCTGGAGCCGGAAATGAGGCGGTATCCAGAGCTATATTTTGCTTTCCCGACCTTAAGTATAATAACCATTATGCAACGTTATGGGCGCCACACTCTGATCGGCTATGGAGAAAAGCTTTTAATAACGAGTTGTTACAAGATCCGGGAAATTCAACCTGGGTCTGGAGTTAGGGGAGTTAGGCAATCGATATTTGAGCGTTTGGTCAGTCATATTCTCCAAGCAACAACCACTTTCCGGTCTGAATCAATCTGCCTAGTTTGAGCAGTTTGCGGCATTTCAACTCCACATCCCATTCTTCCATTAAGAATTGTTCGTCCCTCCACCATTCGTTGTGGAACCTGAATGGACCGGATGCGGATGAAACAGGATCGTGCAGCATTCCTGCAGTGACATGCCTCGGTACGCCAAGGTAAGTAATCACCCGGGCATCCAGGGGCGGTCTGTAGGCACGCAGCATGGGTCCGAAGGCGCCGGACTTTGTATTCGGCCCTTGTTTTTGTGCCCTGAATAAAACAGTCTCGAACCTGTCATATGCATGGCAATTCGATGGCAAGGCTGCTGTCGCCTTTCCCTTGCCAAGGATTGAATCGAGTCTTGATAACAATGAAGCAAGCGAGGATGGCCTTGGACCTGAAGGCTTGAACATGTCTGCCTGTGAAGGCCTGAAGCGTTCCGTACCGATGGACACGTCGAGCCTTTCCACTGCATCCTGTGGGGGTGAGGTCTCCAGTTCGAGCCTAATCTGTTCCAGCATGGCATTCGGTTCTGTAAGAGGAAGGCCTGGATCTATCTCCCTATGCTGTATTTTCCCTTGTTCCAGATGAATCCAAAGTATGATCTTTGCGGCGGCAAGCGTCCGGCGTGCGAGTTGTTTGCAAATACGTTCTACACATGGCCTGAGCCTGAATGATATTGGTTCGAGTGTATGGACGGGGGGCTCGAATTCAATACTTTCTTTTATTTCCACGTCTTCCATGGATGTAACCAGCGGTGTGTCATCCAGGCCCATGGCAAGTCGTTGTAGCTTCAGACCCCGCCGGCCGAGGCGGGAGCCTGCCGACCGGCTGGAAATAAGGGCTAGTTGACCTGCTGTTTCTATGCCCAATCCATGAAGAATGCCGAGAAGTTCCCTCCTTTCGTCCGGCTTGATACATGATGCATTTACAAGGATCTGTACAGGTATGGCCGAAATTTGTTTTGCCTCTTTACCTGGAGCAAAAATGGTTATTCTTTTTCCATTCGTGACAGCGTACTCTGCAGCCAGTCTGGCAAGGATCTTGCCGGATGCAATACCTGCTGCAAGGGAGTAGAGCCCTGAACGGTTCGCAGACTTTATTATGGTATGTGCCAAGTTTTCCTCTGTATGGAACAGGGACCCGAGTCCGGAAATTTCGAGATACGTTGTGTCTGTTCCTGCATCTTCGACCCTGGGCGAGAAGGAACGTGCCAGATCGACCATGGCAGGATGCAAGGTCTTCTCCAGTTCGAAACCGGCTGCAGTGGTTGTTGCGCCAGTAGATGTTTCCGGGGGCAGGGCCGGCATGTATATGCAAAGTATCCGCATGTTTTTCGGCTAGTAAGCGGTGTCCATGGAAATATGGCTTTCACCCCCTTCCCTGCCTGTACGGTTACGGCTTACAGAGATGGTTATGTTCGATCTGCACATGATTGCAGGGCCTTTCATCGGCCCGGACCAGGATGTATTCAAGGGGGCCAAGGCAAGAGCAAGGGACGAGAACGAGCCTGCGAGTGAGTACGGTGCAAGGAGCAGCAGGGCTGCCCTGGAGCGTTCGGCCGCACGTTTCAGACGAAGCCAGGTGGATGGACGTTGTAGTATGGCTGCTTTCTTTTTAAAGCCGGATTCGTGTGCAGGCGGCAAAAGATCGAGTATTGCCAACGAGAAGCCGGCTGTATCGAGTACCAGGGAAGTCGCGCGTAAGACTTGGCACATGGAAGCATGCCTTACCCATAGCAAGGTTTTTGGATCGACTCCCGCCTCTTGGGCGGCCCTTGGCGAGAAGGCGTCAAAGGCATCCACCCATGCTACGAACTCACCTGCAGCCTGGGCTGCAGCGGTTGCAGTTAGGGCGATTGAGGTTCGGCCCGAACCAGCCGGACCGTATAATTCTGTTATCATGCCTCTGGGTATGCCTCCACCCAGAATCCTGTCGAGTTCAGGCAGACCAAGTTTCAGCCTTGGAGGTTGATTTGACAAAGTTTGTGCCAGGTTTACTTCTGGAACATTGGAAATTATGTTGTGAAGTCTTTCCATTATGGATCCTGCCGTAACCTGTAAGCCCATTTGTATCCTCTGTGTCCCTGGCAATATACTATACTTATGTTCAGTAGTCAAGAGGAGAGGTTTTTTGAAATCGGGCCCTGAAACGGTTAAGAAACAGTGGCGAAAAATTCAGCTTGATTCTTCTCGAAAGTATTGGTTGTTTCCAGCCTTACGAGAAAAATGCGATTTTGATTACGTCCCTCGAATGCGATAGACCGTGAACCCCTGGATTGTCTATCTGCCTCCACCTTTCTTCAACTCTGTAAGTACCAGCTTTGCAATGGCTTTCAACGTCTGGAATACACCGATTCCTACTGTTGCAACTGCATCGAAATCCGGGACTTTCAAGGTGTTTATCAGTCTGTGCAGCTCTTCCCTGGAAGCAATATTCGGAAGATCCCTTTTGTTGTACTGAATAACGTAAGGGATCTTTTGAATATCGAAACCTTGCTCTGCGAGGTTTTCGGTCAGGTTGTCCACGGATTCGAGGTTTGCCTCCATACGTTGGATCTGCGAATCCGCCACAAAGACTACTCCATCCACGCCCTTGAGAATCAGCTTGCGACTGGCATCGTAGAATACCTGGCCCGGCACTGTGTACAGGTGGAATCGTGTCTTGAAGCCCCTTATTTCGCCCAAGGAAAGGGGCAGGAAATCGAAGAACAGAGTACGTTCGGTCTCGGTGGCCAGGGAGATCATCTTGCCACGTGCGTCTGGGTTGGTCTTGTTGTAGATGAACTGTAGGTTCGTGGTCTTACCACATAAGCCGGGGCCGTAATACACGATCTTACAGTTTATCTCCCTTGAAGAGTAGTTGATAAAGGACATGCTTTGTTTCCTACCTATCGCTCCCGGTTACTCGTTGAACAAGTTGTCAATGTCTTCATCGGTTATTTCCGCAAAAGGGGATGCTTCCTTTCCTGTATGAGTCTTGGAACGTGTTTCCATGGCATCGAATATCCTCGCCAATTCTTCGGTGCCCTTCTTAACACGAAGTCGCACCAATCCGAGCGAGGACCTCTGATCGAAAATCACTACCAGGATTACCTTACCCTTTACGAGAGAAATATGTATATGATCTCTTTCTCCCTCATGAAACAGGATCGAGAATTCCTTTTCTCCAATGAGCTTGGCAAGGCCGCCGGTAGCCGCTATGTTGCCGGCGGTCAGGCTCGCCAGTGAGGTGGAGTCCAAATCCTGTGTATCGCCTGCACTGGCAAGGAGTTGTCCATTTTTGTCTACCAGGAATATGGCCTTGGCATTGGCTTCTCTTGTAAGCTTTGTACAGATTTCCTTTATCTTTTTGTAATCATCATCATAAAGAACCATTTGTGGAGCAGCCATCCACCCTCTCCCCAAAAGGTAGGCAACCGGCTTTAACTTCTACAAGGTTTTCGCCGGAAACCCCCTTGAATTAAAAAACTTGTATCAAAATGAGGGGTGGCTCTGCAAGGATATTTTTAATACCTTTTATCAGTGAATTCCAGAGGCCTGATTATGGAACCTCATTTCCCTGGCTTTATTGTGTTTATTTAATCCGGCAATCCGGTCATGGATCAGCACAACGGCAATAAATCAGTAAGATTGAGGAGATTTAATTGTTTTTTTAGCTATTCGGACTGTAAGTAATTTTGAGGAAGCGAGTTTAGTGACATCACCTGTTATAGGGTGAACAAGCATGTCTTTTTGGTTTGCGATAAGTTGCCTGGCTACCGGAAAAGGGTCAATTAGGCTGCTGGGCTGCATTTTCTGCTGTTTTCGGATGCTCAACCCCCACCTGGCTGCCCCTCCCCTTCGGGGTAAGGGGGGTGGGGGGAACTGCAAGGGCGGTTCGCGAACCGCGCCCTACTCCCCTACAAGCTCCGAGAAGTCATACAGGTACACGTGCTTGTCAAACCTGTAGTCCTGGTTGGGGTACGACGCGTACCAGATAA
>JAADFL010000109.1 GCA_013152945.1 Deltaproteobacteria bacterium | reverse complement strand
TTTGACCTCCATCGCAATATCTGATGAAACTATATGATACCATTTCTAAATTGTCAATAAAAATAACTTAGCGCTTATGGGGCAACGCCCCTGGAATTGTTGCGAATGGCCTGAATCCGAATGGGACGAATCCCCTTCCTACTGACATTTTCATTCGGCTACCACAGCAGCCTTTGTATTGTTGACACGCAGCGTCATAAACAATATATTGCAATCTGCCGGGCGATGAATATGTGATCTCTATTTTTTGGAGGAACTCTGGGTATGGCTGAAAAATCAACGAGGAAAAAGAAAGTGAGAAAGGCCCTTGCTCGAAATTCGTCTTCAAGGAAAGTTCCAGCCGGGAAAAGTAAACAAGTGTCCGGTGCAAAAGGCAAAAAGAAGGCGAATAGTTCCAGGAAGGCGTCCAGGTCCAGGCCGTTGGTATTGGTTACCGGAGCGGGCGGCTTTGTCGGGAAACACGTCGTGGAACAAGCCCTTGAAAACGGCTTTGCTGTCAGGGCCACTGACCTTCCCGGTTCGGACCTGTCATGGGCCAAGGACCTGGGTGCAGAGATAGCCCTTGGTGATTTGACGAATAGGGAGCAGGTCAAAAAGTTGGTAAAAGGTGTAGACAGGGTCGCCCATATTGCCGCCGCCTTCAACCTGTCACTTGCCAGGAACGAGCTTCTCCGGATCAATTTGAATGGTTCCGTGAACCTTGCAGAGGAAGCGGCTTCGGCAGGAGTGGAATTGTTCGTGAACTGTTCCACTGCAGACACGTACGGTGTGTCAATTCAGGTTCCGACCCGTGAAGATGCAGCCCAGAATCCCGCCAATGACTATGCCTTCAGTAAACTACTGGCCGAGCAGGCTGTAATAAGGGTTGGACGCCGTATGTCCATGCCTGTATCGACTATCAGGCCGACGGTTATATACGGCCCTGGTGCGATTTATACGGCTTCACTGTTTTGCACCATACCTTACATATTACAAAAGAGGTTCGGTTTCTTCCCCAGGCTGTATGGCGGGCCACTTGTCAATGCAGTCCACGTAGAGGATGTTGCGGGTTCCATAGTGTTCCTGCTGGGCAAGAAAAATGCTGCCGGTGGAGAAAAATCGGTGTACAACGTTGCCGACGACGATTGGCAGACTATGGGTGAGTATTTCCACAATCTCGCGAATCCGATCGGTGTGCGTTTTTCTCCATTCGAGGTGCCCGTCGTCACTACCGGCCTTGTACTTTTAACCAAGGCATTGGAACGTGTTCCCGTCAAATTCTTCGATATTGCGACAACGGTTCTCCGGTCCGAGTGGGATAGGATACGCACCGAAAATTCCCTGGCCGGAGCGCTAAATCCAAGGTTTGACAAGGGATTTCTTTCATATGGCCTGGGTGACCATGCGTACGACAATACCAGGTTGAAATCGATCGGGTACAAATTCAAGCACCCCAGGTTTGCTAAAGGATACAGCGAGACAATCAAGTGGTACAAGGACCACCGGTGGATTCCCGAGTCCGCGTTTTCTGTCTGAAAAAAATATTTTCGGCAACAGTTCTATTTTGTCCGACCCTGTTTCGATCCCGGCCAAGGCAGGCCTTGCACCACTGATTCCCGGGTGGTAGGTTATTGTCCTACAGTCGCTGTCGACTCATACAATGCCCACTGGGCCGGAGGTTTTTAAAATGAACGACCTGTTGAAGAAACTCGTGGAAGCGCCTGGAGTATCAGGCAGGGAAGAAATGATTCGGAAGCTCATCTCGCAGGAAATGAAACCATTGGTCGACGAACTCAAGGTAGACGTAATGGGCAACCTGATTGGGCACAGGAAGCCGGGAAAGGCCAAGGGGCCAAGTATGATGATTGCCGCACACATGGACCAGATTGGATTTTATGTGCGCCACGTGGATGAAAAGAAAGGCTTCATCAGGTTTGTAACGGCCGGAGGATTCGATCCCAAGACGTTGGTGGCGCAAAGAGTGGTGGTACATGGAAAGAAGGATTTGAATGGAGTCATTGGTACAAAGCCGGTTCACATAATGACCGATGAAGAGAAGAGAAGACCGGTCAAGCTGGAACAGCTCTATATAGATATCGGCCTGCCTGGAAAGAAGACAAAAGAACTGGTTGCGCCCGGGGATCCCATAACACTGGTCGGCGATTTCAGGGAAGTAGGTGATTGCTGGTGTTCAAGAGCAATGGACGATCGGGTCGGCGTATACGTTATGATCGAGGCCTTGCGCAAGGTGGCTGCTTCCAGGAAGGCACATAGAGTGGATTTGTACACGGTGGCTACGGTCCAGGAAGAAGTGGGTTTGAGAGGGGCCTTGGCGGCGACGTTCGGCATAGAGCCGCAAATTGGAATAGCACTTGATGTAACGCTTGCATGCGACGTGCCCGGCGTGGGTGAGCATGAGGAAATTTCCAGGTTCGGCAAGGGTGCGGCCATAAGCATATTGAATGGGTCGTTGATTTCAAATCCCCTGTTGGTGGAAAAATTCAAGGCAACGGCCGTAAAACATAAAATACCATTCCAGATGGACATTCTCCCGAGGGGTGGAACCGATGCAGGAGCAATGCAGAGGGCCAAGACCGGGTGTGCGGCGATAACCATCTCGATTCCAAGCAGGTATATACACAGCACTGTGGAAATGGTGCACAAGAAAGACGTAAAGGCTTGCATCGATCTGGTTGCGGCATTCATCTTGGACGAATCTTCCGGGAGTTACATCCCCTCTCTCAAGTGATGCGCAAAGGTAATGCCTGGCCGGGCTTCGGGCCATTATTTTTCACGGTGATTACCGTTTTTTTATTTGTCTGCTTGTCGGCTCACCCGGTTCTGTGTACTGAAAAGGGCAGTGAAAAATTACACCGTATATCACCATCGATTTCCGTGGAGTTCGGCTCCGGCTTCATGCCCCGATATTCCTATCTCAAGCTTTCACCAGGTATGATCATCGGCTTCAGGTTTCAGGCGACCATGCAAGGCGGCGCCGGCTTTGCACCGTATTTCTTTTATTTTTCGAGCAATCATAGTCTGAAGACCCTGGAGCCTTATTCAAAGTTGATTGGCGTGGAAGAACCGGACGGGTACAGGATCGAACCCAAGCTTCGAAGCAAATTACTGAACGATAGTATAAGGTTGACTGCGTACGGTGTGGGCATCGATTACCTGATCTACCAGGGCAAGTGGATCCAACCCTATTTCGGCGCGGGCCTGGGGGGGGGAGCGTTGAAGTTTCCCGGCCGGGAAGCGGAAAAGATGGGTCTTGGATCGGCGGGCCTGGCTATCCATGCTATGGTTGGAACCGATGTGTTTTTTTACAAGGGGTTTGCCCTGGGGTTCGAACTTAGGTTCGTGCATCTATTTACAGACAATCCCTTTGACAGGCATGAGAGTGAAGGCAGAGGTATTACGCTGTTGTGTGTATCGGCCTTGTTGAAATATTGGGACAGGTAGTGACACCTGTCACATACATGCAATGAATAAAATGCCATCATTGATATGCAAACGGGGTTCCCCTCCGAAAACAGGGAGGGGAGGGAGCCGGGGCCGGCCACCAGGTCGGCCCATTTTTTATCTAATTATCTCGTTATCGGACAGCCGGGCTCACTTGTCTATCCTCATGCACCAGCCGTAAGGATCTTCCCCCTTGCCGTATTGTATTGCAAGCAGGGTGTCATATATCTTTTGAGCCAGTGGGCCTGTCTTGCCATCGCCTACCTGGATCTTCTTGTCTTTGTATGCAATTTCTTTTACAGGCGAAATAATTGCAGCAGTGCCGGTTCCGAACACTTCTTCAAGTGTTCCCTTGTCCGAAGCCTCCATTATCTCATCTATTGACAATGGCCTCTCCGAAACAGGAACATTCCAGCTTTTCAATAAGGTTATGACCGAGTCTCTGGTTATGCCGGGCAGAATACTGCCTTTCAAAGGTGCGGTAATAACCTCACCGGCGATTTTGAACATGATGTTCATTGTGCCGACTTCCTCGACGTAGCGCCGCTCGATTGCATCGAGCCATAGAACCTGGCTGTATCCTTGCTTTTTTGCATCCATCTGTGCAGCCAGGCTGGCTGCATAGTTGCCGGCTGTCTTTGCATCGCCTACACCACCCCTGACGGCTCTTACGTACTTGTCCGCCGTATAGATGCTCACGGGATTGAACCCTTCGGCATAGTATGCCGCAACCGGACCGGTTATGATGAAGAACAGGTACGTGTTCGAAGGCCTGACTCCAAGGAAAGGATCCATAGCGATCATGGTAGGCCTAATGTAAAGGGAGCAGCCTTCAGTGGTTGGAATCCAGTCTTTATCAAGGAGCACTAATTCCTTCAGGGCGTCTATGACCATGTCCGGGTCAAGCTCGGGCATCATGAGTCTCTTGGCCGAACGGTTCATTCTCTCGATATTCTTTCGCGGCCTGAAGAGGTAAATTCCGTCGTCTTTGCCATGATAGGCTTTGAGACCTTCGAAAATTTCCTGGCCGTAATGCAGGCACATGCTCGCCGGATCCATGGAGATGGGGCCATATGGAATGATTCTTGGATTCGACCAGGACAGGGATTCATAGTCCATTAGGAACATGTGATCGGAAAAAACCTTGCCGAAGCCAAGCGCAAGATCGTCTTTGGGAATTTCTTTAGGCTTTTCAGTCCTTGTTATTTTTATAACCATCCTCTCCTCCTTGTTTATCAAACCAATCGCTGAACTTTGATTTTGTATCGCCATGCGGGTATGCAGGCAACTGAAAAATTACATGTTCCAGTTTAATCATCATATGATAAGTTGACGATTCGATGAACGATCATGGAACCAGGAATGATTCGGGCAGGCATGCATACATGAGGCTGATTGCTTATCTGAAGCCTCATTCCGCGGGATTTATTGCAGCAATCGCATGCATGGTGGTCCTGGCTGGCGCTACCGGTCTATATGCATACCTGGTAGGTCCACTTCTAAAGTACGTATTCCAGGGAGGACGCACCGGCGGAGAGGAATTCCTGCGGTTACTACCGATACATCTGGATCTTACCACCGATATCGGCAGGCAACGCTTCGCGCTTCTGCTTCCCGTGTTTTTGATAGTCGTAGGGTTGATAAAGGGAGCCGCATATTTCGGGCAGTTTTTCCTGATGGGGATAACCGGCCAGAAAATCATAAAGGACTTGAGAAAGGATCTCCATGATCACATGACCGGGTTGTCCCTGTCTTTCTATCACACTTCGGCCCCGGGAACCTTGATCTCGCGATTGACCAATGATGTTAGAAGCGTGGAGGGCGCCGTGACCACGGCGGTTGCCACAGTGCTTCGGGATTCGCTGCAGGTGATAACGCTCGTCGGACTTGCATTCTACATTGATTGGAAACTGGCTTCAGCAGCCTTCCTGGTTTTTCCGATAGCGATTTGGCCTATCGTCGGCTTCGGACGACTCTTGAAAAAGGTGGCGACGATGAGCCAGGAGGAACTTGCATTCGTGGCGGACCGGCTCCACGAGCTGGTATCGGGTATCAGGGTGGTACAGGGATTCGGCCAGGAAGAACGCGAGAAGGCGAGGTTCGAGACGATAAATCAACGGCTTTACGCGGTTATGCGGCGATCTTTCGCAGTGAGGGCGTTGCAATCACCGGTCATGGAATTCCTTGGAGTGGCCGGTCTGGCCGCAGTGATATGGTATGCCGGGGCCAGGGTATCAAGTGGTGATCTTTTACCGGAACGTTTCATTTCTTTTTTTGCAGCGGTTTTCATGTTGTATCAACCGGTTAAGGGTTTGGGCAGGGTGAACCACCAGATGGCGGAGGGCTGGGCCGGAGCGGAAAGGATATTCACCCTCATGGACATGGAGCCCGATGTAAAAGATTCCCCGTCCGCCCGCCATCTCACACGTTTCAATGATAAGGTTGTTTTCGAAAACGTCGAGTTTGCCTACCCCGGCAGAGAGCCCGTGCTCAACGGTGTCAACCTTTCGGTAAAAAGAGGCGAGGTCGTGGCCATTGTCGGTCGAAGCGGGGCCGGGAAAACTACGATAGTGGATCTCATCCCGAGGTTCTATGATGTAACGGGTGGTAGGGTCATGGTAGACAGCGTGGATGTAAGGGATTTGACCTTATCGAGTTTACGGCGAAACATAGGATTGGTTACGCAGCACACAGTGTTGTTTCATGATACCGTAAGGGTGAACGTGACATACGGAAAACCGGATGCAAAGGATGACGAAATATGGAACGCCCTGGAGAGGGCAAGTGCGCGGGAGTTCGTCGATAACTTGCCCCAAGGCCTGGACACATTCATAGGCGAAGGCGGTTTAATGTTGTCCGGCGGCGAAAGGCAGCGGTTGACCATTGCACGGGCCTTGTTGGTAGATCCCCCGATATTGATATTGGACGAGGCGACAAGTGCATTGGATTCCGAGGCCGAACGCTGTGTCCAAAGGGCGGTACTCGAGGCGGTAAAGGACAGGACAGCCTTTGTAATCGCACATAGGCTTTCCACTGTCAGGAATGCCGACAAGATACTCGTGCTCAACAAGGGCAGAATCGAGGAGAGTGGAACCCACAACGAGTTGTTGCGTTTGGAAGGAGAGTATTCCAAACTCTACAAGGCCCAATTCTTCAAGGAGGATTGATTATGCAGAAGTCTTTCAAGGCAGGCACCTTGCTTTCGATGTTCCTGGCGGGAATGCTTATCGGGGGCTGTGCCGCGGCCAGGAAGGGAGAGTCACAATTACAGCAAAAGGAAGATCCTGTTCATGTAGCTGCTCGTGAATTATACAGGAGGGCCAGGGCGGAACTCTATCGCTCCAGGTCTAATCCGGAGGCATTGGAGAGCAGCGCTGCATTGGCCATGGCTGCGTTGAAGCTGGAACCCGGGTATACGGATGTTTACGTGGCACTGGCCGAAGCCAGGGCTTCGGCAGGCAACAGGGAGGGCTCTATAGAGGCATTGAAGCAGGCTCTTGCTTCGCGCCCCGGCGATCCCGAACTCACTGCGAATCTGCAAATGGCCCGGCATGGTCTTTTCCCCGGTAAGACGATAGTGCCGAAGAATAGTCCGCCGAAATGGCTTTCTCTCTTAAAAGTGGAATTGAAGATACTGGACAATAGATATAGTTACGACGATCCGGTAATGGCCGAGGTTTCCATCACCAATCTTTCGAGTAATGATGTTGCATTCGATCCGATAGGCGGCGTCGATCCGGCCGTGGATTTGACCATCCTGGTTTCGAGAAAGGCCGACCGGTATGATGAATACGGTGCCCCACAGGTTACTTTCAGGAGCTTGAAGGGATTGAAGGCCAAAGAGACGGTATCCAGGAAAGTAGACTTGAACCAAGGTGCGGTTGCCGTTGCATTTGCTGCTTATGCCCCCCATTATTCAAGGATCTTGGCTTTCAGGGCCGGTCTCATGGGTAAAAGGGGACAGCCCTGGGATGTAGACAGCAAGACTGTGATTACCAATTACAAGGGAGTCGCCGAAAGAGAGTCGGTATTTTCAGACCTGGAGGACCAGTTGTTTTCAAGTGATTTGGCCGAGCGCCTGCACCTCATCAAATTGTATGGTCACTTGGTCGCCAATGAGAAATTGCCTGCTGTGTTCGCGCCCAGGCTGAATCCCCTGGACTATGACATGGATAGGGCAACCGGGAACCTTTTAAAGCTTCTGCACGACAAGGAACCCCTGGTCAGGGCCGCGGCTGTCAGAGCGGTATCATTCCTGAAGAACAGGGCGGGGAACGGGCTTGTGCAGACTGTAAAAGAACTGTTGACTGATAAACAAAGCTGGCTGGTTCGGGGTGAGGCTGTATATGCCACGGCAAGGCTGCTGGGCGAAAAGTCGATCGGGTTACTCAAGACAGTGGAAAAGGAAGATCCCGAAGAGGCGGTCAAGAGGTTGGCTGGGGCGGCAATCATACAGGTAGAGTCTTCCATCAAGACGAATGATGACGAATAACATTTTGATAAAAAGTTGGAGAATGAACCGTGGTTCATATGGTTTTGATGGGGACCTGTAAAAACATCCCCAGTGCGCCGTTCAATGAAGTCTGTTTCGGTTTATTACAAAGCAATCGCGAATGACGAATGAATCCACTAAAAGAAAAATCCAGGCATGATCGTTGGTGGTTCAAACCCGTCACGGTTCTGATCGGCGCCATTGCAGGATTGGCCCTTGCAGAAGCGGCAAGTCGCATTTTCCTGGCCGAAGTGCCGGGTGTGATAGCGCGCTTTCCTGCAGACAATCCCAACTATGCCCTGACCAGAAAAGTCGATGGTCCCTTGGGATACGAGTTCGTGCCTTATGCATCGCTTTGGGACCTGTCCTTGAACGGTCTTGGTTTAAGAGACCTTAATCGCAAGGTCGACAAGGAACCGGGGTGGAAAAGAATCTTATGTATGGGCGACAGCATTACAATGGGAGGGTCTTCGAGAAGCTATGTACCCCTGCTCCAGACCTGGCCGCTTGTTCTGGAAAGGGTCTTGAGCGTTGATGCAGGTGCGCATGTGGAGGCTTGGAACGCCGGTGTCGTCGGTTATAACCTTGTCCAGTACGCAGCCTTTCTCGAACAAAAAGGGATTACTTACCATCCGGATGCACTGGTTATCGGCATTTGTCTCAATGACATGGCTTCAATGCAGGAGATGAGGAGGGAAAAAGGCCAGTTCGTACTGGAATGGTATGCACGGGTCTTTCCGAAGGTTTTCAAAAGCCTGGACATGGAGACCTACAGGCGGCTGTTGAAGAATAGCTACCTGTTCAGGGCTGTCGATATCGGCGTCGCAGCTCTTGGACAAGGTGATGGGGAGAAGATCGACCTGGACGCAGAGGAGAACTGGGCCGCCCTCCGAAAGATCAGGCACATTGCCGGCAGGGCACATATCCCGTTATTGGCCTTATTGTTTCCCGAACTTGGAGACCAGGGTGTCAGCAACCGGGAGATGTCCTGGAAACACAACATGATGGCTAACGCCTTGGAAAGAGAGAAGATCAAGTATATTGACCTGTCGGTTTTTTTTACCCCGGTCGGCCCGATGCGGCTACGACAAAGTCCTGATGATCCCATCCATCCGAATGTGCTCGGTCATTGCATAGCAGCAGCAGAGGCATACAAGGGGCTTTGCAGCTTGGGAATAAAATGGATGCCGAAGATCGATTTCACCCCGAAGTGGTGTGATACGAGAGGCCTTATGGATTATTAATGATTTTAAAGCCTCTATTGCCTGGTAATCTAATCATTCTGACCGAGATCGATGACTTTTTCGTACAAGTGGTCCAGCCTTTCGGCCATCTTGTCCACGTTATTGATAATCTTGTCCAGGAAACCGAGTTCGTTATTGTCCGCCCTGCCATCCAGGCGCATTTTTAGTATTTCTGCAAAACCCCTGATGGTTATCAAGGGGGAACGCACGTCATGGATGAATCTGCGCATTTCCCTGATCTCTTCTTCTGTCACAATATATTCTTTTATCATTGACATGATAAGAACCTCCCCGACCATTTCAAGATATCAGGGAGCGTTTATTAGTGCAAGGTAATGGTATTTGGCGGTCTAAAGGCCGGTAGATCCGAACCCGCCTCCAGCCCTGGATGTATCTTCCAATTCCTTTGCCTCGATAACTTCACAAAGAGTAACCGGTGCAACAACGAGTTGAGCTACGCGCATTCCTCTTTTCACAGTGAAAGGTTTTTCCCCCAGGTTAATGAGGATCACCTGGATTTCACCTCTATAATCCTGGTCGATTGTGCCCGGGCTGTTCAAGAGAGTGATGCCGTATTTTGCAGCCAGGCCCGACCTGGGCCTGACCTGGCCTTCGTGGCCTTCCGGTAGTTCCAGGGCAATGCCTGTTGGTATTTTAGCAATGGACAATGGAGGCAATTCGACCGGTCCGGCAATTGCAGCGAATAAATCGATTCCAGCCGCTTTCGGGCTCATTCTTTTCGGTAATGGGATGTCCTTGTCTTGTTCGGGCCTGATATACTTGACCCGTACTTTTAGAGTGGTGTCCATAACATCCGGTTACTTTCCTTTGCCGGCTTCTTCACGAGCCTTGTCTGCAAGGGCTTCTTTGCGGGAGAGGCGGATCTTGCCGTCCCGTTGAATTTCGATTACCTTGACCAGCACTTCGTCTCCTTCGTGTAGTATATCAGTAACCTTTTCGATCCTTTTGTCGGCTATTTGCGAGATGTGCAACAAGCCGTCCTTTCCCGGCAGGATCTCCACGAATGCGCCGAAGTCGGTTATCTTGCGAACCGTTCCATTATAGAGTTCGCCGACTTCCGCCTCGCGGGTCAGGCCCCTGATCATGTCGATGGCCTTTTGGGAGGCATCCCGGTCTGCAGATGCGATGTTGATCTTGCCGCTGTCATCTATGTCGATTTCACAACCGGTCGAGGAGGTGATCTCGCGGATGTTCTTGCCTCCGGGGCCGATTACGTCTTTTATTCTTTCAGGTTTGACTGAAATGGTGGTTATTCTTGGTGCATATGTAGAAAGTTCCGAACGAGGTTCCGCTATTGTTTCGAGCATTTTCCCGAGAATGAAGTCCCGGCCCTGTCTTGCTTGCTCGAGCGCTTTCTTGAGTATTTCCTTGTCGATTCCTGCAATCTTGACATCCATCTGCATGGCGGTAATGCCTTTCTTCGTGCCACAGACCTTGAAATCCATGTCTCCCAAGTGATCTTCATCGCCGAGGATGTCCGATAGAATGGCGACTTTGTCTCCTTCCTTGATTAATCCCATGGCGATACCGGACACGGGCTCGGTTATGGGAACTCCTGCGTCCATCAAGGCCATTGTTCCTCCGCATACCGTGGCCATGGACGATGAACCATTGGATTCGAGTATGTCGCTTACTATCCTTATGGTGTATGGAAATTCATCTTCACCTGGAACCTGAGATTTGATTGCGCGCTCTGCCAAGGCTCCGTGGCCGATCTCGCGCCTTCCTGGACCTCTTATGAATTTTGCTTCACCGACAGAGAAGGGAGGGAAATTATAGTGGAGTATGAACCTCTTGAACCATTCTCCGGTAAGATCATCTATCCTTTGTTCGTCCCTGTCTGTTCCGAGTGTGCATGATACGCATGCCTGTGTTTCGCCTCTTGTGAAGAGAGCGGAGCCGTGGGTTCTTGGCAGGAATCCGACCTTGCACGTAATCGGCCTTATCTCGTCCAGCTTTCTGCCGTCCAGGCGAATCGAAGTTTCTATGGTTTTTTTCCTTATCAGGCGTTTCTTCACCAAGTCGAAAGCGTCCGAAATTTCCTTTTGCCTTTCCTCGAATACATCCGGATTTTTTTTCACCAACTCCTGGATAACTTGTTTCAGTACTTCTTTTGTAGCCTTGTACCTGTCCAGCTTGCCTTGGACTGAAAGCGCTTCGTCGAGCCGGTCGGCTATGGTATCACTTACAAGGGAAACGAGTTCCTCGTCCGTCTCGGGCTCAATGAACTCCCTTTTCTCCTTGCCGGCCTCTTTTTGAAGTTTCTTTTGCATTTCCAGCAAGGGCGCGGCTTGCTCCTGGGCAAACAAAAGAGCCTCTATCATTACGTCTTCGGAAACGCCCTTTGCCTCGCCTTCGACCATTACGATCGTGCCTTCCTTTACTGCAACAACCACGTCGAGTTCCAGTTCGTCCTTCATGGTGTTGGGCGGATTTATGACGAATTCTTCGTTCAACCTGCCGACCCTTAATCCCGCAATGGGGCCGTTGAACGGAATATCCGAAACCATCAGGGCTGCGCTGGCGCCCGTTATTGCGAGTACTGCCGGATCGTTCTCCTTGTCGGCCGACATTACAAGATTGACAATTTGTGTCTCGAAGCTATATCCCTTTGGAAACAGGGGCCTGATTGGCCTGTCTATGAGGCGGCAGGCAAGCGTCTCGGATTCCCTGGGCGCTCCTTCGCGTTTGAAAAAGCCGCCGGGTATTTTGCCTGCTGCAGCGGTTCTTTCCCTGTAGTCCACTGTAAGCGGGAAAAAATCCACCCCTTCTCTTGCTTCGTCGAGTGATACAGCGGTTACGAGCACCATTGTATCACCGTACCGCACCAATACGGAACCGTCCGCCTGTTTTGCCACACCTCCTGTCTCGATGGAAAAGGTCCGGCCGCCGATTTCAACTTTTTCCGAATGCACGTCCATTGTAAAATCTCCTTGTAACAAATGGGCTCAACCAAAATGCAGTAGGCGGTCTAGTCTCACAACGCTACCCTCGATATTAATTCGAGAGCACTGCTGAAAGACTAAGCCGCATCAGGCTTTTGCAAACCGGTTATCAGCCCTGTCATGGCACTACAATCGACGCGGCCCTTTTGCCGCATCAATTTTGCGCCCTGTTATTTCCTTATGCCGAGTTCTTTGATGATCTTCCTGTAACGTTCCACGTTCTTTCGTTTAAGGTAATCCAGGAGCCTTCTCCTAAGTCCTACCATTTTCAGCAGGCCCCGCCTGGAATGATGGTCCTTTTTGTGTACCTTGAAGTGCTCGGTCAGGTACTTGATTCTCTCTGTGAGCAGAGCAATCTGGACCTCGGGGGAGCCGGTGTCCTTTTCGTGGGTCTTGAACTTTTCGATAATTTCTTTTTTCGCCTGTGTTTCGAGCGCCATTTCACACCTCCATGTCCACTGCAAGCGCGCCCGGCCTGCAGGGTAGGGAATTGCTTATACTCTGGTTCGCGGCTGTTGTCAAAGAATACCTTCGTCCCCAATAATAATTCTCAACGGCAACAGCTTTAGAAATTCGTGTCTCCCTCGGCGCCGTCAATGCCGTCGGTGCCTGAAAATCCTCCTGCTCCACTACCCCCTCCATGTCCGCCGGAGCCTGATACGCCATCTGATTGGAAGGAATTTTGTGTCTTCCAGGCGCTGATGTCGGTGGCGCCTTGCCCGGATGAGAATATTCCAAAAGACACTCCGCCGCATCCGCCTCCGCCACCGCCGCCGTGACCACCGTCACCGCCTTCGCCTCCCTTTGCCCCTGCAGCAGCGCACCATACACTGGTACCGTTGATCCCTCCTGCGCCGCCATTACCGCCATGGCCTCCACTGCCCCCCGTTCCTCCCGGGCCTCCGTCCCCCCCGTTGCCGCCGTTGGTTCGGTGCATCGTGTTACCTGATATTTGCGGAATATTTCCTAAAGGGTCGCTCGAAAAAACCACGAACAGGGCAAAGGAGCCGCCTCCTGCTGCTCCGGCAGACCCGCCGGTTCCCCTGCATCCACCAGCGCCGCCTCCGCCTCCGCTCCCTCCTATGTCGCTGCCGCCGTCATTTGAACACCAAGTGCTGTCATATGTCTCCACTCCACCACCAGCGCCTCCTCCTCCGCCGCCCAGGCCGGAGGAACCGTCTGATCCATTTGTTCCGGAACCACCGATCCATTCCCCTGAAACAACTGATCCGGTCTGGTCAGGGCAGCCTGTGCCTCCTGCTCCATTGGTTCCATTGGCGCCATTAGCACCTGTACTAGCTGTCAGTCCCTGGCTGCAAACCGCGGGATCAGGCATAATGCACGAACATGCACTTGTACATGAATAGTCCATCAAGCCGTCGCAACCTCCCTGTCCTCCATCTCCTCCGCCGTTACTTCCCGGCAGTCCGGTCGTTGTAAGGGTTTGATCTGAATTGTCCGGGCAAGCGGAGCATTCATTCGTATCCTCGTCGTAATCAGGACAGTCGGCCAATCCGCCATCTCCACCGTTGACGGCGCCCTTGTCCGTGCATGTATTCGTTCCACCGTTGCCTCCCGGGCTCTCGGCGCCATTGCCGGTGCAACTCTCGTAGCAGTTGTATCCTGCAGATGGCTCGTATGCGTCGATGCCCGGGTTTCCATTTCCACCATTCGAGCCGTTGGTACCGGCCGATCCATCGATTCCCTTGGCGCCGTCACCCGCCCATACCTTGTTGTTGTTTATCTTCAGATTGGAATTCGAGTCTTTTATCCAAATAGCATAACTATTGCCACCGGGCTGCGTGGCGTTCTCACCATATATTACGAAACCATCCAGGACTGTATTGGAGGATGTGATGTTCTCCGCTGTAACAGTTTTCTTGTTCGATGCGGCCGAGTCACCGAATATCGAAGTTAGATTTGCAGCGATGTCCCGGCCCCATGTGACCGGGTTATAACCGCCGTACAGACTCGTGCCATCAACCAGGGTGATGGATTCGTAGTAAGCTCCACCTGCAACAAGCACTGCGGACCTTCCTGATGAGGCCGCTTCGGCAAGCCCGGTCCCGATGCTAAGGCAAGGCCTGTTCGTACCCCCTGTCTGGGCCGGTCCTCTGCCGCAGCCGGCGGCGTCATCGGCGTCTACGTCATTTGCGGATACATAAATTGCGTTCGGGTCCAGCCTGAACTCGCAACCATCATCCGGCACTCCGTTGAGGTCGAAGTAGTCGTAAATGCCGTCACATGAAGGCCTGGATCCATCACCCGCCTTGCAGCATACCATGGTACACGAGGGTGAGGATCCTGATGTATCACATGTGCCGTATGCATTCGGCTTGTCATAGATTGAAGTGCAGTCATTGTAGCAATTTCCGCAAGCGTCATCACGATTGTAAACACCGCCTGTTTGCCAGGTTTCGTCTATTATGCCGTCACAATCGTTGTCGAGGTAATCACATGTCGTTTCCACTGTTTCATAATTGCTGCCATAGTCGCTTGCATCGCAATCCAGCCAACCCGAGGCGCCGCCACAGCGCTTGGTCGAACCTGCACAAACTCCTTGTGTCAATGCACACAGCTCCGGCGACAGGCCCTCGTCGGTTTGGCCGTCGCAATCGTTGTCCAAGCCATCGCAGGATTGTTCCACGGGTTCGTAGTCGGCCCCGTACTCTGACGGGCCGCACTCGAGCCAACCATCCAGGCCGCCGCAGGTTTTCTTTGAGCCCAGGCAGACACCGTCTTGCAACGGGCAGTCGGGAATTGTTAAATCTTCGTCCACGTCGCCGTCGCAGTCATCATCAAGGCCGTTGCATGTCTCTGTTCCGGCTGTCCCGGGTATGGCATTGCAGATTACAGGACCGGATGGATCCGACGGATCGCAAATATAGACCCCCAGCCTGGCACACACGCCTTGTCCCAAGCTGCAGGGCTGGCCTTTTTGCGGCCACTGGTCTTCGTCTATTTCACCATCGCAATCATCGTCTATATTGTTGCATACTTCTGTCCCGGCAAGACCTGCCTTTGCATTACATTCCGTTCCGGACCCGTCGGGCTTGCATTGCATGAAACCGTACCTCTGGCATGCCCCGGTACCGGCCGAGCAGCTTGAATAGAGATCCGGAAAGTCCTCGTCTATGCTTCCATCACAATCGTCGTCCAGGTAGTTGCATGTCTCGATTGCCGGGGTTTGTCCAACACAGACCAGGTCTTCGCTCGAAGCAGTGCAATCAAGTTTGCCATAGCACGTGCCAATGCTGTTTGTGATGGGACACGATTCACCCCTGCCCGTAAGATCATCGATGTAGTTGTCACAGTCATTGTCCACGCCGTCGCATTTTTCAACAGAGGGAATCAGGGCTGTGCATGAACTCCAGCCGGAGTCGGGGTGGCAGGTTTGTTGGCCATAGCAGGTGCCGTACTCATTCGACTGGATGCATGCCCTCTGGTCTTGATCATTTTCCGCCAGACAGGTGCAGGAGCCTGACAATGGAATACACTGGTGCTTGTCTTCACCAAGGTCCTTACAGGTGAATCCTGCAGGGCATTCCCCTGCCTGTGTGCCGTGAAGGTTGCCGTCACTACAATCCCTGCCGCAAAATTTGGCGGAATCAAGGTCCAGGCAGAGATCGCCGGGAGTCGGACAATCCGAGTCCTGGGTGCAAGGTGAACAAAGATCGCTTGTAACAGCAATGCAGGTCAACGGACCTTTCTTGTAATACCCGGAGTCGCACTCCTTGACCTCGCACCGCTCGGAATCGCCATTTACTACGCAAGCAGCGGTCGCATGCGGAATTGCACCGATGCAGGTTACGCCGCAGGCACCGCAGTTTTCATCGTCCAGGTATTCGCCCCTGTCGTCCTTGAAGTCTTCGTCTATTTCTCCATCGCAATCATTGTCCTTGAGATCGCAGATCTCGGCTCCCGGTGTTTTTGCCACACATTGCCAGTCTGTGCTGCCATCCTGCTCTTTACAGACCCAGGTTCCCGTGCATGTGCCGAAATTGTTGGTAACCTCGCAAGGGTCTGCAGGCGGAGTCACGCCTTCATCCACGAGGCCGTTGCAATCATCGTCCACGCCGTTGCATTCCTCGAAGCCCGGTGGATTTACCGGGCATGGGTATTCGCAGCCGTTGGAATCATCCTTGTCCACGTCGGCAAAACCATCTTTGCAGGAGCCAATCTTGCAATTTCCCGACACGCACATTGCATAGGCCTCGTCATATTTGCAGATGACTCCACAGTCACCGCAGTTTTCCGGATCGTTGTCGGTATTGATTCCCTCATCCACGAGGCCGTTGCAGTTGTTGTCCTTGTGGTCGCATATTTCGGCCACAGGCGGGTTTACCGGGCATGGGTATTCGCAACCGGGTTTTCCCTTGTCCAGGTCGGCGAAACCCGGAAGGCAGTCCCGGCCCTGGCCGGAAAGTGAGAGGAACTGTTGTTCGTACCCGAAAATATCGGTATCGATTTCGACAGCTCCGTTGTCTGGACCTATTTCACCAGGTTTGTAACTGGCATCAATAGACAGGACATGACCGGATGGCTGAAGAACCACCGGCACCGTTACCGGTACGCCGTCCAGTTTCATGGTACCCAGGCTGAAATCCGTGCTGCTCCCGGTGGCGAGGTCAAGGCGGGTGACGGTTAGATTGCCAACACCTGAATTCTCAATCGTAATGGTCGATGTGGTGCTGCCGTCATAGTAGTAGATTTCCCCGAAATCCAATATGGGCCATGGTGTTACGGTCAAGACCGGCTTTTCTATTGTCGCTGTCACCGGTATTGTAAAGACGGGTGAATCCGGATCATTGGTCTCGAGGCGGAGTTCATCGTCCACTATTCCAGGGGAGGATGCCTCGACCGTTATGTACAGGGATGAGGATTCACTGGGAGACAATGACGGGATTGAACCTGGAGTAAAGCTCAAGCCTGTATCTTTGTCCCGCAGTGAGATATTGCTGATTCGGAGCAGATCTCCACCGACATTTTGCACTGTCAATTCCTGCTGTATTCTTCGACCTGCCTCGACGTTTCCAAAGTTCACGGTTTTGGGCGTGACCATTATCGTGGGCGGATTGATGGCGTTACCGAGCAGGCGTATGCGTTGTTCAGGGTTGGTGGGCGCATTGCTTCTTATTACGAGGTTGTCTTCAACCAGGCCGGTCGATGAGGGTGAATATGTGATCTCAATTATCAATTCATCTCCCGGACCGAGCAATGCGGGAATAGGACCGCCGGGTTTGAAATCGAAGCCCTTGTCCCCATGCTCGAGAGAAATTTCACTAATGGTCAAATCGTCCCCACCCTTGTTGGAAAGGGTGATGTTCTTTTTATAGCTCTTCCCGGTGTAGTTGAGCCCAAAATCAAGAGGATCCGGTTCGGCCACGAGCTCACCTATTACACCCTTGCCGTGTACGGGAAGCATCACGGTCTGGCCGCCGTCTGTGTCACTGTTGTTTCCAATCAAAAGATATGTAAAGAAATCACCGGCGGAACTTGGAGAAAAAGTTATCTGGATTTTGACAAGGTCGGGTACCAGTCCGCTGTCATCCATGCACAGTCCGTTGACACAAGAGTATGTGGCTCCGAATTTCGTGGCACATTCATCCGCCGGTTCTCCATCGGTTTCTGTTTCAGCATCGGCCTCGGCATCGGCCATGTTTCCGGGAGCGCACTCAGAATCGAAAACCAGCATCGATGTGGGCGGCTTCGGATCGGCCTTCAGGGTAAAAGCGCTGGAAGCCGGGCTTAGGCGTACCTCGTCGACGGTAAGGATGGAACCGCCAACGCCGCCGTTCTTTAGATAGATTTCGATTGTCCCGGTGGAGTGAACGGGAAGGCTTCCAAATGGCACCTCGTTGACGTCATCTTCCATGGATGCCGGCGTTCCGGTAATCACCAGGTCGCTGGATCCCTTGTACTGGGAATACATGGGAATCTTGACAATGGCATCTTCCGGGTCCGGGTCGTTGCTGCCGATGAGCAACAGTCCGAAATCAGGATTCGCATCATCTTGAACATAGGACACGACCAGCTTGATCGGCTTGTCCGGCTCAACGGTCAACGGCAGGTTTCCTGTCCATTTTACGTTGAACACATTGCTTTGACCTTGTTCGATCTGGATGCTCTGGACCAGGAGGTCGGCATTACCCCGGTTTTGGATAAAGACCTGGCGTTCTACCATTACTCCAATACGTGTTGCTCCGAATTCGATTTTCGAAGGCTGTACATCGATTTGCGGGAGGTGTGCCTCGTTTTCTCCGTGGTTTTCAGATGCATCGGCATCCCGGGATTGCTCCGGCTCCATATCAGCATTGGCATCCGGCTCATTGGTTCGAAGTACGCACTTGCCGCTGTTGCATACCTCCCAGGGATCGCAATCCAAGTCGTTTTTACACCCTGACTTGTCCGGTGCACAAAATCCGCCGTCACAATGCATTCCAGGGCCGCAGTCCTTGTCTGTAGAGCATATGGTATTATTGTTGGAAGTGCTCTTTTGCGTATCTCCGCATGTTGAAACCAACAGCCCCAGGGCAACGAGATAAAAAAACCTGATAATTGGTTTCCAAGACGAATTCATGTTTGCTCCTCCAAGATCGGGTCAACAAAAGCAAAACAGGCTAATGACATCGGCATATTTTTTCAACCCGGTTTATTTTACAGGACAACCGGGCAAACGAAAAATGACGATTTCGCAAAAAGCCGGGCAATCAAAAGTGAAAAGGGCGGGAAAACCTATGTATGCCAAATTCCTTCCGGCTGTTCTCATCGGGATTCGATAACCATCTTGTTCATGCACTTTTTCGTTCTTTACTTTTTCCGAGCGGCTTGGGGAGCAATAGCAGGAGCATCAGAGCTGCAAGAAGTCCGGTATCCGCCGATCCCGCTCCCTGGCACCCGGAAGACTTGTGAGGCTTGCCTATATTGGGATCATACGGATCGGAATCCTTTGTATCGACAATGCCGTCGTTGTCGTCATCCGGATCGTCCTTGTCGGAAATACCGTCATTGTCGTGATCGAAGGACGCATCATTACCCTGGGCGTCCACATCGTGTTCATCGGGTATGCCGTCATTGTCGTCGTCCGGGTCGTCCATGTCGGGTATCCCGTCATTATCGTGATCCTCGCTCAAATCCGCGCCGGATTTGTCCTTGTCCTTGCTGTCATCGATACCGTCGTTATCGTCATCCGGATCGTCTTTATCGGGTATCCCGTCATTATCATGGTCGAAGGATGCGTCTTTGCCGTCATCGGTCTTGTCGGCCTTGTCGGGTATGCCGTCATTGTCGTCGTCCGGGTCGTACATATCGGCCTTACCATCGTTGTCGTGATCCTCGGACAGGTCTTCGCCTGATGGGCCCTTGTCGTCCTGGTCATCGATGCCGTCGTTGTCGTCGTCCGGGTCGTCCTTGTCGGAAATCCCATCGTTGTCGTGATCCCTGGACAGGTCTTCACCTGATTGTCCCTTGTCAAGGCCGTCCGGTATACCGTCGTTGTCATCGTCAGAGTCGTACGGGTCATCAATACCGTCATTGTCGTGATCCCTGGATAAGTCCTTACCTTGTGAATCAGTATCCTGGTCATTTGGTATGCCGTCACCGTCGATGTCGGGATCTTTGTCATCGTTTATGCCGTCCCCGTCAAGGTCGCCGTAAACACATTGGCCGTGATCACATACCTCGCCGTCAGGACAAGAAGTCCGTGTGCATGGTTCTTGCACACACGTTCCTTTTTGACATTCCGTGCCTATGCCGCACTTAACGTCCTTGCAAGGATCGTCATCAATAGAAACACACTGGTCCATGCGACAGACTTCGGTGTCCGGGTCACACTTGGCACATGGATCGTCTTCACATTTTCCATCCCTGCATCTTTGGCCGTCAGGGCATGTCTTGTCGGCGCAATTTTGGAGGCACTTGCCGTCCCTACAGAATTCGCCGGCATTGCATTGTACCGTGGCGCATGGGTTGGGCAGGCATTTTCCATCGACACAGCTCTTGTCTTTTTCACATCCCGTAACCGAACAGTCCTCGGTTACACATTCTCCAAGGACACATTTGTAACCCGCCTGGCATTCGACGTCCTTACAATCGAGGAAGCACCTTCCGAACTTGCATGCCTGTCCTTTTTTGCAATCAGAATCTTTTTCGCACGAGGGCGGAACACAATAGCCATCTTCGCAAACAAGGCCCGTAGGGCATTCGCCCATGGCACATGGCTCTGCACACCTGCACCCGATGCAGGGGCTGTTTGCTCCACATATATCGAAACCATCGTCTGTTTCCCCGTTGCAATCATTGTCCACGCAATCGCAGACCTCGGGAGACGGGCTCACGGCGCCGAGACATTCACCGAAGTTGCCGGTGATATCACAGACCTGGACTCCGGGTCTGCACGCACCTACATCGATGCCGCAAGGCCGGGTTTCTCCTTCTTTGCAGTCGCAGCCCTCATCTGTTTCTCCGTTACAGTTGTTGTCCTTGCCGTCACATAATTCGTCGGAAGGGCCTACTGCGCCCGTACATTCGCTCCATTGGCCATGGTCGTCGCATACCTGTAATCCCGTAGAGCATTCACCCTCGTCGGATCCGCATTCTTTTGTCGCTCCGGGAACACACTCGCATCCTTCGTCCACGGTGCCGTCACAATTATTGTCTATGTTGTCGCAGATCTCGTCTTCCACGGGCGGGGCATCGCAATCCACCCACTGGCCTGCAACGCATTTTTCAGTTCCCTTGCCGCATGCCGTTGCGCAATCTCTGGTGAGATTTTCGTCTATTTCGCCGTCACAGTCGTCATCTATGTTATTGCATTTTTCCGGGTTGATGGATTTCTGCAGTTCTCCACCGCCCAGCTCGTATATAGTCTTGGAACTCCAGCCGGATATCCAAATATGGTTGTTCGGTCCGAATCCCATGCCCTCCACGGGTGGTCCCGCGGAATAGTTGAAACGCTTGTAGGGCTTGTCAGGGGGATCTATGGGTTTCCCGGATGCATCCAACCTGTACTCGATGATGACATCCGATGTCATGTCGGAGGCGAAAAGTGAATTGCCGATTACCTCTATCCCGTCTTGGTGATCTCCTCCAAGGTCCGGGTACGTGAACAAGTAAACCCACGTGTTACCATTCCATGCATATATTCCACGCCCCGAGTCTCCCACCATCCAGGTGCCCTGCCTCGTCCTGGCCAGGGACTGGGTTACGTTCGGAGACACGGAAACCACCCATCCTTTTGGATTCCACTGGAAATCCCAACTGTATATCCCTGCCCTGGACGCGCCGTAATATATGCCCGTATCATCCACGAAAAAATCGTTCTCGTGCCCGGCATAATAGTTGGAACCGAGGGGATACTCGGTCATCTTGTGGGAACTGACGAGTTCGAAATTGCGTTTTGCAATGGGCCCCGGATGGTCCGGGTTGTCGGGATGCAGCTCCGGGTCGCCGGCTGTGGTAACCCTGTAGATGTATGCCGTGTGAGCCCCCGTATAACTGGGTCCTCCTGTGAGAATGAGATATTCTTCACATGCCGCTCCCAGCCTTCCCTGGACGTCTACAAAGCCGTTGATTCCGGTGGTGTAGCCTATTCCAGGGTTCCACTCGGAATATACGTAGTAGTCATCGGCCCAAGAAGGGCTCGCAAGTAAAAGCGTCCCCCATGTGACGAGGAATAGGTAAAATCTTGAAGAAGAGCGAAAGGTTTCATTATTTTTCACCAGCTCACTCATTGGTATTACTCCTTGTTCAAGGCAGTT
>JAADFL010000108.1 GCA_013152945.1 Deltaproteobacteria bacterium | reverse complement strand
CCACCCACCCCGGATCTCTTTGATCCCTGCCCGCCCCCACCCACGTTGATTTTCTTCCTGCTTGATTTATTTGTTATTACAAAGACCTGCGGCAGGGCTCGAATCTGCTGGGCCTGGATAGTCGATCAATAGTCCTTGTTCTTATGAATTGAACAACTGATCTTGTACTTGTCAGAGCTTCGGGCAATCACAGGGACTTGCCCCTACACGGGTGTAGGGACTATTTATTATTATTATTATTTATTTCGAAATAACCATGTGTTTTGAATCCAAATATTTTGGCAAGAATTCCCCGTGGCATAGCCATGACCGAATCATTGTATTCCCTGACTGTTTGATTGTAGAATTCCCTGGAATGTGCGAGTTTTTCCTCCAAGGCCTTGAGCTGTTCTACCAGCCCGGCAACCGTCCTGTCGGCCTTCAATTCAGGATATGCTTCTATGACAGCCAACAGCTTTGCTGTTGATCCTGCCAGTTTTGCCTCTGCGCCCACTCTCTCCTCCCTGGTTCCCGGCACGGCCTGGTTACGAAGATTGCTCACGCTTTCGAGTAAGTCACTTTCATGAGCCATGTATGCCTTTACCACCTGCACGAGATTGGGAATCAGGTTGTATCTCATGCGAAGGTCAGGATCGATATTGCTCCAGGCATTGTCTATCCTGTGCCTGTATTGCACGAATGTATTATACATGTACATGGACCAAGCCGACAGGTACAAACCGGTTGCAAACAATAAAGCAAGCAATAATGTACTCGAGTTGAACTTTGCGTTCGTGACAACGGGATACGATAAATAGTCCAGCAGTCCATAGAAAAACAAGCCCGAGCCCAGCCAAAGGGCCACAAAGCCGAAAAAACGCATCAAGGACTCGGTACGTTCCGATTTCTTCTCGAACTCCGCCCTATCAAGTGTAGTAACTATCAATGGAATACCGGCATAGGGTTCGAGCTGTCGTTTCCCTTCCGACACACTGCCCACGGCAGATATTTTTGCGGGATATGGAAGATATTTCAATATGTGCCTGAAATTTCCCACCTGTCTCGATTTCTTTTCCAGGTTCTTGAATTCCGCCTTCAAAGAGGCGATTCCTATCGAGAGGTCCCCCTGGGCCAACCTGAAAGAGGCTGCCTTATGGTCCCTCTTTCTTACCACCCAACTGGTCTCCGTCCTTGTATTTCCCTTGCTGTCCGTGCTGGTCCTGGTGATCTTCTCTTCCAATCGGTATTCATAGTACAGGCAGGAGATTCCGAAATGCGGAGAATCCAGAGGTTCATCGCATTCGGCAATTCCGCGTAACCACACGTCGTCTCTGACATTGACCAATGCAAGGGGCAAGGGTGTTGCCTTCTCGATAATGTAGTTTTTCCTGTCTGCCCTTCTTGCAGCAATCAACAGAGCCATACCAATCAAGGCGAACACCGCACCTGCAATCATTAGTATCTCTGTGTATGCCATATTTATCCCTGTCGGGGACCACCACTGTTCCCGGCACCCGGCCTTAGCAACTATTTACTCTTGATTACTGCTGATGTCCCCATGGCGCCATGGCATCCCGTATTCTGCCGGTAACGTTTCCTGTTTACCTAAACAAGTGCTTTAACATCGATGCCGGCCTGTTAGTCGCTGAAACAAAGATCCTTGTTTTCGCAATACTTGGGATTGCTTTCTTTTTGCAGCGTATTGCCGAGACAGGTCCACACAAAGTTCTTGAGCAGGCCATTACTGCATAGTTCTTCACAACGCCCTTTTGGAATGGGAAACTTTGTCATCTGTTTCTCAGTGTCGGCAAGTCTGGAATCATTGTCCCAGCACTGTTCCACCTCCGAACAGGCAGTCTTGCATAAGTTGGATACCACTTTTGGTTTTGCCTGCTCTACCGGCTCCTGCCAGTCCTGGAAGCTTGAATCATCCCTTGGATCATGCCAGTACCCATTCGAATAGTCATTTCCACACCCAAGTCCATAAAATAAGATCAGGAGTCCCGCCGCCAGGCTTGCCGTAAGTGTTATTTCATTTTTATTCGACATCGTGCATCTCCCCTTCTTTACCCTAGTAAATGACGAAGTTCCCTCTGCCCAGACCAAAATTGAATCCCGCCCTTAGCAGAAGCACTAATCCAGGATCAGAAGAATTCTGCGTATAATAACCGGGCTGTGCCGGATCCAGGGTCCTCGTGTCCACACTTCCCGTAGGCATGGTTCTTTCGAACCAACGTTCAGGCAAACCGAATGGTCCGCTTCCGACGCCATCTCCGGGATTCAAGGCCATGCAGGCCGAACCCACGCCAACCAGGAAATCTATGCCGAGTTCCAGGTTCCTGGTAAACCTGTTTGCATAACCTATGAGGCCTGCCGCCAAATAACCGACCTTGCCGGCATCCCCGTTTACGGATTCCAGGTCCAACAATCCTCCATAGTAAAAGGTCCCTATGGGATCGCTCACACTGTTGTGCATGTAATTCTCGGACAAGACATCCAAGCCAAGACGCCAGTGCTCTGCATTGTAGAACCCGGTGCCCAAGTCTGCATTGACTTCGACTTGGCTCTCTTCCGATATCGGGGCGGCATATTCAAGGTATCCGACAAGGCCCAGGGACAACACCTTTTCTTCAAGGAACTCGTCATACATTGCAAAATCGATCCAAAATTGAAGGCCCTCCCTCCGTGAATTAAAAGAAGGATCACGCAGGATCTGCAACAACTTGTAAGCCAGCTCGAAGTCCACTTCCTCGGCCAACAAACCATCCGCAGCCAATTGCTTCAGCGTGTACGCCAATTGCTTGTAATAACCAAGCTCGTTGCGCAACATGTATAATTGAAGCAAAATCTTGTCTCCTGTCTCGGAAGGTATCTCGTCTTCAATGGCACGAGCCTTCAGTAATGCCTTTTCCATTGCTATCAGTCTCTGCCTCGGACCGATGTCGAAGACCCGGCCGTAACCGGAGCCAACACCGGCCCGCAGACCAAGGGTGTTTATCGCATCAATGCCTTTCATCTTGTATGTTCTGTAATTCAAATCCAGCAGACCATGCAGAAAAAAAGCCGGCTCCTGGACAAAGTAATACTTGAACCTGGGTGATAACAGGATTGAAGGCTGAAGGTCATAATTACTGTCCTGAACAGTAGTCTTGAATCCCGCAATTCCGGTCAACCTGTAGGCGTAGGACGAATACTCCCTGTAACTGTCGAACAAGGCCTTCAAACCGGCATTGAAGTAAACATCATCACCGCCGTTACGCGCTGCTCCGGCCAGTTCAGAAGAAGATTGATTGTCATTTGTGTTCGAAGCCAGGTTTATGTCCGCCAGGAAGAAGGTCAACTGATCTCCCATGGCAATGATATCCGGCGAAAGTTCCGGCAGCTTCAATTCAGGAAGCCTTGCGAAAATCGCCTCTCCGCTGTCCGCTGCGGCATGAATCGGCACAAGTGCAAGCAAAGATACTACCAAGATGAATCTTTTCATTGCCCATACTCCTGAAAGCGACATTCGAGCCGCTGAATCAAGGTAGTGGTTATCCCGTTTCTCCCTCTACAGCCCCTGCTTCCCACCCTTTCTCCTATTGGCGCGCATCATCCTTGGACGCCCGAACCAACCCGGCCAGTAATCCCGCCCATCCGCCCTGATTGAGAGCCCACATTTCCGCCGGAAGACTCATGGCTGCATTCCTGGTAACAGTAACCTTTCCTTCTGATTCGCCATCGGCAATCATGACAGTCAAGGATCGCCAATGTTGGGCAAGATCGATTACCCTGTCATTACTCCAGCCACGCGGCAACAAGTCTCCGGTAAATGCCGTGTTCTTGTTCAGGCGAATCTTGTTCACCCTCACCTTAATTACCTCGAAATCTCCGAACTTATCTATGAACATATCGAACACCCGCGGCAACGAGAGCGTGCATGGCTCAAACGAAACGGAATTAGCGGTCGCTTCCACGAGATAAGTCATCATTGCCTTTGCATTCGACATGGGGCCATTTATGTAAAGCCACCCACCTTTTAAATCCACCAAAAAAGAACAAACCATTACCGTTTCCCTGCTGACCGGCAGAAAATCCAATTTGACGAGGTCGAAAACCTCTTCCTTCACCACGACCTTTTCCACGAACTTGCATGAAAACAACACCGAGTCTTCCTGGACTATGAAACCCATGCCCTTTTTCTCGGAAAGCTGGCCCTTTGAAATTGCATCAAGAAACTCTTCCTTGTGCCTGGTCAATCCCTTGACCTTGAATGCCGTCAGCTTTCTCATGTTCTACCTGGCTCCAAGCAGGTTTCTCGATATGACCAGCCTCATGATCTCGTTGGTTCCCTCGTATATCTGGGTTATTTTCGCATCTCTCATGTGGCGTTCCATTGCGTACTCCGAGCAGTACCCGTAACCTCCAAGGAGCTGTACGCCTTCGATGGCAGCATTCATTGCAGTATCACTGGCAAACATCTTTGCCATGGCCGATTCCTTTTCGAACTTTCGCCCCTTGTCCTCGAGCCATGCCGCTCTCAACAAAAGCAATTCCGAAGCATCTATCCTGGTCCCCATGTCGGCCAACTTGAACTGGTTGGCCTGGAATGCTGCAATCGGCTTCCCGAACTGTTTGCGCTCTTTTGTGTATTCTATGGCCTCTTCCAGGCAGGCCTTGGCAATTCCAAGAGCCTGTGAACCAATACCTATTCGACCGGAATCCAGGGTCTCCAGCATTTGCCTGAAGCCGTTGCCCGGTTCACCGAGGATTGCATCTCTTGGGACCCTTGCATCATCGAAAACCATCTCGGTCGTGGAAGATGCCCTGATACCCATTTTATCCTCTACATATCCGACCGAAAACCCCGGAGTGTTCTCGAGGTCAATCACGAACTGGCTGATTCCCTTGTACCCCTTTTCCTTGTCCGTGACTGCGGCAAAGACCATGTACCTCGCATCCCGCCCGTTGGTTATGAACTTCTTTTCGCCGTTTACAATCCAATGATCGCCGTCCAATACCGCTGTGGTCCGAAGCGCCGCCGGATCCGAACCCGCACCCGCTTCGGTCAGTCCGTAACAGCCTTCGTATTTTCCCGAGGCTACAGGCTTCAGGAATTGTTCCCTTTGTTTGTCGCTGCCGTATTTCATGACCGGGTAACAATACAAAGAATTATTAACCGAGGTGATCACGCCCACTCCGGCACATGCCTTGGACAACTCGCTGACCACCAAGACATAGGTAACATAGTCCATGCCTGCACCGCCCCATTTTTCGGGCACGGTTACGCCCATCAACCCCATACCTCCCAGTTCTCTTATAACTTCCTTTGGAAAGGTATGATCCTTGTCCCACTTTGCTGCATTGGGCTTTATCTTGTCCTCTGCGAACCGCCTGACCATATCCCGCACCATTATTTGTTCTTCACTGAGATCGAAATCCATAGTCTGATTGCCTCCTCTTTGCCGGAAATTAAAAACGGGCTCTGTTCACACCCTTCCTATTCCAATGAATCGGTGAAGTTCGGCTCTCTTTTCTCCATAAAAGCCGCCATACCCTCTTTCTGATCTTTAGCTGCAAAGCAAAGAGCAAATGCGTCACGCTCAATACGGCATGCATTTCGCAAATCAGTGTCGAAACCCGCGTGCACGGCTCTCTTTGCAGCCCGCACCGAGACCGCTCCCTTTGACGCAATCTTCCTTGCAACCGCCTTGGCCGCATCGAGCAGTTCCTCGTGGGGAACCACCCGGTTGACCAAGCCTAAACGCAATGCCTCTTCAGCCTTTATCCTGTCGCCGGTAAGACAGAGTTCAATTGCCCTTGCCTTGCCGCAAGCCCTTGAGAGCCTTTGTGTCCCTCCAAAGCCCGGGATGACCCCGAGATTGATCTCCGGCTGCCCGAACCATGCCTTTTCACTTGCGTAGATAAAATCGCACGCAAGTGCGATCTCTGTTCCGCCCCCGAGGGCGAATCCGTTCACCGCAGCTATAACAGGCTTACTCATGTCCTCGATGAAATGCATCAGGTGCTGGCCGTAACCGGAAAATTTCTTTGCATCAAGAGGCGTAAATTCCGCCATTGCCTTGATATCGGCCCCGGCAACAAACGCCTTCTCTCCCGCCCCTGTGAGTATGACCGCCCGAATGTCTTCTTTTGCTTCCAAAGTCTGCAGGCAATCCACGAGTTCCTCGAGCATTGGAGGATTCAATGCATTGAGTGCCTTGGGCCTGTTGAAAGACACGACTGCCACTTTTTCATCGATTTCCACTATCAGGTTCTCATATGACAATTCTTTCATGAAATCACCTCCGGTTGAATCCACTCTTTACCGAACACCGCAGGAAATCATATTGTTCTAACGGCCTTAAGGATATAGCAAAGCCTCGACTCGAGTGTCAATGAAAGGCGGCAAAGCAAGGTGCATGCAAACAATATCTCGCTGCCTTGAGCCGGGCATCAAGAATGACTCAAGAGCAAGTGCCGGGAATCATTCGATATAATGAGGCCCTGGTGTATTGACGAGCTTTTTCCGGGTGAAATCCAAGCACATATCCCGGGCGAATGGAATTATTGGAATATTAAATGTCAGACAGTTTTTTTCCCCCGGCCGAAAATCCGTTTGATCCGTTGCACAAAACCCTTTGAACCATGACTATCGATGTCGATACTTGCTTCAGACTTTTCGATATCCGCTGGTGTCATTGCAGGATCTTGTCCTGTCCCTGGATCATGGCTTTCGCCATTTTTACCATCGACCAAAGTAGTGACCGGCTGATCCTCCTTGGAAATATTTTCAACAGTGCTTTCCGGCTCTTCCTCTTCAGTCGCGTCTTCTTCCACTACTTCCTCTCCTTCTTCAGGCAAGATGCTCTCGGCAAAACGTCTCATTCTGCGTTCATTCATAACACCTATTTCTCTCTTTGCCTCGTTTCTTCCTGAAAAAGCGATAATAGTGGGAATACTCCTGACGCCGAAGCGTGAACCCAACTTGGGCAGAGCCTCTGTATTAAGCTTTGCGAAATTGATCCGGTTGCCGTAACGGGCTGCCACCTTTTCGAAAACCGGTCCCATGCGAAGGCATGGAGCACACCATGGGGCCCAAAAATCGACAAGTGTCGGCCTTCCTGAATTCAAGAGAGAATTCAACCCGGATTGAGAATGAATGTGATAGAGATCTCCTGTTTTCTTCAAAGGAGTCTGGACAGAATGGGTTCGCTTTCCCCTTGCGCGAGCATGCTGCTTTTTCGCACGGGTACGGGATCCTGAAGGCCTTTGTTTTTGCTTTTTTGCTTTCTTCGACATCTTTCACACTCCACATTCATCGATGCATCGCCACAGTTTCGCTAAAATCGACAACAGTCACCAAAAGGCAACCAATCATATCGGAATTCCTTGGAATTCCTGGGTTTTTGATACATGCATTCAAATTGCAAGTCAAGCTTCCAAGCAAAGAACGTGATAGCCGAATTAAAATGTCAGCAACAATTCCCAAAAAGCCCCAAAGGGGCGAAATAAAATAGCCAGAGGCAACGCCCCTGGAATCGTTGGTGCCAAATAGTCCCCCTCGCCCGCTCTGCGGGACAGTGGGACAAAAGGGGGGAGTGTGAAGGAAAGCCGGCCTGGTCCGGGTGAAAAAATACAAATTATTAGGATTGGATCTCGCATGGGCGGTTCGCGAACCGCCCCTACTTCATGAAATAACAGCATATTTTAGGTACCCTGAAAATCAACCTGGGTGGGGAGGGCCGGGAGTCGGGTGGGCAGGATTGAAACTTTTTTATCAACCTAGTAGTTTCTTTATCAATATTTTGTCCGGTCACGGGCGCGATAGGGAGGAATCGAAAATGCCGGAACCGCTGCCAATAATATTTTCCACATCCCACTGGTTCTCGAAACGCCTGGACACGTTGCTCCTCCCGGAAATACCTGGAGGTATTACTTCGTTGTTGAGCCTCTTTCGGCCATAGTCTTGAGGTATTACACTGCATGAAATACGGAAACCAGCTTAGGTCCAAGGTGGCTGTTACGTCCTTTCAGACCATAAGCAGCCTTGGTATTGGAAACCAAGAGACTCTTCACAGCCTCGAAAGAGGCGTCACGTGCCTCACCAAGGATCATCCCCTGGCTGATTATGCAGGTTGCCCGATCGGCCCGGTCAGGAATGAATTGACAAAACTGCCTCCAACCTTCAAAGATTACGACACCAGGTGCAACCGATTGGCTGCATCCTGCCTTGAATCCCTGTCCGTGCAGGTAAGGGATCTGAAATCCAGGCACGAAAGCAGTCGAATCGCCGTTGTTACAGGAACTACAAGCTCCGGATTCAGGGACCTGGAAGACAAGATACTTGGTGGCCTTGATCTTGGGGATTTCGATTACAGGTCAACCATTCCGGTCGGCTCCGTGGCCTCTTTCATCTCCAAGGCCTTTGGTTTTGACGGTCCTTCCATGACATGCTCCACTGCATGCTCTTCTTCCGGCAATGCAATTATCACTGCATGCAACCTGATTTACTCGGGCATTTGCGATGCAGCGGTCGTCGGTGGATTCGAGGCCCTGGCCAGGACCACGCTGATGGGTTTCAAATCCTTGCGCGTCATTGATCCGGAACCGTGCAGGCCATTCGATGCTTTCAGGAAAGGCATGAACCTGGGAGAAGGCGCAGCAGTATTAATCATGGAGCGAGTCTATGGACAAGACAAGGGCCAAGGAGCATTCATTGCAGGATACGGATCGAGCCTCGACGCACACCACATGACGGCACCGGACCCAAGTGGACTCGGGGCAGAGACAGCCATGGCGGCGGCCCTTGCGAGAGCAGGAGTCACAGCCGAAGACATCGGGTACATCAACCTTCACGGCACGGGAACCATTTTAAACGACGCGGCGGAGGCAACGGCCATAAACAGGCTTTTCGGAAACAAGACAAAGTGCAGCTCGACCAAGGGAATGTCCGGGCACCTGCTGGGTGCGTCCTCGGCATTCGAGACGGTCTTGTGCATCATCTCCCTTGAACGCGGTTTCGCTCCCAATAACACGGGCCTTGAAAGGCTCGACCCGGAAATGGACATCGAAATATTGGATGAACCTACGGCAATCGACAAGAATAGTCTCGTAATGTCCAACTCGTTCGGCTTCGGTGGAAACAATACCTCGATTATTATAGGTAGAGCCTGATGAAAAGCCCTGTTTCAACTGTTCCGGCCGGCCCTGAATCAAACCTCGAGGTTAATATATCGTCCGTCTCCATGTGCATGCGCAAGGGGCATGTCCTGTACGAACTGGACCAGGACGAACTGGTACTCAAGCCGGTGCAAGATTCGGTCCTGGGCGGAATTCCTTTCATGAAACACGCCCCGGGCTGGATGCAAAGACGACTTACAATGCTTTCCAGGATGTTCATGCGCACTGTTTCGAGGTGCATGGAAAGGCTTGATATCAAGGACGAGCAAGCCCCTTTATGCTTTGCAACTTCTAATGGCGAGATCAATGTAGTGGGCAAGATAATGGCCGACCTCCTGGGTAAGAGGCATAGAATTTCACCAAGTGATTTTCAGAATTCAGTGTACAACGCACCTACGGGGTACTTTGCAATAGCCACAGACCGAAAGTTTGCCTCCAACACAATTGCCAGGGGAAACCTCACGTTCGAATACGGCCTGCTCGACGCCGTCTCCAGGCTTGCCTGCGGTGAAAGAAATGTTTTGCTCGTTGCAGGCGACGAAGCCATATCGACCAAGTGGGCCGAGCCCGCTCATTCGTCACTCGACCTGTGCGGAGCTCTTTGGTTGTCTACTGCAAAAGATTTACCCGTGCTCGCAAAGATAGCCGGGATACATCATTTCAAGCCCAGGAATCAGTCGCAGAGGCGGGAATTCGAAAACAGCCTCATCAAAAAAAATAATGCACGAATCCTGCGAGATCACAAGGCATGCAACGGACCGTGCTCACTGGATGAAATCGACAATCCAAGCGCGGGCATTGCACATCTCCTGCTGAATATGAAACGGGATTTCATCGATCAGGCCATGCTGATTTCCAGATCTGATATCGACCAAGACATGATGGTATTGTCAGTAGAACCGAAATAAAAGAAGGATCATCGACAATGACACAGGTAAAGCGTCTTCCAAGCCCCGAACAACTGGTGCCGCACAAAGCGCCCATGCTGTTGCTGGACAGCATATCGGATGTGGACGAGGTCCATATCAATGCGAAGGCATCGGTTGCAAAAGACAACCCGTTCTTGGTTCCCGGCGCGGGTCTTCTACCATCGGCGCTCATAGAAATGGTAGCACAGGCATCAGCGGCGATAATGGGCTACAATGGATACCTTCAAGGAGCAGTGCCTCCCATGGGTTACCTGGTCTCGGTCAAGGATACATCCATTGATCTTGACCGGCCCATACTCGAAGGAACAAGCCTTGAAATCGAGGCGAACCTCGACAATGTCATGGGCGACTTTGCATGGTACAAGGGGGATGTCCGCCTGGAAGACACAATTATTTGCACCACCACCCTGATGGTTTTCAAGGAAAAGAGCTCTTCTTGAGAATCCTGCATCGATCGACTCTTGCGTCTATCCGGTAGTCATTGTTCAAAGAATCAAGCACTACATCTCTCGGAACAATGAAACCATTACAATCAATCCTTCCCTTCCTGGTCACCATGGCCTTTGAATGTGGCGTCTTGATTTTCAAGAGCAAAGTTTCCCTGCCTTTTTTCTCTTCATGGAATGTTTCCAAACCTTTAATGCATGCCGTATTTGATTTATCTCCAGCCGTTATACATCGCTCGAAGAACATCCATCTCACATCGCGGGCCATGCGCCTGGTATCGAGCCTATTCAAGGGCCCACGCGCATTGCTTTTTTTAATTATTGCTCCGTCCTGAACCAGACCGGCCATGACCTGGCCTGTCGGAGTCAAAAGTACGATTTTCAGCGTATCACCCTTTTTTTCGACAACCGCCCTTGCAAGTATTTCCCGGCCTTTGAATTCGGCGGCGATACTCTGTTCCATAATAAGGTCCGGCCCGAAAAAAACACACGGATGTACCAACACGACATATTCCGAATCCTGGTGCTCGCATGCCGTTATTCCCTGAAAAGACAAAGCGAAAATCAACATAAACACGGTCCTGAAATACAAGCCCGTCACCTATTGCTCCGTATGCCTTCTTCCTGTCGAAAAATCCCCGGCCCCTGCAAAGATGGAGTCAAGACGATTGCCAACAAAGCGGCAATGACTATGCCCGGCCCCACTGTATGGCCGATGGCCTTCAGAGCCGGATTCCTGCACACAGCAAGCACCCCGAAGGTAAAGCAGGTCGTCAGCGCTGATAAAATCACGGATCTCAATGCAACTTCGAATGCGATTTCGTCACGGGCCGAGAGACTGTCGGATATAAAAATACCGTAGTCCACGCCCATGCACAGAATCAGCAACAAAGATGAAATATGCAAAAAGTTTATCCTCTCTCCCAGTAAGGCCAATAACGCCAATGTCACAACTCCCGCAATCAACGCAGGAGCAATGGAAGCCAAGCCGGACAGAATACTCCTCTTATACCCGAATATAGCCAACGCTATGATCAAAAGCCCGGCTAATATGAGAATCGAGGCCTCCTTGTGAAACATGGAGAGGGCGTGGTTGACGAAAGCTATTTCACTGAAACTCGTTGTGCCTTCAGGCAACACATCGGACAGGTCGTCTCCGGGATTGCTTGTGGAAGCAGTAGTCACTACTACGGGTTTCTTGTTTTCCCGGATGTACAGCATGGAACTCAAAAGCATGGCCAGGCCTGGTTCGCTTCGCAAGTCCGATGCCTTTACGAGAGGTGATTTCCCTGACAGGGCACCATCCAAATCTTTGAAAAAAGGGCCGAATGCCGCCGGCCTAATTCCCTCCTCCCTCATGGCTTCTCTTATGCTTTCTTCTAATCCCTTGATACTTCCCAGGACCTTCAGGTTCCTCTCCTGCAGATCCAAGGAAGGCAAAAGCAAGTGCAAAGAAGCGAATCCCTTGATCCTGCCGGAAGCCTTGAGTTTCTTAAGGTCAAGGTATAACCCGTCATTCTTCCTGAGTGTCATTTCCAGGTCCCGGCTCGTGGTAAACAACAATAGTTGCATGTATGACGCGGGCAACAGGCTGCGGATTTCCTTGTCCTGCTTCAACGTTGCAGGATCCGCAGCCTGCAGGTTTCGAAGATCCTTTTCCTCTTTCAACCCGGTGGAAAGCACAAACGAGACAACCAAAAGAACCACGGATATCGCCTGGATAATCCTTCTTCTTTTCCATGCGAACGTGATTATAGTCCTGGTGATATCGGTAAAGACCTGCCTTTGTCGTAAACCCGCATTTTCACCAAACCTGAACAATCCCCGGGCCAACGGCCCGAATGCAATGGAAAAAGCAAATGCTGAAAACACGCCCACTGCGCTAAACAGGGCAATCTGCCTCACACCGGGATAGCTCGACAGGGCCATTGCGCCGAAACCAAGCACAGTAGTGAACATACCCATGAACAGGCTCATGTTGAGGCTTTTTCCGGCCCTCCCGCTTCGCCGGGCCTGCCTGGAATCATCCAGGTTCTTCTTATCGAGCATCATATGGTTCAACAAGTGAATCGGAAAATCTATGCCTATACCGAGCAATGTGCTGCCAAAGGCCAGTGTCAAGCCGTGAATACCGCCGAACAGGGCCTGGGTCACGCCCACGGCGACCAGCATGCCGAACAAAATAGGCAGTATCACCACGGGAATGAAACGTACCCGCTTAAAGAACAATAAAAACAGGGCCGCTACACCTATGAAAGAAAGTGCCATGGCCAATGTTATATCCTTTTTGATCCGCGAGGATGACTCCACTGCAAACTTGTTTATTCCGGTGAACTCGAGGTCATATCCCGGTCCTGCCTCTTTACGAATTTTTTCAACCGTCTTTTCAGCCAAGGCCAGCACCTTTGACTGGCTGTCGACATCCATGGGCCGCGCCTTTGTGCGTGCCATCAGGAGCAGGTGCCTCCTGTCTTTTGAACAAAACCTCTTGCCGCAAAGTAAGGCGGTTTTTTTCCCCGCTTCTTTTTCCAGCATTTCCATCCTGGATTGGAAGAGCAAGAGAGGATCTCTTGTGACCATGTCTTTCATGAACATGGCCGATGGCAGGGCAAGCACTTTTCTTAATTTTTCGAATCTCTTTAATAGATGGGCATGGTTGAAAATTACCGGGATGTCCTTTTCAGGCTGGGAAGAAAGCAGGCCGAACCTGCTGTCGAAATATGTCTTGAAGAATACCTTGCCCATATCCGCGGGAACTCCGGTTGCAACATGCTCGAACAACCCTGACTTGCGTAATTCTTCACCTGCCTTGTCAAGGCAGGCTCCTGCCTTGCTGCCGCATTCCTTCGGACATTTCAGGGCAAAGATCATGGTTTTGGCCGAGTTTCCGGAGACAACGAGATTCTTGAGAGCCACTGCCTTTTTCTGCTCACCTTCCGGAATGAACGAAGTGATGTCCGAATCCTGCTTCAAACCGGCAGCAAACCACAATGACAACACCGCCAAGACAGCCAAAGCCGCCCTTGCAGCCGTAATCGGTTTAGAGATCAAAATACTTGCTCATCTCTTCTTTGGAAAATGGTTTGTTATACACTACATCGGTAAAGGTCATTACCGATTTATCTCCTTTTTTTTCGTCTATCTCCACCTTCTTTATCACCAGTGATGAATCAAAAGTAACCACGATTCTGGAAATCATTTTTTTCAACAACCCGGTTCTTGGAATGAGTATTATGCGAACGATCCTGCCCATATTCGACAGCATGCATTCGTACTGGTCTTCAAGGAGCGCAGCCCTGCCCGACATGACCTGGACCACGCTTTGTACCGCCGCCTGTGCAGATTTGCTCTTCGACAAATTCATTATCTCGCTCTTGTTCAAATCAAGGTTGGTTACCTTGAGCTTTCCCCCTGCAATCGTGACCGATTGCCTGGCCGGTGATGTCATGTCCTGGTGCACGAAACCAGGTTTCATGTAATACATCCTGCCTCTTGTAATCAACGGTTCGTCCAACATTTCCAAGGTCTTCACTTCCTTAAAACTGCATCTCATTGTGCGAAGTAAAGAAAGCTTCCTGACCAGGTCCTTCCTCTTGGAACACGCCGACCCTGCGTTTGCGTGTTGTTCGTTCACACGACTACCGGCAGAACCTGCATTTCCGGGGCATGGCAATACAAGAGTGATTGCCCAAATAAAAAATATACTTAAAGACAACCTGCCAGTCACTTGGTCTGCTCCAAGAATATTATGCCCGAGCAAGCCTTGGCAAGGCCGTGGGCCAGCGTGAAATCGAGCCTGCCCTTTTCCTGCTCAAACCTGGCCCTGAATGACAACTTGTCTCCGGGCCGAACCTTTGAGCCGAACTTTACCCTTTCCACCTTTCCCAGCCGGAAACTTGTAGCCGATGCCTTTTCCACCAATGCAACCACGATCTCCAACTGTGCCGCTGCCGGCAGAATTGCGATTTTCGGAAAGTGGCCGTTGAAGAAATCAAGATCTTTTTCCAGCTTAAGTGATGCAAAGATGTTCTCCCCTCTTTTCCCGATTTCCAGTATTTCAATTCCCTTTTTCTCGTCCAACCATGCCATGAGTCCAAACTCCCCGGCCTTATTAACACGGCGGCGTTCTTGTCTCAAGGTTCGGGCAACCACATGGGATTGCCCCTACACGGGGTGGTGACGTTTCTGTTTTCTCCGCCGCTTCCTCCTGTCCTTCTGCTTTCTTACCTTGATGATTTCAGCCTGCGCCAGTGAATCCTTGCGCCCGGCTCTGGCTTCGACTGCATCGGCCAGCTTTCTTAATGCTATATAGCGGTTGACAGATCTCGCTCTCTCGCGGACACATCTCACTATCAGGCCTGAAGGCTCATACTTCAGTTGAACACCACTCTTGGCCCTGTTAGCCTTTTGTCCACCCGGCCCTGAAGATGTGATTGCTTTTTCAATCACCTGCGAAAGATCGATACCCAGCCTCTCCAGCCTGGCTTTGAGTTCGTCAAGCTTCTTTTCCTGCACGAGCGAGTCTGCCGGAAACTTCAACATGCCTCCAAAGAAACAAATCCTATGAATGAATCCCATTTCCCATAGCAGCCAAGCACGCCTCTTTTAATGCCTCTGACAGAGATGGGTGGGCATGTACCAAGTGTCCCAGATCTTTTGCATTCGCACCGAACTTCATCGCAACCACTGCCTCTGCCACGAGCTCCGAGGCATGAGGACCCAGGATGTGCACACCTAGAAGTTCGCCCGACCCCTTGACGACCAAGACTTTTACCATACCCTGGTCGCTGGATGCCGTCACGGCCCTGGGGTTTCCCCTGAAGGAAAACAAACCTGTTGAATAATCGAGTCCCTTTTCCCTTGCCTGTTCCTCCGTCATACCAACCTGGGCCAGTTCAGGGCTCGTGTATACAGCAGATGGCACCAGAGCATAATCCGCCTTTTCTTTCTTTCCCCAAGCATTGTCCGCCGCCACAACGCCATCCTGTTCCGCCTTGTGGGCCAGCATCGGACCGTTCACAAGGTCTCCTACTGCATAAACACCTTCGAGGCTCGTCTCCAGATACTCGTTCACCTCGATCCTGGATCTCGAATTCATTTTCACTCCACAATCATCGAGACCCAGACCGGCCACGTTCGGAACCCTCCCGGCCGCCGACAAGACCAAGTCTGTTTCCAGGCGTTCTTCGCCCGCTGGACCGGCTAACAATATATTGACGTTACGGGCATTACCAACGGCCTCGGCATTGCCCCGGGCTCTTTCAAGGCCTTGAACCTTTGTTCTGAGCTTGAGCTTGATTCCCTGTGCCTTCAGCGAGCGTTCCAGGGCTCTTGCAATCTGCCGGTCGGCAAAGGGCGCTGCCTGCCCCATCATCTCAATTATGGTAACATCTGCACCGAGCCGCTTATAAATCAACCCAAGCTCCAGTCCCACTGCTCCCGCGCCTATTACCGCAAGTCTCCCGGGAACACGTTCGAGGGACAGTGCGCCGGTCGATCCCATTACAGCCGGGTTGTCGAAAGGCAGTGCGTCCAATTCCAGGGGCCTGGACCCTGTTGCCAGGATGACCCTTTTTGCAGCCAGCTCGCGATCCCCGCCTCCGGCCGACTCGACCACGACCCGCGGACCGGGCTTCAGCCTGCCCATACCCTGAAACACATCTATCCTGTTCTTTTTCATCAGGGAAGAAATGCCCTTTGAAAGCCTTTGAATCACTCGATCCTTTCTCTCTTGCATGGCAACAAGGTCAACGCGCAGGTTGGCATCCATGTCCTTGATTTCTATTCCCCGCGTGCCGGCTTCCTTTTGCATCCTTTCATACAATCTCGTGGATTCGAGCAATTCCTTGGTCGGTATACACCCTATCAGCAGGCACGTGCCCCCAAGTTGGTCACGCCTTTCCACCAAAGCTGTCTTCATTCCGCGTTTTGCTCCCCGGATGGCCGCCACGTAACCGCCCGGGCCAGCGCCTATCACAACGAGGTCGTAAGATTCCTTCATGCTTGTCAATGTCCTCCTGCATTAGTGGTACATTCAAGTTTCCAGTGCAAACCTCAATACAGTAGACAGCGGAATCGAAAACAGTGTCAAGTTCAAGTGTTTAAACAATGCTTTTTCGAACCTGTCTTGACTAAAAAAACCTGCTTCGATTAGCATAGCCATGTCATGTTGGAATGTAAAAAAATTAATAACCTTTGGTCTCCGGCGCACGAAGAGATTGCCCCTTGGTTGTTTTTTCCATACAGGCCGGATGAGAGTGTCTCAAAGCCGCCCTGTCCGGGCGGACATCATGGAGATCGATAAAATCCGCACCGATGTACCCAAGAGACATGGATTAGCCGGCTATGCGCCTTTTGTATCCATAGTAGTCAGGTCGTTTCAACGGCCGGAAGCATTGTTGGAGCTTGTGGAACGGCTTCGTTTACAAAATTATCCCTCTTTCGAGATTGTTGTTGTCGAACAGAGCAATAACCCCGGGCTGGAAGCCCGGCTTGCATCACTACGAGATAGCAGGCTGAAGGTGATTGCATGCTCTCCTCTGGGTGCACCGGCGGCACGCAACGAAGGAATTCGTCATACCTGCGGCGACATTTTGGTTTTTATTGATGATGATGATCTTCCGATCGACGATGAATGGTTGACCAACCACGTCGCCAACTACTCCAATCCCTTGTGCATGGGCGTCGTCGGCCGCTTGACCGATAATCCCGGGCAAATTCAAAGACCGCGTTTCCCACGGTTGGTTCATCGGCTTGCATTCCGTTACACGTTCTTCAAGGATCCCATGACTTATGCATGGGGGAGTCTGCGCAAGGAGGGAATAGATTTCCTGATCGGTTCGAACGCCTCTGTCCGTCGCAGCCTGATCGAAAGGATTGGCGGTTGGGACGAGGGCATTCCGGTGGGTGAAGAGCAATCTTTTTCCTTCAAGTTCGCGAGAAACCGGAAACCGGGCGAACAGTTCATCTATGATCCCAAACCCATAATATGGAGAAGAGTCAATATCGAGGGAGGGCTCAACCGGCGTTCCAAGCCGGATTGGTACATCCGTGAGCTGAATGCCAGAATCAGTTATTACCATGATGTCGTAGCCTATTATTTTCCCTGGCGGGTACGGCTATTATACCCGATATTCCTCTTGCGTACCTTGGAACAGGTTTGGGAATGGATTTGGGACCCCGACAACAACAATCGTGATGCAATGGAACGATTCAAGGCATGCGCCGCTGTAGTTCTCCATTTGCCGGTTTCACTTCATCGGCGTTGGCGGCAGGGTTCATCCAACCGCGTTTCAAGGATCGATCATTTGATATGACTATCCTACGCCTTGCCACCAGCCATACGGTTCTGTCAATTGTCGGCAGTATTTTTCGAAAAGACATTATAGTACAAGGTTCGAAGCAATCATCTAACATAGCACTGACCTTTGATGACGGTCCGGATCCACTTTATACACCCGGCATTCTCAAGGCCCTGGAGGATGCAAATGTCAAGGCCACCTTTTTTGTAGTGGGGAAACAGGCACTGAAAAGCCCGGACCTGGTCCGTGAAATAATCAGCCGCGGGCATGAAGTGGGAACCCATCTATTCACCCATCGGCGTGGAATAGTCAACCGGGACGACATCTTCCTTGACGAGTTGGAACGCAGCGTGCAACTACTATCCAATCTAACGGAACGACCGGTTAATTTGCTTCGTTTTCCTTACGGGCAATGCAGACGGCGGCAGGTAAAATACGTGCGTGACCGCGGTCTATTTGTGGTTTATTGGACATTCAGCTCGCTTGACTCACGGCTGGCCGAGCCGGCGGACATAGTACATCGCGTTTCAGAAGCGCTCCGGCCGGGAGCCATTATACTATTACACGACGGCGTTGCAGACGCCGAAACTATTGCGCCGCCATACTTGTCCACACGCAAGGCAACCGTGTCAGCAATGCCGGATATTCTCGAGCTTCTGGCAAAGCGCAATCTCAAGGCAGTCACATTATCGCAGTTGATGGGCAACATGAACGAAACAATATGATCCAAAAGACAGGGCATGGAGCCGGGCCCTTGATCAACATGCCCTTTTCGAAATTCTCATTGCTTTTGTAATGTGGCAATGGTAGATATTTCCTTTATTTTACGGGTGTTGTTATCCTTGGTCAATGGATATACAACGCCATTGGAACAACAGATAAGAACAAGAAAATTTTCGCAGGAGAAACCTTGATGCCTGATCCACTGAAAGAGGCCCTGGTTGTTGTACCAAAGATAGGCGAATTGCCTACATGCGCCGGGCTTACCACCGTGCAGCGCTGGGAAAAGATGTTTTATTCTCTGGGAGTAGAGCGGGTACGCACGGTGACCCTGGAGGATCTACCCGGCATCCTTGCCGATCTTTCGGGACTTGTGGTCGTGGCTGCCGGAGAGTACGCAAATGACCTTCTCAGCGTTGACTTTCTGCTCGATACTGTTCCCGGGCGTCAGGATGGAGACGTATTCTATATACTTTCCAAAACTTCGGAGCCTGGTCCGGTTCTGGTGGTCAACGCAGACAGTTTTCAGGAAAAAGAAGCGGCGGCTCTAGGTCGTTTTTTATACCACCCGGAAGAAAGGGAGAATATTCTGCAAGATCTCGGCAGTACCGTCAAAATCATACCGCTTGAAAGAAAGTCAGCCTTTTGGTCACATGTTTCCGATACAGATTCAGCCAGGCAAGCGGAATGGGGAATGCTAAAAGCATTGCAGTTCCGGCCCGGCGGGCTAATAGCCAAATATCTCAACAGGCCGATTTCCATACGGTTCTCGCGCCACCTGGTGAACAGTCCTGTTACACCCAATATGACCACGATTTTTGCATTTTTCGTTGGAGCAGCCGGCATTGCATTCGTTTTTGCAGGAGGTTGGCTCAACACTGTAATCGGGGGCCTGCTTCTACAAATCAACTCCGTGCTTGACGGAATCGACGGGGAACTCGCCAGAATCCGTCTGCAACAGTCCAAGTTTGGAGCGTACCTGGATTCTGTGTGCGACGAGGTGCTCAATGCCATGCTGTTCGCAGCAATAGGTTACAATTTGTATTCTGCTTCGGGTAATGAACTTTACCTTGCTGCAGGAATCTTTGCCGGTGTTATGGCTTTCACTTATGCATTGATCGACTGGCATTGCAATATAAGGCACGGGCTCGGGTTTTACTGGTGGTTCGAGGCGTACAAACCAAGAAAAAAGGTTCAGCGAAGCACCTCCCCCTTTGCATACTTCAAAAAACTTTTTTGGAAGGAAAGTTATCTTTTCCTTTTTCTTATCTTTGGGCTGTTGAACTGGATATCACTCCTACTTTTCGCTTCGGTTATTTCCGGTGCTATAGTCTTTGTGCTGTTGGTCATTCACATTGGAATAAAGCGGGCCCGCTGGTAAGTTTTCATGGACAAAAAGTCTCGTGACCTGGCCAATCCCAGGAATTTGATGAAAAAGGGATTAGTGTGGCTCGGCTCGGCCAGTGCCGTAATGCGAGTCATAGAACTGGTCAGTACGATAATAATATGGTGGTTTCTGACCAAAGAGGAACTTGGGCTTGCAGCCCTCTCTTGGAGTATAGGGGTTGTTCTTGAAGCCTTCAATGGCCTGGGTGTGGGTACGGCCCTGGTTCAGGCTCCTGAACTTACCAGTGTTCAAAAACATTCACTCTTCTGGTTCTCCGTTGGCCTCGCAGGAATCCTTGTATCAGCTATCTCCCTTGGTTCGGGTTATCTTGCCGCATTCTTCGGCGATGCATCATTGCAACCTCTGATCGTTGTTTCAATCGTCCGTTTCCTCTTCCTTGCCGTGGCCCTCGTGCCCATGCAACTGCTTATTCGGGACATGAAATTCAAAGAACTCGCACTCACTCAAACCATTGCCGCACTAACAGCAGCAGCAGTAAAGATAACCCTGGCCGCCTTGGGCTTTGGGGCATGGGCACTGGTGCTTGCCTACACCATGGAAGGTTTTGTCATTTTCGTCGGGGTATACTACTTCTCCAACTACAGACCGGGATTGTCATTTGCCTGGAAAAGCATTTCCGGCATGGTCGTATTCGGCTTCAAAGTAGCGGCATCGGGAATCCTGTACCATGTTTACCGCAACCTGGACTATTTTGTGCTTGGAAGGTTCTTTGGAACTTCAGCAGTCGGAGTCTACAAGGTGGGATTCGACATCGCCATGTTACCGGCCCAATCCGTGCTGGACGTGATAAACAGGACCGCCTTTCCTGTTTACGCCAGGATTCAGAAGAACCGCCTACGGTTGAAGGAAACCTACCTGTGGACCACCCGGAGTCTCGGTCTACTTGTATCCGCCATTCCCGTGTTTCTCATGTTTTCAGCGCACGACCTTCTGACAATCATTGCGGACGGCCGGTGGATTTCCGCCGTGCCGGTGGTACAGATACTTTGCTGGGCCGCGGTTCTACGTTGCCTTGCCCAAGCAACACCTCAACTATTCCATGCAGTGGGCAAGCCCGAATTGGCGGTATATGACTCTGCAGTGACCTTCACTTCTCTTGCAATAACCTTTTTCGGCGCAGCCGCCGTCTTTGGCGAGAGCATGGGTTTCATTGCAATCGCGTGGGCCTGGCTTCTGTCCTACCCTTTAATCATCTTCATACTATGGCTGTTTGCAAGAACACAGATTCCACTTGGATGGTGGGAATTCATCAGGAGCCTGTGGGCTCCGGCCGCAAGTACAATAGTTCTGACACTCCTGATTGCCGGATTGAACCGCCTTCTCAACCCGCTCCAACCATTGTCGCCCTGGATAGGGCTTACAACGCGGTTCATAGTTCTGATGACGGGATTCCTGGTCTTTATACGTTTTGTTCTGGGAATCAGAAGGTCAGTCCTCTTTCCCAAAGTTGAAGATGAGGAGCAAAGGTGAACCGTACATCCGCAAAAAAGAAATTCGCTTCCGTGATTGTGCGTTCGTACAACAGGCTGGAGGCCTGTGTGGAACTGCTTCAAACTTTGTTCACTCAAGACTACGACAACTTCGAAGTGATTGTCATAGAGCAATCAACAACCCGCCCGCCTGAAACAGTGAAAATATTACAACTCATGGAGCAACGCGAACCCCGGCTCCGGGTGATTCAAACCCCGCCCTTGGGCCCTGCCGGAGCCAGGAATCTCGGGTGCAGGAAAGCCGAAGGCGAAATCCTCCTGTTTATCGATGACGACGACTTGCCTGCCGACAAGTTCTGGATCGCGAGCCACGTAGCAAATTACTCGGACCCGGATATCATCGGAGTCAATGGAAGGGATATATATGAGGAAAATGAGCACTTCAACTATAAGTATTCTCACTGGGCGCATAAACATTGCTGTCGATACAACATGCTTGGATATGCCCACTGCTATGCCAGGTTAAACGAACGGGTTGAAGGAGTCGACTGGCTTAGGGGAGGCAATTCCTCAATCAGGAAAAAATACGTTGAATTAGCCGGAGAATGGGACGAGCGAATGGAGGACCACGAAGAGCATTCCTTCTCGCTGAAGCTGAAAAAGGTCCTGAAGCACCCCGAACGAATCGTCTTCGATCCCGGCCCCACGGTATTAAGAAGAAATTGGCTGCCTGGCGGCCTTGACCGAAGAAACATGGCTCCGAAAAAGATATACTGGAATCATTTCAGGCACTACCACGTCGTAATCGCCAAGTATATGAAGGCGAGATTCATGGTCTTTCTTCCCTTCTATCCCTTCTGGATCCTTGGCTTGACTATCAGGTATATCTGGGATGATTCGAGACTTTACCAGTCTGTGACCGGGAAATTACTTGCCACATTGAACACCCTGTTGTGTTCCCCTTATTGGTACTTCAAATCTTGGTGGAAACTGTTTCGGGGAAATTAGACTCATTGCCGATGGTTCTTACAATAATGTACGTTTACACTGTCTCATGAAACCGTAGAGGCAAGCAAACAGGAAAACCAAACCGGCAAACAATTATCAAGGCCCCAGGCAAGCAATGTACATACCCAGGGTCATGCCGATAAACAACGTGCTTCCCCAGATCGGAATAGTTTCCACAAAGTCCGCCGGTTCGTTCAAAGGCCATTTTTCGTTTACGAGCGCCGTCCCGCCGAAGGTGATCGCTGCGGCCGTAAGTGCGCCGATCCCTGCTCCAAGCAGGCCGCATTTCAAGGTAAGTCCCCTTCCCCTGCCAATAAGCCTTTCGTGTCCCGGCCTGAACCTGTTGTTGTGACTACAACCCGTTGCAGGACCGGTGATCATGGGCAGGCAGGTCACGATCATGATTGTAAGCGATGCGCAAGCCCTGGGCTCTATCATCCTGTCAGTTCCCTATGTCGCCACTCTGCCAGATCCTGCCTTACCTTGTGCCAATCCCGGGCCGGGATATACGACCATGCAAGGAAAAGGTACCCGGTCATCCAGAAGAAAAAGCTATCGAAGAAGAAACCAAAGTCACCGGTGATGAAACCCGCCGCCAAGCCGGCCAGGCTGGTTCCGGCGACTGTTATCATCAGGCCTGTCAGGAACCCGGACCACCAGCCCGCATGGTGAGATATAAAGGGAATGAGGGTCATGTTCAACGGAAACAATATGAAACAAAGGACAATGCCCACGTACGGTCCAAGGGGATGAGCAAAAAGGTGTGAATTCAAGAAAGATACGATTATGAAAGCCGAAACCGGCCTCGGCAGGCCGATCCAGTAGCCTTCGGCCTTGAGTTCTGTGGCGGAAAACCTGGCGAACCTGACCGCACCGAATGTTATGGGCATTGCTCCAAGCACACAAGCCAAGACCCACGGGAGCCACGAGGGATTCTGCAGGATTTGCAGTGATGAGAAAAAACGTTCGTAGTAAGCATACACTATAAACGAAGGAGCCATGGCCCAGGTAATCATGTCACACATGTTATCCAGCTCACCACCGAACTTGTTGTGCTGTTTTGTCAACCTTGCCACTGCCCCGTCCATTGCATCGAATGCCCAACCTATGAACACGAGCACAGAGGCAAAGACAAGCTGGCCACGGATAACGAGCACCACGCTTAAAAAACCGCAAAGCCCGTTCATCAGGGTTACATAGTCTTTCAGCTTCAGCATAATTCTAATCCTCTTTTGCAGCCCGGGTTGGTGATCGGTCTGCTGATCCTTTTTCCGTACTGCCCGAGCCGCCTGCCGCATCCTTCCTGCGATGAAACAACAAAAAACCCCATGCAAATGCCCCTGACATGGAGCCGAGTGTATCCGCCAACAAGTCGAGCCATTCCGCTGTTCTTCCCTTGACCATAAGCTGGTGAATTTCGTCGGTCGCTCCGTACATGGAACCAATCGTTCCTGCCAAGAAAACCAGAAACAGTCTTGAATAGTGCAGGGAGGTAACAAGCATGGCCCTTGACAACAGGCCTCCCAATACGGCGTACATCATGAAGTGCACGGTCTTGTCCCGGCCCGGCACGTAATGCACGAGCCAGCCGACCGATTTCATGGAAAAAGAAGAGCAACCAAAAAGCAACACGGCCCATGCAAAAGGCGGCAGCCAGGCATTCACCAACCTAGTCATCACGTTATTCGGTTTATCAGTCAGTTCACGGGCCAATCAGGCACTATCTCCTGTTCTCGTCAGAGTAAGGCTTCACATCTTGTATTTTCCGAAATCATCCGGATCCATGTTCTCGAGCATTTCCAGCAGTTCCTTCTTCTTTTTCTCTTCATCCCCGGCCGGTTCTCCCCCTTCCTCGGTTTTTATATACCTCGATTTCTCGATCACGTGTTCGGCCACGAAAATAGGCGCCTCGGCACGCAATGCAAGGGCTATGGCATCGGACGGCCTGGAATCGATTTCCATCACATGTCCGTCTTTTTCGATATGAACCAGCCCATAGAACGTATTGTCCTTGATATCGCAGACTTCGACCCTGGTTACTTTTCCTCCCATTTTATCGATCACATTCTTGAGTAAATCGTGGGTCATGGGCCGTGGCAAATTCATGTGCTCGAGTTCCATGGCTATAGCACTGGCCTCGACAAGCCCGATCCAGATAGGAACCGCCTTTTCGTTGTTCAGGTCCTTGAGTACTACTATGGGCGAGTTTGTGAATGGATCGACCGTCATTCCGTGAACCTTCATCTGGATGTACCCAGCCAATAGTTCCTCCTTTCAGGCAGCACTCTCTTCGATTCTTCCCCGGAGAGAGTTTGCCAACCCCTCCTCGATATGCACCAAGACAAGAGAACCTACAAGGCTTTCTTTTCCACAAAAGTTCACGACCTTGTTCGAACGGGTCCTTCCGCTCATCTGATCGCCTCTCGATGAAGGTCCTTCCACCAGTACCTGTTGGCGCGTTCCGACCAGTTCCAGGTTCTTTCGTCTTGTCATGGCCGTATGCAACTCCTGAAGTTCCTTCAGTCTTCCGGTCTTGACATCCATCGGCACATCATCCGCCAGGCATAGGGCACTGGTCCCTGGTCTTGGAGAATACTTGAAGCTGAACAACTGGTCGAAGCACACTTCCTCCACCAACTTCATCGTATCTTCAAAATCTTTGTGTGTCTCACCGGGAAAGCCCACTATGCAGTCGGCGCCTATGGCTCCATTTGGCGCATATTCCCGGTACATCGCAACCTTTTCAAGGTACTGTGCCCTGGTGTATCCCCTGTTCATGTTCTCCAGCACCCGGTCCGAACCGGATTGAAACGGCATATGCAACCACTCGCAAAGGTTGTCCAATTCCTTGAACTGCCTTGCAAGGGAACGGCTGAAATCTTTCGGATGTGACGTGGTAAAGCGCAACCTGGAAAGTCCTGGTATTCTTGACACCCTTTCCAAAAGCAACGGGAAGCCTCCCTCACCCGAATAAGAATTCACATTCTGTCCGATCAAAACAATTTCTCTCGCCCCAAGGGCCACAAGTCCGGATGCCTCGTCCACGATTTGAACCGCCGGCCTGCTCCTCTCCCTTCCGCGAACGTACGGCACGATGCAATAAGAGCAGTAATTGTCGCAACCTTTTGCAATAGTTACAGCCTCCGACACTCTCACCCCGGGCCCGGACGGCCTGGCTTGTAGAAAGGACGGCACAGTCTCTTCACCTACCGCGGATATCCTTTCCCCTTTCTTCACTCTTTCCACCAAGTCCGGCAGCTCGTGCAAATGATCCGGCCCTATTACCAAATCCACATCCGGTTGCATGTCCAGAAATTCACCACCGTGTTGCTCGGCCACGCATCCTGCAATCACGAAGACCGGCTTTGATCGTGAACCTTTTTCACCATGCCGCGAGCCCGATACGATCCTTGAAACAAAGCTCTGCACCTTTCTCTCGGGTTTTTCCCTTACCGAGCAGGTATTCACGATAACCAGGTCGGCCGTGTTCGGGTCGTCGGAAAGTTCGTAACCCCGGGCAACCATCATCTCGAGCATGCGATCGCTGTCGTACCGGTTCATCTGGCAGCCGAAAGTCTTGATATGCATGCGAGGTCTTTCAATCATTCTTCCTGTCCCATCTTGTGAAGCGATGATAGGTCCCGGCACCTGCAGGCGTCAAGGCACATGAAACCCGGCAGGCTAAGCCAAGTCGTAATCCTGCCGGTCAAGTCATCATTGCTCCGCATCTCCTGTACGTTTCATAATTTCATTTAAACGCCCAAACGACTCAATAAAACGCCTTAATCGACAAGATGCCTCAATCCGCCGCAGGATCGTCGCTGTCCGTACGTGCGCCCAAAGCCTGGCCCAGGAGAAACCACATGACGAACGACACGTCACCGTTGTAGTATGCATCCGTGGTAATCGAGCCGATTACAAAAGCGATCATGGCCGCAAGCATTCCCATGCACAACCTGTACCCGGGACATCCCCCTTGCCCGGACCTTTTCACACACGAGTACAAACTCGAAAAAATCTTGAAAAACAGGAACAACAGGGCAAGAAGACCGACCAGGCCGGTCTCGGCCAGGTGGTTCAGGAAAAGATTGTGTGACCTGAACTTGAAAGGAAACTTGGGATCGACCTTGTCGATGTACTCGGGGCACACCTTCTGGTAGTTTCCCCACCCGATACCGAACACCGGGTGGTCGGCGAACATCTCCAGGGACCTTGCCCACAGGAACAGCCTCTGCCTGTTGGCGGGGTATTTCGAATCGAATGTAACCTTGAGCTTGCTTTCTATTGACGGACTGAATTCACACACAGCGCCGAAAAGCACGGCGCCGCCCAATATCATGGCCAGGAGCCAGCGTCTGCCCTTTGCCATTCCAAGAAAAAAGACGGCGGCCGCCATCCCCATCCAGGCCGCCCTCACGTAGGTAACCACCAATTCCGCTGCAAACAAAAGGCCGGCGCCCCACTTCCCAACCGTCTTTACAATTCTGTTTCCTGTTTTTTGACTCCCGAACAGCACCTCGGAAAGCGCCAGCGACAAAAAGAACATGACTGCGAAGGCATGGTTGGAATGCCTGTCGTACCTGCCGACCGACACGTACCTGTGAGCCGAACCCGCCAACATGTGCCTGTAAACCTTGGGCTGACCGCCAAAGGCCGTGTTGAACCAATCGATCCCGGTAAAATGCTGTACGATAGAGTAGATTGAAAGGACAAGGGCTGTACATAGCATGACCCAGATCCATCTTTCACCGCTGTCCCGCCTGTACCGGGCCACGCTGTAGGAAAAGTAGAAAACGGCAAGCGGCCAAAAGGAAGTGGCTGTCCTGAAGGTTATCGCATCAGTCCTGCCAAGCAGGAGGCTGGCTCCTATTGCAGCCAGGTATATTATCACGGCAAGATCCAGTGGAGTGCGGTGCCGCCTGTACGGAGCCGATATGTACAGGCCCAGGGTCGCTGCAATTCCGATGGCGGCCCCGGCAGTCATTGCTATAAGGTTCAGGGGAATGGCTACTACGAATATCCAGAAGGCGATGACCTGGGCCCTTGAAAGGGCGGATACGAACCGTCGGCGCAAATCGCCTGAACCTGCGGTTCCCGGGTTCATGCGTTGTTCTCCCGGCCCGGCTCCCTGCACCTTGTCTTCAGGAAGAATCGTACGGCGCTCCTTAAATGCAGGAATGCGCTAATATTGGATAATCCCGCACTGGATCTCCTGTACCCGTGGGTCATGACCGAGGAGGGCACGTACATCACCTTGTACCCCCGGTTCCACATTGACCAGGCAAGATCCACGTCTTCGAAGTACAGGAAATAGCCGGGATCGAATACCTGGTCGCGCCTCTCCAGGGCAGAGCGCCTCACCATGAATGCAGCACCCTGGCCCCAGTCGACCTCCATTTCCCTGTCATGATCCCTGTCGAGCATGAGATGTCGCCGAACGATTCCGGAAGAAGCGAAAAACCTGTTCAATACCGGGGCACGCCTGGCAAGAATGGTACGAGCATCGTAGAAAGTCCTGCACGAAGGCTGAAGCCTTCCGTGCTTGTCCACGAGCTTGGGCAGCAGCAATCCCGCATGTTCAAGCCTATCCATGGCCCTTGAAAGCCTGAATATGGATTTTTCATGCGGCACGACATCAGGATTGAGCACCACAATTTTCTCGCACCAATCGAACTTGGCTGCGCCCATGTTGACTGCCCTCGCAAGACCGATGTTCTTCCTGTTGAAAACGACTTCCCTGCCGGCTCCCTGACCTTGCCAGGAAGAGAGTATGGCCTTTGTACGGTCTTTCGAGGCATTGTCGATCACAACGGTCTCGAGGTCCAACCCGGTCCCGGCCCTGTCCAGGCCTTCCAGGCAAGCCGGTATTTCTTCCCCGTTGTTCCGGGTCACGATGATTGTCAAAACCCTCTCTAAAGACATCACCGTTACCTCATTATGGAAAGAGCATTCTCATATTTCAGCCTTGACCTTATCCACCTGTGATCCAACCTCTTGAGCAACTCCATGGATGAAATTCGTCTTTCGGATTGTATCTTTTTACGCCGGCGCAGGATTTTCGGTGCATTGATCAATGCCCCGATCTTTGCCGAGAGAAAAAGTTCCAAGTCTCCCTTTGCCGCAAACCTCAACAAAGACACAGCCTCGAAAAAAAGCTTCTCCGGGAGAAAGGCAAATATCAATATTAAAGGCATATCCCTGAAATATACCCATTCCATGTTCCTCTGACTCAACCTCTCGATCCGAGATTCTCTGCCCTTCCATTCGTACTGGCCAAGGTGCCTTACAATCGCTCCGGGCACGTATAGGCACTTGTATCCCAGCAGGTTCAACCTGAAGGAAAGGTCCGCATCATCGTAATATGCAAAAAAGTCCTGATCGAACAAACCTGCTTCCCTGATCGCATGGGTCCTGAATGCAGCAGCACAACCGGCCGGTCCAAACACGAAACCAGGTTCGAGATGAAGCGCAGGATCATCACCGAAGCCGATTGGCAGGGATGTTCCCACCACCGAGTAACTATCCCCCGTGCTTTGAAGAAACGTGGGATCCCCGGCCCAGTGGACACGGCTTGCAAATGCACCGATCTCGTCCGGATGATTGTCCGCAGCCTTTACGATTTCTTCCAGCCAGCCGGGCTCCGCCTCTGTATCCGGGTTGAGCAAGGCTACCATGCCGGTTTCAACGGATTCCATCGCTATGTTGCATCCACCGGCAAAACCCAGGTTGCGGCCGGGATCGAGCACGGTTACAAAGGAGAAGCGCTCTCTTATCAATGAGACCGAGGCATTGTCGCAACCGTTGTTCACGAAGATCGTTTCATCCGGCTGCAGGGTCTGCTTCTCGATGGACGCCAGGCATTTTTCAAGAACGGGCCGGGACTTGTACCCGACGATTATCACGGTAATCGAGGACAGAAGTCGCCTCCTAGAACAGCGTGTAAACGAAGGGAGCTACCGTAGAACCCTCTGTAAGCACGATAAGCAAACCCAAGAGCAGCAAAATCACAACAATGGGGCCTAGCCAGTACTTTTTCCGGACCTTAAGAAAACCCCAGAACTCTTTCATGATACCAAGTTTGCCCATAGCCGCCCTCCAAAAGGCACAGTAAGATTTATTACATTCTATTTACATGCATCTTTCATGTCCACATTTGATATGAAAAACATATTATAATTGCCATCAAAAATATCTCAAACTATACTCGGTCCCGGTTTATCGGGTATGGAGGTGTAATACATGAACCCGCCGGATATACTCGAATTGAAAAAGATAGTCGGAGAAGAAAACCTAAGGGATTCGAAGGCGGACCTGTACGTGTACGGCGCGGATGCATCGGTTTACGAGGGCAAGGCCTTTGTCGTGGTCAAACCACGCACGATCCCGGCCGTACAGGAGTTGATGGCATATGCGGACAAGAACTCGATACCCGTGATTCCGAGAGGTTCCGGCTCGGGAATGTGCGGGCAGACGGTTCCTGTCAAGGGCGGCATTGTTCTGGACATGAAGGGGCTGAACCGAATCCTGGAGGTAAACGTAAACGATGCGTACTGCCGGGTCGAGCCGGGCGTGGTCGACGACGACCTTAACCGGGCCTTGAGTCCTCACGGCTTCTTCTACCCGCCTACCCCGGCTTCCAGCCGGATAGCCACGATCGGCGGAGAAATCGGCAACAATGCAAGCGGCACCCGTTCCGTAAAGTACGGCGCGGCCCGGGACTCGGTTCTGGGCATGAAGGTGGTCCTGGCAAACGGCGACTGTGTGAACCTGGGCTCAAGGACAAGGGTCGCTTCTTCGGGTTATCCATTGGAAAGGCTGATGATCGGTTCCGAGGGCACCCTGGCCGTGATAGTCGAGGCCACCTTGAAGTTCGTTCCCCTGCCCAAGTTCAGGTGCATGGGCATTGCAAACTTCAACAAGCTGGAACAGGCCGGGGATGCGATATCCGAGATTATTGCATCCGGGTGTAGTCCCTCCATGTTGGAATTGATCGACAAGGTTGCTATAACGGCCGTCAACCAATCCATGAACCTCGGGCTGCCCGACGTGGAGGCAATACTGCTATTCGAGGCAGACGGCATGGTCATGGAAGCGGTTGATTTCGAGATAGAAAAGGCCAGGGAAATTTGTGCCGCTCACCAGGGCTCCGGAATCGAGGTCAGCTATGACGCGAAAGAAAGGGAACGAATCTTTGCGGGCAGGAAAAAGCTCTTCCCTGCCCTGTCCCGGTACAGGGAATACCTGGCATCCACTTCACTTGCCGACGACATGGCCGTTCCGTTCTCAAGGATGGCGGACACTGCGCGCAAAATACACGAAACAGCCGACAAGCACGGTATCATCATGACTGCATACGGTCATTGCGGCGCAGGTTGCATGCACACCAAGATCCTCATGGATACCACCAAGGGAGCGCAATGGGAGGCGGCCCGGGAGGCAATAGCGGAAATCTACGAGCACGTCAGATCCGTGGACGGCACGACGTCGGCGGAACACGGAATCGGCATGTCCAAGGCCCCTGCCTTCAAGCAGGAGAAACACGACCTGCTGGACCTTATGAGATCGGTAAAGAAGGCTTTTGACCCCAAGGGGATACTCAACCCCGGAAAGCTTATGGACGCACCGGACGACTGGATGTCTGCGGCCCGGTTGCGTTATGTTACGCAGGAAGGGAAAGATGCTTGAGTTCAAGAGACTGAAGGCTTGGGAAATCGCACTCAACAGTTGTATAAGATGCGGTTACTGTTACGAACATTGCCCCATATACAGGGCGACCGGGTGGGAGTCCGATGCTCCGAGGGGTAAGCTGATAATACTGCACGGCCTGCTTCACCGGCGGATCGGGCTTACAACCGATACCGGTTCAAAGGTCTTCCAGTGCCTGGGCTGCGGCCAGTGCGAAAAGGCATGCTCTTCCGGCGTGCCCTTGCTCGATATATTCCAGGACGCAAGGGCCGATATCATGGATACCGGAATCGAGGTTAAAGGGACCCTTGCCGAAACCGATCCGCAAAAATGTGTTGCATGCCTCAATTGCCTCCGCGTGTGTCCCCATGAAGCAAGGTATTTCCAAGACGGCATTGTTCTCACCGATCCCGTGAAATGCAGAGGTTGCGGTTCCTGCGTGGATACCTGCTCGGCAGGAGCAATAAAATTCGAAACAGCCTTGGCGGCAGACAGGGGCTTGATAGAAGATCAGATTCGTGAGTTTGTTGAAAATCACAAAAATGATAAGAAACTCGTCGTGTTCAGTTGCAACTGGTCCACGTACCCCGGGTTGCAACATGCACGTTTTTCAGCACAAGAAAACGCCGAAAAAGAAAGAGAGCCTTACAAGTTGTTCGTTACGGCCTGTGCAGGCAGGTTGCCCATGGAATTGCCGCTAAAGGCGCTGGAACTCGGTGCCCACGGAGTTCTGGTCGTGCATTGTCCATCGGATCAATGCGACCATGAAGGCGCCGACAGGGCAAAGGCACGAATTACAAGGTTGAGGAATTTCCTGTCCCAGGCTGGAATGGACCCTGAAAGGGTAAGGACCGCGGAGGCGCCAAGGCTTGACACAAAAGCCTTTTCATCCGCTGTCAGCGATTTTTTGAGGTACCTTGGCAGCCCTGGTAAAAAGGCTGCAACAGGAGATTCGGTATGAACCTTTGGATTCCTTACGGCCGGGAAGGCAAGCTCGACATTGATCTTCCGGATCGTAACCTTTTGGCCGTGCTCGAGCCCAACCATGTAAACCCGGAGAATTCGGATCCCGACCGGATACTGGAAAAATCCATGTCCGGGCCCATAGGCGGGCTTTCACTGCATGAATTCCTGAAAGATGCCGACCGCTTGCTCGTACTGGTCAACGATGCGACCAGGCCTACCCCTACTGCAAGGGTCCTTAGCCTTATTGCAGACGAAATAGCACCAAAGGAACCCGATTTCCTGGTGGCTACCGGAATACACAGGCATCCCACCGAGGAAGAGTACATTCAAATCTTCGGAAAGAGCAACTATGCCAGGTTCAAGAGCCATATCTTCAGCCATGATGCCCGTGACAGGGACAACATGGTGTACTTGGGAAAATCCACGAACGGTACGCCCATGAGTGTCAATAAACTGGGGGCCCGGGCCGACAGCATACTCGTGATAAGCTCTGTCGAGCCTCATTACTTTGCGGGTTACACCGGGGGCAGGAAATCCTTCCTGCCCGGCATAGCCGCGTACGACACGATCGAGCAAAACCACAAGCTGGCCCTGAAGCCCGAAGCAAGGACGCTTGCGCTCAAAGGCAATCCGGTTCACGAAGACATGGTGGACGCCCTGGCCCATGTCAAGAGCCGGGCCTTTGCAATAAATACGGTCCTTGATAAGGACCACAGGATATTCGCGACCTGCTCGGGAGAAATACATGCTTCCCTTAATGCGGCTGCAAAGAAGGCGAACGAAATATTCGCAGTACAGATCCATGAAAAGGCGGATATCGTCATATCGGTCGTAAAGTTCCCCGGAGATATTGACCTGTACCAGTCACAAAAGGGAATCGATAATGCAAAACATGCTTTAAAGCAAGGCGGAATAATAATCCTGGTGTCCCAGTGCAGGGACGGCATTGGTGAAAAGGCCTTTGCCCGCTTGCTTTCGAGCGCCGGTTCGCCTGCAAGAGCGCTCGAAGAAATAGAGAAAGAATACAAACTCGGGTACCATAAGGCGGCCAAGTTGGCCGAGATATGCCTCTGGGCTGAAATATGGGCTGTTACGGATATAGCGCCTGAAAGCCTGGAACAAATCTACATAAGGCCTTTTGATTCCCTCGAGCAGGCAATCGGCGCGGCTATTGAAAAAAAAGGCAGGGATGCAAAGTTGCTCGTCCTGATGGACGGCGGATTGACCGTGCCTGTTTTGGAGAAACGTAGCGGAGAAATATAGCGGAGAAATACAATGATCGTTGCCGAACAAAAACCCATACAGGCTATCCTGGCGACCCTTCAAGGCGCAGACAGTGTATTGCTGGCCGGTTGCAGGGGATGTGTAACCGTCTGCGGTGCAGGTGGTGAAAAAGAGGTTCGCGTCCTTGCATCGTTACTCAAGTCTGCAAGAAATGAACAGGGCCGGCCAATCCGGGTTGATACGGCTGTCGTAGAGAGGCAGTGTGAGCCCGAGTTCGTGGACGAACTGCCGTATTCGCGAGATGACCATGACGCCGTGTTGTCCATGGCTTGTGGTGCTGGGGTTCAACTCGTGGCCGAAAGGCTGCAAGACGCAATCGTGCTCCCTGCGCTTGACACCACTTTCATAGGCGTGTCCGAGGGAAAGGGCACGTGGGTCGAGCGATGCAAGGCTTGCGGGGATTGCAAGCTTCACCTGACCGCCGGAATCTGTCCTGTGACCAGGTGTTCCAAGGGATTGCTGAACGGACCTTGCGGCGGCTCGTCAAACGGCGCATGCGAAGTCGATCCATCCATACCATGTGCATGGCAGCTCATCGTGGACCGCCTTGAAAGGCTCGGCATGCTCGACCGTTACGAAGAAATCATCATGCCTGCGGACTGGTCCGAATACGGCAAACCGTCCAGTATGGATCGCGGGGATATCAAGTGACATGGATACTGAAATGGAGATCAACCAAGGCACAGAAGTAAGAAAAAAGGGCGCACTCCAAGGCATCTTGGAGCAGGGCCGGTTTGCGGTCACCGCCGAGGCAGGCCCTCCAAGGGGCGCAAGACCGGAAGTCATGGCTCACAAGGCGTCCATACTAAAGGGGTTCGTGGATGCCTGCAATGTAACCGACAACCAGACCAGCGTGGTAAGGATGTGCAGCCTGGCGGCAAGTTCCATTCTCCTGGACCACGGCATCGAGCCTGTCATGCAGATGGTGTGCCGCGACCGAAACCGGATCGCGGCCCAGAGTGATGCCCTGGGCGCATACTCGCTTGGAATAAACAACCTGCTCTGCCTTTCCGGCGACCACCAATCTTTCGGAGATCACCCGATGGCTAAGGGGGTTTTCGACATAGATTCCATACAACTCCTGGCCATGATAGACAGGATGCAGACAGAAGGCAGGTTTTCCGGCGGCGATGAAGTTCAGGGCAGGCCGGCCCTGTTCCTTGGAGCTGCGGCGAACCCGTTTGCCGATCCTTTCAGGATTCGCGTGCCGAGATTGGCAAAAAAGGCTGCCGCAGGTGCCAGGTTTATCCAGACCCAGTGCGTGTTCGACGTGCCGAGGTTCGAAGAATGGATGCAGGGCGTAAGGGAAAGGGGCCTCCATGAAAAACTGTTCATCCTGGCCGGGATTACCCCAATCAAGAGCCTGAAGATGGCCCGTTACATGGCATCCAAGGTGCCGGGCATGTCGGTTCCGCAGGAGTTGCTCGACAGGCTCAAAGGTGTTGAAAAGAAAAAAAGAAAAACAGAAGGCATTAAAATTGCCGTCGAGACGATTCAGAAGATGATGGAGATTCCAGGAGTCAGCGGGGTACACATAATGGCTATCGAATGGGAAGAGGCAGTGCCGAAAATAGTGGAAGGCGCAGGCCTTGTTCCGAGGCCAAGCGGCCGGGCCTAGGCAATTTCACCCAGGGTGGTTTTTCAGATGGCAAAATCCGGATTAATTAGCTTTCAAATTCCGTCGCATGCCATAAGTGTTCTGAATAATCCCGTACTTATAAAGGGATAATTCAATGTTCATTCCGATTTCCCGGTGATGCGAGCGTATTCTTCCTCCAACACATCGATCAACTCGTTCGAATCTATTTCATCCACGTACTTTTTCCCGTCCATGTAAAAAGTCGGCGTGGCCTCTACATGGTTTAAAATGCCTTCCTTTTTCATGTCAACAAGCCTCTTGATAAGTTCCGGGTTTTTCATATCTTTTTCAAATTTCGCTTCATCCAGTCCGACATCCTTGGCCCAGGCAGCCAGCTTCCCGGGACAAAACTTGTCAAAGTTTCTGTACGAATAGACGGCGTACTGCCAGAATTTTCCCTGCTTGCCCGCAGCCATGAAGGCAAGGGCCGCCTCCTTGGAATATTCGTGGCTCTTTAACGGAAAGAGTTTGAAATACAACCTGACCTTGCCCTTGAGCCTTCCCTGTTCTATCTCGTGATGCAATCCCGGGGTTATCTTTGAACAAAACGGACACCTGGGACAGGCGTACTCGACCAGGATGACCGGAGATTTTTCATCTCCTGCAGAAGGTATACCATCCAGGCTTATGCGAGCCTTTTGACCTGTCCCGAGCACGCTTCTCGCCCTCCTGGAAAGCCAGCGCCCTATCTTCCCGGCATCTTGTTTTTGCCCGATTTTCTTGCATATCCTGTCAGCCAATCTCTCCACCATGGAAAAGCCCGGCTTTTTCGACAAGCACTCCTTGAAGGTCCGGTCGCAATAGTCATACGGATGCAAGCTCGAAAACAGGTCTTCCACTACCTGCCTGTCATGATCCTTAAGGGCCTTGCAGGACGGCATGCCTCCAAAAGCGATGGGAGAGGCGAATATTCCAATCACCAGTGCCGCTGAAACAATCCACTTTTCTTTTAACAAGCCGGTCACCTCCATGCTACTTGTGCGGTTTATACAACAGACCTTCAGCCAATCTCGCAAGTCCGATAGCTCTCCTGTCAAACACTGCAATATACATGGCTGTTACCAACCAGGCCGAGTCCCTCAATATGGTCCAATAGGAAATAGGGTCTTCATTGGCCACGGCCTGGGAGGCGAAACATCCGCAGGACATGTCCATTCCCCTTGCCAAGGCAACCAAAACCGCTGCAAGGAACATGACCAGCATTCCTGCCCCGGCCATTGCAGCAGCCCTGGTTGCGACACCAAGCAGGAGAAACAGGCCGACAACCAGTTCGACCCATGGAAGAGTGATTGCCATCAGGTTCACTGCCTGGATTGGGAGTATGTCGTACGTATCTATATCGATTGCAAAGGAGCCCGGGTGAGCTATCTTGTGCACGCAAGCAAGCAGGAAGATACAGCCAAGATAGATCCGGGCAGGGAGACATAACCACCCATGCCCTTGCCAGGTCAGAATACTTCTCATCTTGCCTTATTCCTGATTGCGGGTTTTCCGCCGGCATTGACGGCTCTCATCAAGGCAGGGGCTCCTCCCTCTACGAACATCACGTGCTTGATACCCCTGCCCGACAATTCCCTTGCCAGTTGCTCTCCTGAGTCAGGCTTGTCACCGTCACCGAACACAATGACACGTACAGCCCTGCTTGCAGCTATCTTCCGGGTCATGTCTTTCAAGACACTTTCAGGCATGGGATCCAGGTAATCGAACGGGGCGTTCAACGCTTGCTTCATGGTCCAAGCCTGGTAATCCTTTTTCGGCCTGGCATCAACAAGCAGACTCCTTGCATCAACGAGCAGAGGATCCCTTGCCCCGATTCCGCTCACCTTGCCGCCCGGAACAGGACAGGGCACAAGTGTTTCATAGTCACTCCACGTGACATATGGAATACCTTCTGGATGGAAAAGGTTTACCACCAAGCCGAGGCAAGAGGCGCCAAGTGTTATCAGGACCGCGTGGCCCAGGGCCCGCCTGAGTTCTTGGGCCAAGTTGACCTGTGCCTCGCCTGTGCCCTGCATAGCCATAATCAGGACGATTCCTCTTCTCCCTCAAGGCATCCAAACAGCCGGAGTTCTCATTCCACGCACGAAGATCCCCTTCTTGCTTCCTCATCCCGGCGCAGCATGTCCTGGATCCTTTCTTCTTCCATACCCGGCCTGGTTGTCGAAATACCATAGTCGATGGGCATGTAGTCCATATTCTTCAACCCGGTTTGCACCACGGCCGGTTCGAATGGATCCGCGGACAGGTCCCACTTCATGACAGCCATTATCCTGTTCTCCAGGTAGTCGAAATCCGCTTTTTGATTATCAGCCGTCGAGTCACGGTACGACATCTCGTATGATACGCCCACCCTTGTACCGGCAAACCGAGGGCTGAACAGGCCTATTGACACCTTGGTCAAGAAATCCTTCCTCTTCTCATCGGTTCCGAAAACAAGGGCCGCCTTTTCCCCGCCTGAATTGAAGTAATAATCCAACCCGGTGGTCAAACCCAGCCTCAAATAAAGCCCGCGCCAAACATCCACGCTTGAAACCAGCATGACTGTTCCACCTGCAAGGTCGTACACACCTCCGGTGGTATCGTGGTACCTCAATGCCGCGGCAGCCATTATGCGAACGTCCCCGGACTGAACGATTTTCCCGATTCCCCCGTCCAGTTCCCACCTCGTTCTACCGGCTTCGTCGAATATGCGCCTGCCAAAGCCTGAAAATATGGTAGTTGTCTTTGTATCCAGCTCCAACTCCAGGCGATGCCCCTCGTAAAAATACCTTCCCTTGTCGCGCTCCCTTGCCAATATCAGCAAGTCACCGGCATAAGCCAAATACAACCTGGGATAGCCCGCGAAAAGGTAAAATCCCGCCCTGACATACGGATCGAGATAACTGAAATCACGGTATTTCGAATTCAAGACACCGTTGCCCTTGAGACCCAGTTCCAGCGAGGGCTTGAACCATCCGGCCAGGGGAAACACGAACCTGCCCAGGAGATTAACCTTTCCGAGCAAACTCGAGCCCTGGCTCCAACCGGGATCGGTCGGAGAACCTGCCATTGCATTTGTGGTGTATCCCCCGTCCAGCTCGAGCCTGAGGCTCAATGGTTTCATGTATGCGGGTTCCTTTTGATTCCTAAGGTAATGTAAAAAGGCCAGGTCACCCGGGTACAACTTTTCCTGCCTCATAGCCGCTGAATAATACTTATCCCAGTTCCTGCCTGAAGCCCTTGCAATAAAGGCCCTGATAAGAGCGAACCTGGTCCGATCGGCAGAGGTCGCACGGCACTCATCCGGCTCCAACTCCCCTCGTGCCGGTTCCATGTCTCCCTGCTTTACGAAAACCCATGCCAGGGCAGCCCTGGCCTTGCAATCCTCGGGATGACCTTGCAGGAATCTCCTCAAGGTTTTTTCTGCCCAAAACGGGTTCTTGTCCGCAAGGTATGCCTTGGCCAACAGTCCGGAAAGAACCGGGTTGCCGGGGTTTTTTACCAGTCCGCTCTTGATGATTTCTATTGCCTTCGCCGCCTTGTTATTCGAAAGCATGCATCTTGCCGATGCAACCACGCACTTTATGTCCGGCCCCTTGCAAACCCGGCAGCCTTTTGCAACCGAGTCGGATTTGGGAGCAAGGAAAGCCGAAATCAAGACAAAAAGAACCAATAGAATTCTTCCGGGTTTCATCACTCGCCGTCGCTGCAACACCTGAACCCCCTTGCACTGGGCCCCCAAGTACCGTCATGGTCGCACCGGTGCAGTTTTTCCGAGTCGCTGCAATTGTATGCGCCGCCCCTGAAGTGCTCGAGACCATCGTTCGAATCTGCGAGTTCCCAGACATTGCCGTTGATGTCGTATACTCCCCATGAATCGACGCATCCTGGAAAGGACCCTGTGGGCATTACGTGGAAATCCGCACCGCATTCGTTGAAGCAATGGGGAAACGGGCAGGGATCCTTGTCAGCACAGGCCGTGCCGTCGCAATAGCAATAGGTATCGATGGAATTGCAAACCACGGGATTGAAATCGTTTCCATAGGCGTACACCGTGTTCTCCTTGCCCTTGCAGGCAACGATCCACTCGTCTATGGAACAAAGTCTCTTGCCCGCGCCTTTGCAGGCAGCCCTTGCCTCTTCAAGGGTAACCGGGAACCATGGTATCACGCCTTTCCTGCTGGTCGCCCGGCTGCTGTCCATTCCTTTTATTGCGGCAGTTGCGTCAGGCCTGGACGCTTCGTATTTGTCCATGCAGTACTGGTCCCTGATCGATACCATGTCGTCCGGACAGGCCAGCCCTTCTTTGTTGACGCAATGCCTGTCCTTGCATTCCTTCTTGCTGTCGTTGCAATCCTGGTCGACCGTGCACTCCATGTCCACGCATTCACCGGTTGCCTTTTCGCAGTATTGCCTTTCCCTGCAATCCGTGTCCTTCCGACATATCCATATGCACTTGCCCGAGCGGCAGACATTGGTGTGGTCGCAATCGGCGTCGGTGTAACACTTGCTGTTCACGATACATGACTGTGCCGCAAGGATTACAGGTAATACAACAGCCAAAACCAAGTATATCCCGGCATTGAACGACTGCAGAATCACTTGAACTCTGGACATGGATCCTCCGCGCCGCATTGTAAATAGTTTCTACCGCGATCCATTCCCGACCGTTTGGCCGTATAATTAGAGCCATTTGTGAAACTTTTGTCCAGTGAAAGGCTCCACGAAAATTCAACAGCAAGTTTTTGATACCCCGAAAACCAACCTGGGTAGGGAGGCTGGGGTGGGAAGGCTGGGGCGGGAGGCTGCCCAGATTTGAATAGCCTGATTTCACCGGCCTGATTTGAATAATACTGATGGTGCAGATACGCGTTGACAAACCTGTTTGAGTAGTGCTAGCGCTAGCATTCATGAGTGGCATCTTACTGGCTATCGGCATGGCTGTCTGGCTGTTCGGCGGGTATTTCATATATGGAAAGTTTATTGAAAAAAAGTTGATTCAGCCCAAGGGTGATCCAACCCCGGCCGTGTCCATGAACGATGGTGTTGACTATTACCCGGCCAAAAAAGAACTGCTCTTCGGCCATCACTTCAGCTCCATTGCCGGAGCAGGACCGATTGTGGGGCCCCTGGTCGGAGTGTTGTTCTTTGGCTGGTTTTTCGTAGTTTTGTGGATACTCGTCGGAAGCATATTTGCAGGAGCGGTTCACGACTACATTACACTGATGGCATCGGTCCGAAACCAAGGCAAGTCAATAGCCCATATCTCCGAAAATCAACTCGGCAGGCAGGTAATGACGGTATTTTCCATATTTATTTGGCTGACCCTTGTGCTTGTAATAGCCGTGTTCGGAGATGTGACGGCAAAGACCTTGGTCAAGAGACCGGAGATCGTCATCCCGACAATCGGCCTCGTACTCATTGCGCTGGTATTCGGTTGGGCGGTGTACAGGCGCGGCCTGCCGGTCTGGATTGGCACCATAATAGCCTTGGTGTTACTCGCCGCCTTCTTGTATCTCGGCGAGTTATATCCCATAGAAATACCTGACAATGCCCTCGGATTGGGGATTGGTCCGGAGCAGGCCTGGTTCTGGATACTGATGCTCTATTGCCTTGCCGCATCAGTCCTCCCGGTATGGATTCTGCTGCAACCAAGGGACTACCTTTCCACGTGGATACTATTTCTGGGTTTGGGCCTTGGCTACCTCGGAGTTTTTTTTGCAAGGCCTGAAATCGGGGCACCTACCATTACTTCATTCAATACGGACAAGGGAACCTTGTGGCCGATGCTCTTCGTTATTGTGGCATGCGGCGCATTTTCAGGTTTCCATTCACTGGTCTCGGGCGGCACTACTTCAAAACAGCTTGCAGATGAACGACAAGGCTTGTTCGTGGGCTATGGCTCCATGATTACCGAGGCACTCTTGGCCGGTCTCGTGGTTATAATAGCAGCGGCGGCACTGACCTGGAATCCTGACAAGACGAATGTCCACCTCGGTTTTCAGTACCTGATGGATGGTAAACTCGGAGGCGGCCCCATAGTCGCCTTTGCAACCGGCTTCGGGCAACTCACCAAGGCACTACCCGCCATGACGTTTGCGGCAGGCCTGTATTTCGGCATGCTCATGCTGAATGCATTCGTCATAACCTCGCTGGACACTTCCACCAGGCTCGGAAGATTCATCATAGGCGAACTGGGCGGCCAAAGATTCAAATTCCTCTCCAACAGGTATATCGGAACGATCGTCACGGTAATTGCGGCGGCCCTGCTCGGAGCCACAGGTGGGTACAAGGTTATCTGGCCGGTGTTCGGCGCCACCAACCAACTCGTGGCCGCCCTGTCCATACTAGTCGCCACGGCGTGGCTCATGTCGAGAGACAAGCCCAAGTGGTATACCCTGGCCCCGGGAATGTTCATGTTGATAACAACTGTATCTGCATTGGCTTACCAGGCCTATCACTTTCTAATCGTCTCCAAGGGCACATGGAAAAACCACCTCCTTGGGACCCTGGCCATTCTTCTCGTGGCACTGGCAGGTTACATAGCCTGGAGTTCACGCGGGCTCTTGACCGGCAGGTTTGGAAAAAATCATTAGGATATCGAATACCAGTTTTGAAAGGAGTAGTTGAATTGACGGACCTTGATGTAACCGGAAGAATTTCCGACTTGCTTTCGAGTCATCCGAGAGTAATAGCAAACCCGGACAGGGAAACCATGATCGCCATGGCGGTCGATGCGAAAGAGGCCCTTGTATCAAATTCAGGCGCGCTGGTTACCTGGACGCCCCCGGAGTCCACCGGCAGGAGCCCAAAGGACACGGTCACGGTAAAGAGACCGGCCAGCGAGGCCAACATAGACTGGGATTCTCCGAACAACATCCCGATAGAAGAACAAACATTCGACATGCTGGTCGATGACTCGCTCAAGGCACTGATGGACAAGAGAAACGTCCTGGCAGTCGATCGCGTGGTCGGCGCCGACTCATCCTACGCCCTGCCTGTGCGTGTCATTTCCGACAAGTCGCTGTCAGCCTTGTTTTCGGACAACATGTTCAGGCCGGTTCCGGATGACATGCACAAGAGCTGTTTCAAGGACAAGCCCTTTACATTGATAGTGCTCCCGTACGACAAGCTCGATCCGGCCAGGTACGAAGGCAGGCTTCGCAAAGTCCCGGAAACCGGGCAAACCAGCACCATGGCGGTTGCCATGGATTTCGACAGGCGATGCGGAGTCATATATGGCTCGGCCTATGGCGGCAGCATAAAGAAGCTCATATTTACCGTAATGAACTACTACCTTCCCGGGGAAGGAATCCTGCCCTTGCACTGTGCTGCAAATGAAGGGCCGGACAAGGATTGTGCCCTGTTGCTGGGCCTTTCCGGCACAGGCAAGACCACTCTTTCGGCGGACCCGAGGCGGGCACTGCTCGGTGACGACGAACACGGGTGGAACGAAAACGGCATAGCCAACTTCGAGAATGGATGCTATGCAAAACTCATTAACCTTGATCCGGACAAGGAACCGGAAATATACAATGCCGTTTTCCACGAGCAGGACTGGCGAACGCATGGTTCCATCGTCGAGAACACCATGATGTATCCCTGGGGAGAATTCGACCTGGACGATGATCGACTTACCCAGAACTCCCGGGCGTCCTATCCCCTCTCGTATTTAAGCAACATCAAGGAATTGCCCGTTTCCGGACATCCGAAGACAATCCTGTTTCTGACTGCCGATGCAAACGGCGTGTTGCCTCCTGTGGCCAAGCTCGACGAGCAAAGGGCGATGCTCTGGTTCCTCATGGGTTACACGAGCAAACTGGCCGGCACCGAGACAGGTATCGTCACGCCCAAAACCACGTTTTCGAGGTTTTTCGGCGAGCCCTTCATGCCCAGGAATCCCGATGTATATGCGACCATGCTCGGAGAAAAACTCAAACGTCACAAAACCGCCGTATACCTCGTCAATACAGGGTGGTCGGGCGGCCCATACGGCACAGGCAAGAGAATAGACATCAATGTCACCAGGGAAATAGTTCATGCAGCGCTTTCGGGAAGGCTTTTGGATGTCGATTACTACGAGGATCGTATGTTTCACTTGCTTGTGCCAAAAGAATGTCCGGCCCTGCCCGACCAAAGCATCCTGGACCCCAAGAATACGTGGGAGGACAAGGCGGCCTTTGAAGAGCGCGCAAAAAAGCTGGCATCCGAATTTTCAGCCCATTTCGATAAGGCCTATGGCGACAAGCATATTCCCGGTAGTGTAAAATCCCAATGCCCGGGTAAATAAAACCGTTGCCGGTTCTAACCGGACAGGTTCACTGAATCACATCTACGATTACAATCTTTCAGATATCCCTTTTCATCATGTAAGAAACGCGAAGTCTTTCAGTGAAACCCATTTTCTTGAATGCCTCTATGGACTCCTGTTTATCAGTCTCTGCAACAAGGATTATACTTTCCACGCCCTTGTCTATTAATCTCCTCTCTGCTTCTTCGATCAGTCTCGTGGCGATTCTGCGGCGGCGATAGTCAGGGTGTACTGCAATTCGATTGATGAAGCCCTCCATCCCGTCATGACTGCCCAGTGCAACGCCCACAACCTTGCCGCCCATTTCAGCCACAAGCATGAACGGCCCCATGAATCGCAATTGCCTCTCGAGTGACTCCAGGCTGTCCCTGCCGTCGAGCCTTAAATTCACATTGGCCCGCCGCCATACATCCAGGGCATCTTCGTAATCCGATATGTGAAATTCCCTGATCGTAAGCAATTCGAATGGAGGAGTCTTGGCCGTAGCGCCATCTTCACCATGCCCGGCACTCATCATGCCTCCCTTTCAGGCCCCCTGCAGGTTACTTTGATATAGGCTAGCTTCAGTATTCCCGCCAGTCAAGTAGTAGCTTGGCACTATACGAGGTAATCCACCTTCACATTGTCCTTCAGCCTTTCCATGGCCCTGAAAAGATTCTTTTTCATCTTTGGATTTTCCCTGGCTGCATCGGACACGAGTTTCTTGACAAAACCCCGTTCGTTCATCGCTCCAAAGGCACATGTATGCAGCTTCACGGGAAAGGCGCTCTCCTTTGCATATCTCACCATCCTTGACTCGGTAACAAGTGCAAGCGGCCTTATCAATGTCATCCTGCCTTTGAACATCTCCACTTTCGGAGGCATGGTGCTTATTTCACCGTGCCAAAACATGTTCAGGAGCAGCGTTTCGACGATATCGTCCATGTGGTGCGCAAGGGCCAGCTTGTTGCATCCAAGTTCGCTGCATGCCTTGAACAATGCCTTCCGTCTGTTCCAGGAACACCACCAGCACCTGGACTTACCCGGGGCAGGCTCATCGATGTCAGGCTTCCTGATAAGAAAATCCACGCCGATGCTTTCACAATAGGAACCAAGGCCGTCAACGTCCACCTTTTCCATGCAGGGGCCGATTCCCACGATATGCATGGCCACAAGCGTGTACTCGATGGGCAACCATTCCAGACGATCATGGAGAATTTTGAGCAGGCTGGTGGAATCCTTTCCGCCTGAAAGCCCAACCAGGATCCTGTCCCCTTGTTTCAGCATGGAATAGTGGTGGATTGCCTTGCCGACATCCTTGGTGACTCTCCACTGGAATTTTGTGAGTCCTGTCCTCGACCTCGGTCTTGATCCCATCTTCTAGAATCCGCGAATCCGTTCAACCGGACCGGTTCCCCTTTCGACCTCATTCTTGAAATGATTGTGGCCCATGGATTTCAGGTCCACCTTTCCGCCATCCGCAAGAAGTATATTCACCGTCTTGCCTGCAGTAATCCTTCCTATGCATACCGGCCGCCGCCCGCAGGCAAGGGAAACAGCATCGGCGACCCTGCCCGCTTGTTCCGGCGGAGTCGTGTATATCAACGCATATTCCTCACCGGATGACACTGCAATTGGCACCTGTTCCTGGTTGGTAGCGGTTGCGAAGGCTGAAAGTTCCTGCGAAATCGGCAGCGATTCAGCCAGCACTTCGGCACCTACACCGCTCGCCTTGCAAAGCCTGCTCAGGTCCAGTCCCATGCCATCGGATATATCGATACATGCGGACACCCCGCCTGTTTCACCAAGGGAATTTCCTGCCCCGCATTCCGGCTCGGGATCCAGGTGCCTTCGCACCAAGTAATCACGAACCCTCTCGGGGAACAGGGGATTCAGAATAATTCCGGACAGTATTTGCAGGCCCGCCCTGCTTTCGCCGATGCTCCTGGTCAAGTACACGAGGTCGCCGGGTTTTGCACCCGAGCGCAATAATGCCTGCCCTTTTCTCACCTGGCCCAGCACGGTCACTGAAATTCCGATAGGTCCGGGGGAGGCAGTGGTGTCACCTCCAACGACCACCAAATCGTGCTCTTCGGCGGATTGGGCGATTCCTGCCAGGGCTGAATGAACGAATTCCACTTCCGCATTACTTGGAACAAAGATATTCACCAGTGCGAACAATGCCGTTCCACCCATTGCCGAAACATCCGACAAGTTTGCGGCCATGCTCTTTCTGCCAAGCATGAACGGATCAGTACCACTGAGAAAATGTATTCCCTCCACAAGGTGATCGGTAGTCAAGAGGATGTCTTTTGCTCCACCGATATCCACTATGGCACAGTCATCACCGATTCCCTGTTTTACCGTGCCGGAGTCCTGGTGAAAAATATCCGTAAGCTCGTCCATGAGACCGAGTTCACCAAGATCGGACATTCTAACCATGTCGACCTCCACCCCTTGAAATATTTGCACCCCGAGATGACCATACTCCAAAAGTCCGCCATTGTTCCAGCCATAATTATGCCAATGTGGTAGCCGAATTAAAATGTCAGTGGTACTGCCGAATGAATATGTCAGTAGGAAGGGGATTCGTCCCATGCGGATTCAGGCTGTTCGCAACAATTCCTGGGGCAACGCCCCAGGAATCATTGGCACCAAACGATCCCCCTCGCCCGCTCTGCTGTCTCTGCCCCGATTTTGTCCCGGATTGATTGTCACATACCTGATGTCAAGAAACTCCGATACCCTCTTTTATAGCCCGTTTTATTTCTTCGGCTGCTGTTTTCGGATCTTCTGCGCCGCAAATTGCACTTGCAACAGCAATGCCGGATGCGCCCGCCCGAATGATCGCCTCTGCATCACGGGCCGTGATACCGCCTATTGCCACCCAGGGGATGGACACGCTCGATCCTATCCGGGCCAGTCCCTCGATACCAAGAGGGTCCGCATGTCCCGGCTTTGTCGAAGTCGGCTTGAACGGTCCCACACCAATGTAGTCGGCCCCCTGCTCTTCAGCTTCCATGGCCATCTCGATACTTGCCGCAGTTGCGCCGATTATTGCGCCCCGGCCCATCAAGCTGCGAGCCAGGCCTGGTGGAATGTCTTGATCACCGAGATGCACGCCGTCGGCGCCCGCAGCGATCGCAACATCCACCCTGTCGTCCACAATCAAGGCCGCATCGAACCTGTCTGTCATGAGTTTAACCGCTTTGCAGAATGTGACAATCTCAAAAGCGCCTGAATCCTTATCTCGAACCTGCACTGTCGTCACTCCCCCTTGCAAGGCGGATTCCACCACTTCCAATAGGTCTTTTCCCCTTGCCGATTGTTTGTCCGTGACCAGGTACAAGCTCAAATCCGGCTTAAATAAAGACATTGAAAGTTCTGTCAGGTCACTGTTCCGCCGGCTCTGAATTCTTTCCAACGGACATCATTCTGTGGAGAGTATCTTGCTCTGCGGGAGAAAGGTTGAAACGGGCCCCTGCCTCTGATATCAGACGAGCCAGGTCATTTTTCTCTTGGGCCTTTTCCAGGGAGCCGGAAATCCACCTCAACGCTCTCTTCAACTCTTCCGAATGAGGTATAACAGTGCCCTTGGACATGGCTCTCATACCTGGCCTTTGCCCAACCTGGCACAATGAACAGGCCCTTCGCCCTTGTGACAGCCTGAGCAGGATATACAATCGGCTATTTCCTTGCCTTCGAGAAATTTCTTCGGCAAGCCGGGTTCCCTGATAAGCGGCCGTGCCATGGCTACCATGTCGGCCTGTCCACCCGATATTACGGTCTGCATGACCAGCCTCGATCTGAAACCGCCGACCGCTATTACGGGTATTTTCACACGTTCCTTGACCATTGCCGCCAGACCGAGGAGGTAACCCTCGCCTCCGCTTCCTTCCGGTCCCCTGACCGCGCCCTTGCCCTTGGGAGTCTGCAGCATGCCGACCGAGATTTCCAATGCGTCGGCCCCTGCCTCGAAAGCGGCAACGGCATGGCCGATTCCCTCTTCTATGGTCAATCCCCCCTCTATTCCGTCTTCCACGTTCAACTTGACCAGGATCGGAATATCACCGACCTCGTGTCTCGTCCTGTCTATTATTTCTGTCAGGAACCTGGCTCGCCGCATTGGATCTCCTCCCCAGTCATCATCCCTCTTGTTGGTATACGGAGATAAGAACTGGCTTACGAGGTAACCATGAGCGGCATGTATCTGAACCGCATCAAATCCTGCGTCCCTTGCCCTCCTGGCCGCTTCCGCAAAATCAAGCACCAACTCTTCAATCTCTTCCGGGAAAAGTTCCCTTGGTTCGGTGCCCAACACGGGTTCCTTGACGGCTGAAGGAGCAACCGGATTTTTTGTATCGGGAGGGACCTGCCTGCCTCCATGTACAAGCTGTACACAGAATTTCGAGCCATTACCGGATGAAGCGTGAAAGTCCTTCACCAGTGCCTTCATTCCCTCGATGTGGTAATCGTCACTCAAGCCAAGCTGCCTTGGATTACACCTTCCATCTTCCTTGATAAAGGTATAGCCGGTAATAACGAGCCCGGAACCGCCTTGGGCCAGCTTTTTATATAGCTCTCTGACATCCAAAGTTACCCTGCCTTGTTCATCTGCGGCTCGTTCCGAGGTGGCAGACCGAACAATGCGATTGGGCAACTTCATGCCCCTCAAGGTGATGGGATCAAACAGTTCTTCCATGTCTTCCTTGCAGACCCGAATCTACTCGAAAATACTCACATCACCCTTACCGGCACGAAGCACTATCGGGATATCTTCCACCATGTTCACCACGCTGGAAGGTTCGGGAAGCTTTGCCCCGCCGTCTACAACAAGGTCAAGGGCGTGCCCCAATCTCTCCTCGATGTCCATGGGATCCGAAAACGCCTGTGAGCCCGGTAGATTCGCGGTTGTACTGATGATCGGATGTCCGAACATACGGACCAATGTCAAGGCTATCTTGTTGTCAGGTATTCTTATCCCAACGGTTTTCCGTTTTGTAAGCATAATCCGCGGCACCTCTGAAGATGCTTGAAGAATAAAAGTATACGGTCCGGGCAACAGCCTCTTCATGGTCTTGTACGCATAGTTGGATACCTGGGCAAAGGTGCTGATATCCTTGAGATCGGAACAAATGAACGAAAACGGCTTGTTCTTGGGCTGCTGCTTTATCCTGTAAATTCTCTCAATGGCTTTCTTGTTGAACAGGTCACACCCTATTCCATAAGCCGTGTCCGTCGGATAGGCTATCAAACCTCCCGCAGACAGCACATCAATGGCATTTCTCAACAACCTCTTTTGTGGATTTTCAGGATTGATCTTTATCAACATTTGCTGCTCTCTCCGTTTCAGCCGGGGGCCCCGGTATGTCAACCATTCAACGGCACCCGAACAACATTGGCTATCCGTATCTACTCGAACCTAATTTCCAGGATCTCATACTCTTTGACACCCCTTGGAGTCTTTACCTTCACCTCGTCGCCCTGTTCTTTTCCTATCAAGGCTTTTGCAAGGGGTGACTCGACATTTATCTTTCCTTTTTTAACATCAGCCTCGTCCTGGCCGACTATTTGGTATATTACTTCTTTTTCATCGTCATCGTCCAGCTCCACTAATACAACAGTAGCCCCGAAAACCACCCGGTCACCTGAAAATGAACTTGGATCTATTACCTCGGCCCTGGCAAGCTTGTCTTCGAGTTCCGCAATCTTGCCCTTGATGAAGTCCAGTTTTTCCTTTGCAGCATGGTATTCAGCATTCTCGGACAAATCGCCATGTTCCCTGGCCGTCTCGAGTTCCACCAACACCTTGGGCCTTTCCTGGCTCATTAGCCTTTTGAGCTCAACCTGGATTTCCTCCCTGCCCCTGGGAGTCATCAACACACTATCTCGCGGCATATCCGCTCCTCCACAAAAAAAACCGGCCAAGCCCTGACTTCAGGGCCGGGCCAATATATTCTTACCGCCTATCACTCTTGCCACGGCTAGTCAAGGTATTGTTTCCATCTGTGTGGTAGCCGATGCACCTCCGTCCCCACTTGTCTGCCCACTTGTCTGCCAGCCCTTTACTTCCGCCCATTCAAACTTCCGCCTTTCCGGTGTTTGAACACGATCAGGCCGACGACCGCGATAACCACGAGCGCAGCTATCGAAAGACCCCAGGCCAGGCCTGCCCCGGATACTTCTCCTTTTTTGGAAGAAGATCTTTTTTGATGCTTTTTGAACCTTTCCGGCAGCTTGCCGTTCCAGCTCACACCGGCCGGCCCTTTTGGGATCCCCCTTGCCATTATCCGCATGCTTCCGACAGGGAGGAGGTTTCCCGGTGTGGAAGGGTACATCCTGCGATCCGGTATTCGTGCGCTTCCACTCCCCTGGAGGCCCCAGTACAAATCATACAAGCCCGGGGGGAGCACAGGCGGCCTTGCCAAAGTGCGGTCAACCACAACCTGTCCCGGTTTCCAGAGATTCGGCAGGTATGCGCCATCTGCAAAGGGATACCAAAGGTGGAAAGCGCCTTTGCCGTTTCTCTGCTTGCCCTCCAGCCGGCTGAACCATCCTCCTCCGATTGGCATTGAAACTTTAATAGCCACCTGGTGAACAAAGGCCCTGCCCGGCCTTGCAGCCTCGGAACCGGTCCAGCCGAGAACGGTAATGCCGTGCCCGATGTCGACAGGAGTTTTTCCCTTGATCCATGGCAACGGCGATCGAGGGACAACATCTGCAGCATATCTCTTTCTAAACTTGTCGGGAAGCCGTCTCGTCGTCCCGGCGATGTGAATTTCCTTTGGATCGGTAATCCCGGACACGGCCTTGTTCCCGCCCCGGAGGGCAAGCGTCAATGAGCCGTCTTTCTGCTCTTCGAACCGCACATTCTTATCGAACTCCCGGCTAAGTTCTATCATCTTGCTGCGAACCAGTTCTGCATCACGGCCTCTTGCAATTGTCGTACGATTCCTCTGGAGGCGTATTGGGTGGATTATCACCTTGTGAAAGCCCCTAATATCGAACTCGAGCACAAACGCCGCACCAAAACGCATCCTACCCTGGCCCACGCGGTCGAAGAGCAAGCTCCCCATGTCATAGATAATCGGGCAGCCCTTGTATATCTCGATTCCATGAAACTGGTGCGCGCTATGGCCTATTATCAAATCCACTCCCATGTCCACCAAACCGTGCGCAACGGCAATGCGATCCTTGTCCGGCCTGTCCGTCCAGTTCGGCCCCCAGTGGGGACTGAAAATCACCAGATTGGCATGTTTCCGGGCTTCCGCCACCGGCCCCCTCAAGGCTTGAAGCATACCGTCCACGCCGTGGGCATATGCTGCGCCCGGCTGATCTTTCTTCGCACCCATCAAAGAACGCTGGTCTTCCAGGCCCAGGAACGCCAATATCAAATCGCCCACCTTGACGTACCTCGGCCTGAAGGCATCATCTATGTCGACCCCTGCCCCGTACCAAGCAATGCCGGCTTGTTTCAACAGTTCGAATTCCTCCAGGAGGGCCTTGGGGCCATAGTCCATGGAATGATTATTACCTGCACTGACAATGTCGAAACCCATGTCTGTCAGCACATCGAGCATCTCGGGCCTGGCCCGGTACGCATAAGGCCTCCTCTCGCCCTTGTCCCAGAATTTTCCCGTGGTTGCGACCACGCACTCCAGATTGGTCTGGGCTATGTCCGCATCCTTTATCAGGTTCTTTATGGGACCCAGCATCCACTTCGGTCCCCTGTCATAAAATACGTAGTGAGCCCACCTGGCGAGCATGGTGTCACCTGAAGCGAATAACTTGTACATTCGTCTTGATGATACACTGTCACCACCCGCAGCACTGCCGGCAGCCTGAAAAGTGGAAAAAATACAAATGCAGGCAACCGGTATAACAATCATTGATTTCATGATCAGTCTCCCTGCCAAGAACTGTTGTTGAATAAGTACACTCAAAAGCTTGTGTTTGCAACCATCCGGTTATGCCGTCCGCTCATGGGGAAATATATGTAGATACCGTGTTGTCTCCCTGTCATCACCTGTTTTTTCCACTGTGCTTTGCACAATTCGTCTAATATGAATCCTGCGTTTTTCCGGCACTCCCCGGGCAACAGACCAGTGCCTATGGCCGGGATTCGCTTATGGCGTATTGCGCCGTGAAATCTATATGGTCAGGCAATGTATCTACAGTATAACCCAGGAAACCGGCCACAAGCCGCCTCGCGCCCTCCTCGTCGAAAGCGCCCCCGCCCACGACCACCAATGCCTCCACGATTGAATCCACGGACATCATTCCTTCAAGGTAGAACGACGAATTCTCGTCCTTTGCATGGCCCCTCGCATCAGCCACAATGAGCATGGAAAGTACAGCCGCATCCTTTTTGCTCACCATCGGAACATTCAGGTAATCCGCAGACGCATCGAACATGTCATTCCCTTGCCGCATATTCATCACACTGAAGAGTCCTTGCTTCACGTTCCCGTCATCATCCGCGCTGAAGCCCACGACCGCCGTATCATTGTCCACGTTGCCGAAAACCATTGCAGGCATCAAAGGCTCCACCATGCCCATCCCATCCGGCTTCTGCACCTTGCCCGTAAAGCCTGTATGGTATTCCCGGGTCAATACGGCGACATAGAAATGGACTTCGAGATTATTATTATCCCGTTCACCTGTTACAGACACTGCATAGATACCAGGGGTCGAATACACATGCTCTATACTTGCGCCATGCGCCGTATTCCCATCTCCAAAATCTATCGAAACGTTCGACAGCGCAGGATCCCGTACTTTTATCTCCAGTTTTTCCGTCGGAACCAGCATAGTATCTTTGACAGTCACCACCTCCCCGGGAGCAAGTATGGCCTCCTCCGCCAGGTCGTCTATGCGGGTCCAATAGTACGCCGTATGTGTGCGGCAATGCACACGATAAGGATAGGTGGTCCAATTCCCGTCCCGGTTGCAATCGGGTCCGCCCGCGATGTACCTATCCAGAGGTTTGTACCTGTAGTGTTTTTCACGCCTGTGAATGACGGTCAGGGCTTGCCCTGTGACCGCCCTGGCCTTTTCCAACAATGACATGGCTTCTTTTTCAAGGTCTGACGAGAGTTCCAGCTTTGCCTTGCGAAAGGTCACCATGGCATTGTACGCATAATACTGGTGCCTTGCCCGAAGTCCGGTAACGGCTATGCCGTCCCGTACCTCGTCGAACCAGGGAATACCCTTTTTCGGAACATCGTCCCTGACGGCATCCATCCGCTCCAGTAAAGATGAATAACTCTCGTCCATGTCCTGAAGCTCCACGCCCGGGCCCCGGAGCCATTCGTCTACCTGCTCCCTTGTCCACTTGCCGATTTCCCGCGGGGCAGGCGGCATGGGATGGAACTTCACTCCAACAGCATAGGCAGCCTCTGTTTCAGGGTCCGTGCCCACCAGGTAGCGAAGAATGTTTCCATATATGAACTCGTTCTCCTGCAGTTTTATCAGGTCCTCCATTACCTGCAACACTGCCGGGCTTGCTCTTCCCATGGGTGACACCAGGTCTTTAAGGCAATCCGTGTACCTATAACTCGTGTCCAGGGCCATATGTAAAAAACAGTACTCGTTTTGCCAATACCCCCACTCGTGTCCCGTGCCGAAAATGAGCGCTCCTTCCAGCCCGTTGTCCAGCATGTGTTTTATTCCCTGGAAATCCCGATCCCGGGCCTCGATTGTTATGGGCAGATAGAGAGGTACCTGGTTGTCGAAAGTGAGCCACCAGGCTGATTCCGGGAAATACCACAACCTGCGTTTCCTGTATTCCCTTTCCATGAAGTCGTACATGAAATGGAAATCCTTGTTTCCATATACAGGAGCAGGCCTGAACAAATCGTAGAACATCAAGGTATGGCACTTTACACCAAGGTTTGCCGGGGCGAACTCGGGCAGGTCGAAGTACCGCACCTTGTAATGCTTTGTGGGTTCACCGTGTGTACCATGGTTGGTGGTCATTACCTGGACCGACGGGTAATGCTCTGCCATATAATCGGCAATCACCTTCATATTCTCCACGACCTTGACATCATCCACCTCGGTAAACTCGGTAGGATTGAAAGTGAAACTGAAAAAATCCGGCAACTCACCCTGTCCCTGGTTCAACCTGCTCTCTATTGCATCTATTATTTGTTCCTTCTCACTCCTTTGGTCATCAGGATCGATGATACCGTGGTTGCCCTGCTGCTGACCATAGAGGTTGATACCGGTCGACCAGGGAAAGCCCCTTTTATGGCCGTAATCCTCGAATCCCTGGATTGACACGCCAAAATGGCCCAGTGATGCAAAGTTCTTCATCTCCCAATCCATGTAATTCAATGCATCCTTCAAGTATTCCTGCTTGTGCAAACTGAAGGCATCACCAAGGGCCAGGGGATGAGTCAAGTGCAAAGTAACTCCGCGATACTTGAAAGACGGTGCAACCCGTTTCTTCAAGGGGTCAACCGGCCAGCAAGGGGAATCCGGCACGTATTCCTGCTCTGGGTGAAAGAACCTGACGCCCAACCGGTGCAGCCATTCATAGGCTGCGTACTGTCTGGCAAGCAAACCTTTGCCTGAAAGTCGTACCACCACGCCTCCAATCTCCTTTGGATTGCCGCAACGTTGTTCATCTATCTCAAAGGTCTGCGGGCCTTGCATAGTTCCAAAGTCCACCTGACCCAGGCTGTCACCCAGCAAGGCCGCAACGCCTATTCCTGCTATACAGTGCCGAAGCCTGCCGGTTTCTTCATACTCTGCATCAAGGCCCATTTTCCCGAGATATCTTGCTACATCCGAAGCCGCCTGTTTTACGGGTCCGGGAGCCAAAGGAGACACGATTACCACCCAGCTTGCAGGATTAACAAAAGATGTTTTTTGAGAAGAACAGCTTAGAAAAGACCACCATGTCAGTAAAACAATGAAGCTCGCTGAATTCCGTGAAACCGGTTTGAACATGAATCTAATTTTATCAATTAGAGCCGCTATTACCAATTGAATTTACGGGCTCAAACAGATTGCCTGTAATTATTGACAACAACGTTGAAAATGTAAGACCTTGGTTCAACTTTGATGAACTTGAGAGGTTCAAAATGGCAACAGGCGCTTGTGGAATAAATTGCAACATTTGCAGGCTCCATCTTCTTGGAATATGCAGTACCTGCGGCTCGGGCAGGAGCACCACGGCCAAGAAAAAACTCGACGCCCAAAAGAGGCTCTTCGGCCGGGCATGCGCAGTGCTTGAATGCGCGGTTTTAAGGGGAATACATTACTGCATGCGTGACTGCGACGACTTTCCCTGCGACAATTTCAGGGACCTGGAATATCCCTTTTCAGAGGCATTCCTGGACATGCAGGCAAGACGGAGAAATGAAGCCGGTGCAAGCGGCAAGCAGGCTGCATGGCCCGAAGCCACGCCCGAATTCTGGGAAAGGCTCAAGGCCATGGATCCTCCATCGGTCGCAGCCAGGACCGGCTGCATCGTTGTACAGGAAACGAAATATCGCGTGCGCTGTTTGAACGAGACCTGGATCGTTGATCCCGGAAAAGAGACAATTGTCAAGGAAGACGACTCGTTCGGCGGTGAATGGGACAGGCAGATGCCCTTCCTGATACTTGCTTACCTGGTCCTGGCCAGGCAAGGAAGTCTCTCCGGTGAAATGGTATCTCCAAGGGATCTTGGAAAAGGCCAGGATTACTTCAGGGGCCACGCCCAAATAGATTTGAAAGATATCGAACATGTTTTCGGCTCGGATACCGGCCGTTTTCTTGCAGCAGCCGAAAGCCTGGACGGTAGGAGCATTGAAATCGGAGATGCAGGAGCTCATTTTCATATTTTTCCAAAGCTGCCCATACAAATAATCCTTTGGTCCGGTGATGATGAATTTCCTCCCAGAGCGCACGTTCTTCTCGACAGGAGCACCTTCGACAACTATCCCGCCGAGGGGATTGCCAACGTAATCAATCTCCTGGCAGGCCGCCTGACCATGGGAGCAAGTGAGGATAACATATAGAAAACCTTATTTGTGCAGGCGCTTTGAAAGCCGGCGGGATACGCAGAATACTGCCGGTAACCCGCTTTGAATCACTCCTGCCGTGCAGCGGAGGCATCAAGTTCACGGGCCAATTCATGGTTCAATAGTGGAGCCGCCTGTGGACCAACCGAGAAATCCTCGCCATACTGCGGCGTGTCTCTTTCATATGCGTAAGGAGGCTCTCTGTCGAACTGGCAGCGCGGTATAATGTAACCGAGTTCATCGTTTGCAAGGCCAAGAACGATTCTGTAGGGTGTTTCGCGCATATTGTGATATATGGGCGTGGAGCAGTCGCAAGGGAAGAAATCGGCCCCGGGATCTTGCGGTTCCTGGTAATAAGTCTCTCCCGAAGGCCCCTCCAGAGCCAGCTCGGGATAAAGCTCTCCAGGCACGGTTACAATTTGCACACCACCCACATCGATTACATCAGCCTCGGTCTCCAGGTAAGGCTGAAACTTCATGATGTCGGAGGAGGAGCGCTCATTGCCCTGGTCATCGTAGACCTTTCGCTCGAACAATCCCATCAAGGCGCCTATCTTGAAATCCTCGTTTTCCAAGGGGACGAAAAAACTTGAATCGCGATAGGTCAGCGCCCTGGAGCCATCTATGTACTCGCCCCTGTCCAGAGCTGAAAGAGCCACATCCGCCACAAGTCGGCCCAGCCTGTCGGCCTTGGCAAAAGAGTTCTCCTCCAAGACCTTGCCGTTATCGTCTTTCACCTCTACTCCCAGCGGGGTCATCAGCCCGCCCACCATGCCCTGCCAATAAATTCCTACTGCGCCGGGATAAGCCTCTTCCAGGGTGGAGACCAGGGATGCCGGAAAGTCGGCACTAATCAGGTGATTGCTGCCACCCAGGGCCTCGACGTGGTTGGACCAGTGAGTCACGACAGCCACGGGTCCGCTTCCGTCTACGCGGTCGAAACGCAATGCCACCAGTTCTTCGTGGATTACGATTGGCAAGCGACTGTCATTTGTGAGGTTCTCCGTCTTGCCGGTTCCTGCTGCCAAGTGCACGGGCGAAAGCCTGTCCCGGGCCTTCAAGAGAGCAGACACGATTTGCCCGCCGGCCCACTCCATGTAACCGTCGTCACGACCTGTCTTGCCAAACGGGCCCCATAGCCCGATGCTGTCCGGACCTTCGTGGTTGTGCGTGCAAGTGATAATCAACTTGTCCAGAGCCACTCCCGCCCTACGGGCCCTTAGGCCGATATCGAGCACCTGGTCACGCAGCAGCCCTACCCAGTCGACGGCAACAATGCCTATGCGCACCCGGCCCTGGACCAAGACGAGCGCCCGTGCATACAGGTTGTCGTGTATCCCCAGTGCTTGGCGCTTCGCGCCAAAGCCTGCAATCCATACCGGGTTGAACCTGCCGTCCCTGTTCAAGTCGGAAAACGGTTCTCCCTCATCCCGGATATTGTTTCCATTCAAATCCTCGAAGGTCTCGACAACAGGAGTAATGACCGCCTTGGCAGCTCCGGCTTCGAGCAAGGAGGTTTCAGGGCCTTGTCCCGGGCTGCAACAGTCGAGAAATAAACCCGTCAGGATGATTGCAGAGCAATATCTACTAAATCCGGTTATCATTTGTTGACGATTGCCCAGACAAGATAAACTGTCAAGCCATGGTATGCCCTATCGATTGTTTCAATGCGTTTTCCAGTCCTTGCGGATCGTCTGTTCCAAGACGAAACTTCTTCTTATTCTTCAGTTCCACCTCCACCGCGTCCAATCCCGAAACATTGTAAAGCCAACCGTGCGGGGTAAGGTGAATGCCGTAACCCCATATCCAGTTGTTTCTAACCGCCTTGGCTCCCTTTATGTCTGCAAGTTTGTAAGACTTGCGTACAAGTCCTATACCGAATATCCAACGCAGCCTATTGCCGTCGATTTCAATGGTGAGCCATCCGAAAAGTAATATTATCAAAGGAACCACCAGTAATACTATAAGCATGACCGGTTGGTGAAAAGTTTTCATGTATATTCCAAAAATGACAGCTTCCGTGGCCGCCATTATCCATAACATGGTCTTTCCCACCTGTGTATGGCGATACATTTCCCACCTCCCGTCACATACTCGCATTTCACTATAGCATGTAGATTTGACATTCCAAACAACAAGAGCAACAATTTTGTCAATTCTATTGGTTCTTCCGAACGGCCTGAGCCGTTTCATGGGAGTCAGCGCCATGCGCCATGATAAGATGGATTTCGGATCGAGAAAGGCTTTTATGCTATTTTTTGCCATGCTGCTGGTCAGCGGTTGCTCCGGCAACAACCAGGGAAACGGAAATTCACCTGAAGAGACCGCTGAATCACCGGGTGATACCCCGGAGGCACGTGATGCCGCAGATGCAGGCGAACAACATGATTCCGTGGAGTTATCCGAGTTATCCGATTCCGGGGAAATAGTGCCGGAAAATATAGATGGTGACGCCGGCGATGCCCCGGGTGATTCATCAATGTACGAGGAATCCGAAAAAACGCCGGAGCAATGGGAAGCATACGATTCGATCCATTCGGACTCTCGTGACAGTGAAGCCGAAAACGAGACCAGGGCCGAGGCCGAAAGCAATGCACAATGCGGTAACGGACTGACAGAAGGCAATGAAAAATGCGACGGACAAGTACAAGATTGCACTACTAAAGACGGCAAGCCGGGTGTCCGAGCTTGCAGTCCCTACTGCAACGAGTTCTTTGCATGCGTATCAAGAGAGCTTCCCCCCAGTGGTTCTCCTTATCCACGGAGCCCTATATTATCGGGGATTTCCTTTGACCGATCGAGTTGGGTCAAGGCTGCGGGTGGAAGTGACCAGTTCGGCCAGACCATTGCATCAAACAACAATGTGTACCTCGCCTGGGGGGACGGAGGCGGGTTCGGCGGTTCGAACAGCCAGGGAAGAGTGAGCCTGGGTGTGGCGCGAATCGAAGGAGTTCCACCGAATTGGAAAGCTCACAATGTATGGGGCGGAGTCAACCATGAATCTTCCCAGCAGACCATACAGGGCAAGGCCAACGGCGGAATCGTTGCAATCGGCGGCATTCTTTACCTGAACGTGGCTGAACAGGGAGTATGGACGAACAGCAGGTTGTGGAAATCCACAAACTTCGGTTTGACCTGGGTGCAGGTCGGACGGTTGTTCAATGAACCAAACGGCGCCTTTGCAGGTTGCGGAATACTCCAGTTCGGACCCGGGAATGAGGGAGCACGTGATTCGTACATATACGGCTATGACACATCTGCTTTCAAGAACGGCCTTGCAATGTTCAGAGTTGCGGCCCGGGACATTGAGACACGTTCAAAGTACGAATTTTTCACAGGCCTGGACATAAATGGCAATCCGACCTGGTCTGGTGATATTTCCAAGATCAAGCCGGTATTCAAGGATTCAAAGGGAACCGAGTGGGGTGTGACGGCTGTGTACGATCCTTATGTCAGGCGGTACCTTCTGGCAGTACGGCACAATGGGGAAAGCGGTGACTGGGGTCTCTTCGACGCTGCCGAGCCCTGGGGACCATGGACAACGGTTGCTTATGGAGCAGACTTCCCGGGCTGGACATATACCCCGGATCCTGACGGCGCCAGCAGGAACAGGCCTGCGTACATGCACCAGTTTCCACAGTCCTGGATGAGCAATGACGGCATCACGATATGGCACATGTCGGACAGGGGCGACCAGTTCAACCTGATGAAAGCCACACTTCATCTCGTAGGACCCTAGAATATCCCAGATTCCCCGTTCGGCCCGGCCTCCCCACCGGCCTGGCCTCCCCACCCAGGTTGATTTTTCTCTCGGCCTCCCCACCCGGCCTCCCCACCCAGGTTGATTTTCGGCCTCGGCCTCCCCACCCAGGTTGATTTTCAGGGGGGCATCAAAAACGTGTAGTCATTTCAGGAAGTTTCCCATCAGCAAAAAATCCATTAACATACAAACATTGGTCACTCGCACCATGCTCAATCCAAATAAAACAAAACTATCTACATGTTGAAACTCCGTACAGATTGGATTTGGGATTCGGGATTTCAGCTACCAGCTACGAACTACCACCTTAGTGCTTTTCGCTTATCCCTTCGGCTTACACTCGCGGCTCAAATTGCCGGTATTATCAATAGGGTACCTGCCTCCGTCCCCTTCGTTCGGACCCTCCCTTCGTTCGGATGGTCCCCTTGCCCTGTGGTTGCCCTGTTACCACTGTCCTTGCTTCTTTTGAAGTCCATATGCTAAACTGCATAATGTAAAAGCCAAAAAGCTATGCAAATTTGAAATTGTATTGCATAATTGCATAGCATGTTCAAAGGAGAAGAGCCATGATCGTCAGACAGATGACCCAAGAGCTCAAGGATGCGGCCCGGGAATATCCAGTGGTTACGGTCTTCGGCTCCAGGCAGTCGGGAAAGACCACCCTGGTTCGCATGACCTTTCCTGAAAAAGCCTATTACTCCTTGGAAGCACCGGACGTGCGCGCTGCTGCTGCTGCAGACCCTCGCGGCTTTCTTGGCCAGGCCAAGACCTCCGGCATGGTAATCGATGAGGTGCAGCGCCTGCCAGAGCT
>JAADFL010000107.1 GCA_013152945.1 Deltaproteobacteria bacterium | reverse complement strand
TTCCAAAAACTGCCACTGCCATGGTAACGAGAAGCCTGCGAGCCTTGGAAAAAGGCGACCGCGTGGTAATGAGGGCGGCACAGTAAAAAAAATAAAGCCGAAAAATTGCGTGCCGTATTTTTTCTGTTCCGGATACCGGGGCCGTTACTGATATTTTTTTCATCATTCGATGGAACGATCGGAGTAACCGGCAGGGTACGACAACGAAGTAATACCTGCTGGTATTTCGAGGAAGGGCAAGGCGCTTCAAGAGCCGCTATATGCGTAAAATATTGTTGGCAACAGCTTTAATGTAATTCTGTTTGGATCTCTTTTTGGTTTGGAGTAGCCCTGTCTTGGAAAAAGCACGAAGGACCTTTCTGAAACGCAACAATTGAGTGCTTCCCGGGGACACAACAAGGTTAATGCGCTCCCATCTCCGAGCGGAAAACCGGAAAACAGACCATAATTTCAGGAACCGTCCAAACAGCACGTATTTTTCAGGCTTGACGAACAGGGTTTCTGTGGTTAAGCATGCCGGTCTTGAGACAAGTCCTGTTTGGGAACTATTTGCTTGCTTGGGAGCGTGAAACAAAGAATGGCATTACTTACGAAATCAGATCCTAAGCACCCATGTAACCTGCTGGACACCCCTGATGTACCTGCCAAAATTTCGGTTGCGGGTGAAATCAAAGCCCGGGACCGGGACGGAGTCGCGGTAGTTGGAACAAGGAAGGCGAGCCCTTATGGGATAACTACGGCTCAAAAAATAGCCCGGGCACTTGCTCGCCGGGGAACAACATTGATTTCAGGAGCTGCACGGGGAATTGATCAGGCAGCACATATCGCGGCAATGGATGCAGGGGGTAGAACTATTGCAGTCCTTGGCCAGGGCATAGGGTACGCGTCCTCCAAGGAACACCGGGAACTTCTTGAACGAATTGCTCGAAATGGGGCCGTCATCTCCGAGTTTCCGGATGACGCACCTCCCAGGCCATGGTGTTTCCCGAAAAGAAACAAGACCATAGTTGCGCTCTCATCCAGGGTCGTGGTCGTGGAGGCCCCTTTGAAAAGCGGAGCCTTGATTACTGCAAGACTTGCCAAAGAGGCGGGTAAACCTGTATACGCCGTGCCTGGCCCGATAGGAAGGCCGGGAAGCAGGGGCATATACATGCTTATCCGGCAAGGGGCGCAAATTCTGGAAGATCCCGAGGAGTTTGCAGGAGTTCGAATGACATGGAACGAAAATCCGGCATTGACGAACCTATCCAAGGAGCAAAGATCCATGGTGGAAATCATATCGAAAAGGCCGGCCGAAACCAGTGACCTGGCTGCGAGACTGGGTATGGACGTGTCTCTTGCTTCGTCATACTTGTTGGACCTGGAAATAAAGGGCCTGATAAAAAGGCTTCCCGGCGGGTACTACGAAGGCTGTCTTTAACAGTTGTACCAAGGAGGAGTGAATGTCGAGATCTCTAATAGTCGTCGAATCGCCGGCAAAGGCACGTACCATATCCAAGTACTTGGGCAAGGGGCACCAGGTCAAGGCTTCAATAGGACACGTCAAAGACCTTCCCAGGAAAAGACTGGGTGTGGATATAGACAATGATTTCGAACCGGAGTACGTTGTCATACGCGGCAAGAAAAAAATCCTCGACGAAATCAGAAAAGAGGCATCCAAGGCGGACCAGGTCCTCCTCGCCCCTGACCCGGACAGAGAGGGTGAAGCCATTGCATGGCATATCGCCCAGGAAGTCGCCAAGGTAAACTCCAAAGTTTTCCGTGTACTGTTTCACGAGGTAACCCCAAAGGCAGTGCGGGAGGCTATCAGCAAACCCGGCTCATTGGACCAAAACAAGTATGATTCACAACAAGCCAGGCGAGTCCTGGACAGACTCGTTGGATACGAAATAAGCCCACTGCTCTGGAGAAAAGTTAGCCAGGGCCTCTCTGCAGGGCGCGTGCAATCTGTTGCGGTGCGGCTCGTGGTTCAACGCGAAGAAGAGATTAAGGCTTTTATTTCAGAAGAATATTGGACTATAACAGCTCTTCTCGATGCATCAAATCCACCTGAAATCAAGGCCAGACTCGTTTTGGAGAATGGAAAGAAATTCAAAGCGGGAAACAAGGAAAAGGCCGACCTTGTGGTGGCCTCACTTCGCAAAGGTGAATTCAAAATTTCCCGCGTGGAAAAAAAGAAACGCACCAGGAGAGCTCCACCGCCTTTCATCACCAGCACGATGCAGCAGGAGGCTGCCCGCAAGCTTAGATTTACAGCCAAGCGAACAATGCGTGTGGCCCAACGACTCTACGAGGGACTCGAGGTGGGGGGTGAAGGACCAATGGGACTCATCACCTACATGAGGACCGACTCGACAAGAGTTTCTGAATCAGCAATAGCCGAAGCAAGATCTTTCATCGAGCAGTCTCTTGGTAAAGAATACCTTCCGGAAAAACCGGTCCGTTACAAGAGTAAGAACAAGGCCCAGGATGCACATGAGGCGATTCGCCCGACATCTGTGACGGCAAGCCCGGAGAGCCTGAAAGGCAAGTTGCCCCGGGATGAGATGAGACTCTACTCCCTCATCTGGAAAAGGTTCGTAGCAAGTCAAATGAAGCCTGCCGTGTACGACCAGATAGTCATCGATATCTCGTGTGGAGCCTTTTTACTTCGTGCCACCGGATCCGTGCTGGCTTTCCCGGGATTCTCCACTCTCTATGTCGAGGGAAAAGACGAGGAAGAAGAACAGGAAAATACAGGATTGCCGAAGGTGGAAGTCGGCCAGGTCCTTGTTCTCAAGGATATTATCTCAGAACAAAAATTCACCCAGCCTCCACCAAGATACCTTGAAAGCTCACTGATAAAGGAACTCGAAGAAAAGGGAATCGGCCGGCCTTCCACATATGCGACCATCCTGTCCACCATACAAGACAAGGGTTATGTGGAAAAAATAGAGGGCCGCTTCCATCCGACCGAGTTAGGAGAACTGGTCACAGGACTTCTCATCGAAAACTTTCCTAAAATCATGGACATCAGCTTTACCGCCAGCATGGAAGACCGTCTCGACAAGGTGCAGGAGGGAGCCGTCGACTGGAAGCAAATGCTCCGGGATTTTTATTCCCACTTCAAGGAGGCGGTCGAAAAAGCCCGTACCGACATGAAAAACCTGAAGCAGGAAGTGGAAAAAACCGACATTGTGTGCGAGAAATGCGGCAAACCAATGGTGGTGCGCTGGGGAAAAGCCGGAAAGTTCCTGGCCTGCTCCGGTTACCCTGAATGTAAGAATACCAAGGAATTCAAAAGGGATGAATCAGGTACGATTCAGGCCGTGGAGCCTGAGACAACAGATGAAGTATGTGAAAAATGCGGCTCACCAATGGTCGTAAAAAAGGGAAGATTCGGAAAGTTCCTTGCATGCAGCTCATATCCCAATTGCAGGAATACGAAGCCAATCAACAGCGGCTTTTCATGCCCGGTGGATGGATGCAACGGCTTCCTTGTTGAACGGAGAAGTAAGGGTGGCCGCAGGTTCTGGGGGTGTTCGAACTACCCGAAATGCACGTTTGCCACCTGGGAATCCCCTAAAAAAGAGACATGCGAAAATTGCAACAGTCCATACCTCTTGACCAGGATGTCCAGGGGTAAGACACTCAAGCGATGCCCTGTTTGCGGCTTCGGAGACCCTCCTCCGAAGAGGCGCTCGTATAACCCAAAAACCGGGCATAAGAAAAAAAGGGATACCGCAGTCAAGGGTGGGAAAACAGCACATACCAGGACGTGATGAAACCGCGTGGCATTTCCTCCCAGCTCTTGACACGGATCAGGGACACGGTCTGAAAATGGTCGATTCCAGTATAATGGCGGTGCACATAGTGGGAGGAGGCCTGGCTGGATGCGAAGCTGCTCTGCAACTTGCCGAAAGGGGGATTCGTGTCATCTTGCACGAGGCAAAGCCTAAAAGCTTTACGCAAGCCCACAAAGACCCTAACCTGGCGGAGCTTGTATGCTCCAACTCCCTCAAGTCCGATATCCCGCCCGCCGGCCCGGCATTACTCAAGGCTGAATTGAAGATCCTGGGTTCAAAGCTGCTTTCACTGGCGGAAAATACCAGGGTTCCCGCCGGCTCGGCCCTGGCCGTAGACAGGGCGGCATTTGCCCGCACAGTAACCACGGCAGTAAAAAAACACCGATTGATTGATACCATAACAGGAGTTGTGAACGAGCCTCCGGGAGGGCCGTGTATAATTGCAACCGGTCCTTTGAGCCTGGGCAACATATCAAGCTGGCTCACTGAAAAGGCTGGTTCGAAAAAGCTCCATTTCTATGATGCCATCGCGCCCATCGTGGAGGCGGATTCGCTTAACATGGACTCACTCTTCCCTGCCAACAGGAGAGATCCTAAAAACAGCGATTACCTGAATTCCCCCCTGGACAAGGAAGGCTATCTTTCCCTTGTCAAGGCGCTCAAGCAGGCAGATCAGGTCGTGCCGCGCCCTTTCGAGGAACAGGTGCAATTCGATGCCTGCCAGCCGATAGAAAGAATTGCCCGAATGGGAGATAAATCCCTTGCATTCGGCCCCTTCAGACCCGTGGGCATCACGAATCCAAAAACAGGCAAAAGACCTTATGCAGTGGTTCAGCTTAGAAAAGAAAACGCGGAAGGCACGGCCTACAACCTTGTGGGATGCCAAACCAGGATGACCACAAGGGAACAAAAAAGAGTCTTTCGGATGTTGCCCGGACTGGAAAAGGCTGTTTTTTTGAGATATGGTTCTGTGCACAGGAATATGTTCATCGAAGGCCCGCAAGTACTGCACTTCGACCTTTCGATGAAAAACGAGCCGGATGTCTTTTTGGCCGGACAGCTAACCGGTGCGGAGGGATATGTGGAGGCTATCACCACAGGATTGCTGGCAGCGCATTTCTTGTACTGCCGCCTCATGTGCATCGCTCCTGTGCCACCACCCGAAACAACCGCAATTGGAGGACTCCTCGGTTACATTACGGGTAAATTCGGTCAGGGCAAATCGTTTTGTCCAAGCCATTTTCATTATGGTTTGCTACCCGCGGTAAAAGCCAAGGGCCGCAGGGAGAGGAGAAAGGTGATGTTCGATAGAGCTGTCAGGGATCTCCGAACCTGGTCCTTCGGCATTGGTTAGGCGGTTCGAGCAGGTGGCTTGCATGAAAAGAACAGCGCATCAAAACCTCGATGCATTCCTGGAATATATCGAGCATCAGCGCCGGCTCTCTGCAAATACAACGGCTGCCTATAGACGTGACATCAACCAATTGCTTGATTACCTGGTAAAGAAAAAGAAGAAGGAAAATAATATCGACAAGTCCGATTTGGATCTTTTGGAAACAGACATACTCGATCTCCGCGATTACCTGGCTTCTTTGCGTGGAAAGCTCAAGCCTTCCTCGATTGCACGCAAGCTTGCTGCAATAAGAGCATTTTTCGGGTACTTAAAAAAGCAGGGATTCCTGGACAGGGATCCTACTTCGCGACTCAAGAGTCCCAAGCTGGAAAAAAATCTTTTTCGCGCCCCTTCCATTGACGATGTATTTGCCTTGCTTGACCTGGAACCCGGCCCTGAAAAATCAAGAGACCCCCTGGTGCTTAGGGATAGAGCCTTGTTCGAAATCTTGTACAGCAGCGGCCTTCGCATCAGCGAGGCAATGGCTCTTGATCTTGAAGACCTGGAACTCGACCAATCAGTTGTGAGAGTTCTTGGAAAAGGCGGAAAAGAAAGAATAGTTCCACTTACCGACACATCGGTTCAAGCCGTGCAATCGTACCTGAAAGTCAGAAACATCCTTGCCCTGAAAAAGGGAGGAGGCAAGGATTCTTCAGCGGTTTTCCTGAACAACCGCGGTGGAAGACTTACCAGGAGGAGTGCCGCCAGAAGGCTCGACAAACGCATTATCCAGGCGGCCATAAAAAAACACTTCAGTCCACACAAATTGAGGCATGCCTGTGCCACCCACCTTGTCGAGGCGGGAGCCGACTTGAGAATCGTTCAGGAACTTTTGGGGCACTCGAGCCTTTCAACCACCCAGCGCTATACCAGCCTGGACGCGGCCCACCTTGCTGCGGTATATGATCGGGCTCATCCGAGGAGTAAAAAGGGCTGAAAGCTTTTGCTCCTGCTATGGAGGTTGTAATCATGTTTCAGGGAACCACCATTGTTGCAGTTAGAAAAGGGGGCAAGGTCGTGCTTGCCGGTGACGGCCAGGTCACACATGGTGCAACGGTTCTCAAGCACAACGCGAGCAAGGTCCGGCGACTGGCCGATGGAAACATCCTGGCTGGTTTTGCAGGCTCTACGGCCGATGCATTCACCCTGTTTGAAAAATTCGAGGCAAAACTGAAAGAGTATTCAGGAAACCTTACGCGGGCAGCGGTGGAACTGGCAAAAGATTGGAGAACCGACAAGGTCTTGCGCAGGCTCGAGGCATTACTCCTGGTGGCTGACAAAGGGCAAACCCTGTTGTTGTCCGGTTCGGGCGACGTCATACAACCAGACGGCGAGGTTATCGCCATCGGATCGGGCGGACCGTATGCCATGGCTGCGGCCAGGGCCTTGGTCGCGCACACTGACATGGATGCCCGGACAATCGCAGGAGAAGCCATGAAGCTGGCAGGAGAAATCTGTATCTATACGAATGACAACGTGACATTCGAGGAACTTTGAACTGTTCTCTTTTCCTGTTTATGAAAAAAGGCTCGAGTGCCCTTGAAAGAGGTATATCATGAACGAACAAAAAGTTTTCACTCCAAGAGAAGTTGTAAGCGAACTCGACAGGTTCATCGTGGGCCAGGAAAAGGCAAAGCGATCAGTGGCCATAGCTCTTCGTAACCGATGGAGGAGGAGGCAGGTTCCCGAAGATCTCAAGGATGAGATTGCCCCCAAGAACATAGTCATGATCGGCCCTACAGGAGTGGGCAAGACCGAAATAGCCCGCAGGCTTGCAAAACTCGCACAAGCCCCGTTTGTCAAGGTGGAAGCAACAAAATACACCGAGGTCGGATACGTAGGCCGTGACGTTGAATCCATGATACGCGATCTGACCGAACTTTCCGTGACCATGGTCAAGGCCGAGGAAACTGAAAAGGTTCAGGTGAGAGCCGCGGAGCTGGCCGAAGATCGCCTGTTGAAAATGCTCCTGCCGCCGAGGCCCAGACCGCCTGCATCCGCAGGCAGCGAAGAATTACAGCAGGAAGAGGAGAGGAGAAACAAGTCGATCGAGCAATTGCGCAACATGTTGAGAAAGGGAAAACTCAACGACCGGGAAGTCGAGATGGATGTGACTTCAAATAGCATGCCTTTCCTTAAAATCTTTTCAGGTCAGGGTATGGAAGAAATGGGGCTCAATATTCCGGACATGCTGGGCGGAATGTTTCCAAAGCAGACCAGGCGAAGAAAGATCAAGGTAGGCGAGGCATTGCCCTTGCTGACCCAGGAGGAGGCCCAGAAACTCATAGATCAGGACGATGTCATAAAGAGAGCCATCGATCGCGTCGAGGAATCAGGTATTGTGTTCCTCGATGAACTCGACAAGGTGGCGGGAAGGGAAACCGGTCATGGTCCGGACGTGTCCCGCGAAGGAGTGCAGAGAGACCTGCTTCCCATAGTAGAGGGCACCAAGGTCCAGACCAAGTATGGACTGGTAAAGACGGATCATATTCTATTCATAGCAGCCGGAGCATTTCACGTCAGCAAGGTTTCCGACCTTATACCGGAACTCCAGGGCAGGTTTCCCATCAGGGTGGAACTTTCCAGCCTGGGCAAGGACGAGTTTGTAAAAATATTGACCGAGCCCGAAAACTCGCTGGTAAAGCAATATAAGGCTTTACTCGAGACAGAAAGGGTCAGGCTCGTCTTTTCCACAGATGCTGTTGAAGAAATAGCATCCATTGCCGCAGAGGCAAATTCAAAAGCAGAGAATATAGGTGCCAGGAGGCTCCACACGGTCATGGAGGCCTTGCTCGATGAAATCTCCTTTGATGCGCCCGATTTGGCCGGGCAGGAAATAACTATCACTGGGAAGATGGTCAGGGATAAGTTGAATGCTCTGATTAACGATCAGGATCTTTTCAAGTACATTCTGTAGCAACCGGTCATCCTGTTTATTACGGCTTGCCGATCAGCAAGCGATGTTCCGGGTGATCAAGGCTTGGATAATCATGATCGGCAACCGGCATCTTCGACAACGTGGTATTGCCCACCTGCCTCGGACCGGAAAGCAATATATTTTCACAATGGAGATAATGCTCGTAAAAGGCAATGACATGAAGGCTCATTTAGATAGATTGGGGATGTCTCTTCAAGAACTCGAGCATATCCGGTTCCACTTCCACCGAGTCCAGGGATGCTTTGCCGTCAGGCCACCTTATGTGATTGAAGGTGGCCTTCTTTCTGAATCTCCCCTCTATCCCCGGCAATGGCTTTGTTCCCGGGTAGTCCTGGTTTACCCCGCCGCAGTCTTCCTGTCAGAAGAGGTTCGGCGTAAAGAGTAACCGTAGTATAATACCGTAATCCGAGGAATAATAATCGTTCAACTGCCCGGCCAGGATGCTATAGGCTGCAAACTCTAAATATAACAAATGAATCGGCCTGGATCTTACACCAAGCAACAAGTTAAGCTGCTGGAAGGTATCTGTTCCATTGTCCGGGTTAAGGTCCAGGTCTACCTGCATGTCCAGGAAACCGCCGATGTACTTCCACGGCATTGTGGAAACGCCAAAGGCCATGGGCAAATGATATTCTTTCCTTGTCGAGCCGTTGTCCGGAATGAAGATCAGGCTCGTAAATGGCAAGGACATGTGCAGATCCAGGAAATAAACCGGCCTGTACATAAAATGAAGAGCCGGTTCAATAACAACCAGGCTGACATTCTTGAATTCCCGGGCCGTGTTTGTCGGAAGGAGCATGCCTAGGCTCGCCGCAAGGGCCAATTTTTTCCTTCTGAACAACGTGCCCTTGACATAAGGCGATATGAAGCCGAAATCGGACGATGAATTTGATAAACCACCCGGCGAGATCGTATTAGATACATGATTCAATAAATCCACCTGTGCCCCAACCTCGAAATGCCTGCCAATGGCTACCCTGGCAATAGCCTCCAGCGTCACGGTCTCGCTTTCAAGATCTGCTCCCGGTGCAGCCGGATCAAAGTTATCCACTGCGAGATTCAGGTACCGTATACCGAGCCCAAACCTGGATTCCGGCACAGGGCTCATGGGGCCGATTGAGCCCTGCAATATGGAAAACTCCAACGGCCCTAACCAATATAGTGGCACTCTTTCTTTCTCTTTTTCACCTGATTTACGAGGCACCGCCTGCTCCTTGGCCTTACCTTGTGGCCTTACCTTAATTGTTCCGGCCCCGGCAAACTTGCCTCCACCTGTTTTCTCCGCCTTTGCGGCCTGCCCCGCCCCTGCCTTTGTCTTCTGCCCGGGTTCAGGCTCCTTTTTCGAAACAACTTCCTTTGCGTCTTTGCCGCCCCCGGCCTGGGCCACCATTTCCTTTACCGCCCCTCCCATGTCATCCAACAAGGCCTGTTCTCCATTCACCTTTCTGAAAACGCTGCTGATAACCTTTGCCTTTTTTATGTTGATGAGCTTGAGGTTCACGGCGAACACGTGTCCGAACTTGGCGACGTTGCCTGAAACTACGAGATCCACGCCAAGGGCTCCACCTATTTCGGCCATGCACGAGGCATCGTCGCATCCCAGGAATTCCTTGGATTTTTCCAGTCCGAGCATTGACTCGATATCTTCTTTTGATATGACCTCGTACCTGCCGGTCTTACGAAGCTCGGTGGCCACCATGTCGGCCAGTACATCCAGTTGGTCCTGGCTGATGCCTCCCTTGGCGGTAAGCCTGGTTACTGCCAACTTTTCCTTGTCTGCTGCAAATGATGCAGGCACCAATCCCAGCACCAATGCAATCACAAACAACTTCTGAAACCTGATACGAAAGATCATCACTACCTCCAAAGGCGGCTAACTTGTCACACCATCAATAAAATAATGTACATATTTGTAATACTAACTCTGTAGAACCGACATTTTCAAGTAGGTTTATTTTCTCCAATTGCATCTTCGTTACGTTATAATATTCGGGCAGGAACTTGTAATGCCCGAGATAAAAAGAAGCAGCAAGAAGATCATCGTATCGGCAAGCAGGCGGCAAGACATTCCGGCCTATAGACTGACCAGGCTTCTGGACCAGGTAAAAGAGGGTTGTTTTCGGTGGACACAGCCGTATTCAGGTAAAGAAATGACTCTTACCATGAAAAACCATGACATATTGTCCATCGTGCTCTGGTCCAAAGATTTCGGCCCGTACCTGGCAAGCCCACGCGCATCCAGCATCCTGGAACCAATGAATCCTTATTTCATATTTACGATAAACGATTCTCCGGAGCTGGAACCCGGCCTGCAAACCAGCTTGGATGAACGGATCGAGCAGGCTGCACGTATTATCGACCAATACGGTGAGGCCAGGTTGCTCTGGCGTTTCGATCCCATTGTTCACTGGATCACGCCTTCGGGTGAATTCAAGAACAACCTTGAGCCTTTCGATTTCATCGCCGAAAAGATGGCGGCATTGGGTGTAACAAGGTGTGTCTTTTCGTTCGCCCAGATATACGGCAAGGTAATAAAGAGGCAAAAAAAGCTTGGAATCAGATTCATTGATCCGGATATGGGATACAAGTTGGAAAAAGTTCGCAACATGGCGGACTTTGCAATGGACCTGGGAATAACACTCATGTCATGCTGCCAACCGGAATTGGTCAAGGCCCATCAGAATGTTGTGCACGGGGCATGCATAGACGGCAGGCATGTAGCGGAAACGTTTGGGGTCGATCCGAACCTGGTCGATACAAGACCGCACCCCAGCCGAAAGGGATGCGGTTGTACAAAATCCATAGACATAGGTTCTTACGAACCATGCCCCAACTCTTGCACGTATTGCTATGCCAATCCAGTTTGATATTTATGTCTGGAACATGAAACCCTCTTTGGGTTAGCATTGCGTTCTCCGGCGAACAGAGCCCGCCGGAACTGGAGGCATCGATATGGCCGATTTTCTGAATAACCAGGGACAAGAGAAAAAGAAAGAAATAAAGCTCGAGATACAACTTGACGACCAAATTGCCCAAGGCGTGTATTGCAATCTCGCCATGATAAATCACAACGAGGGCGAGTTCTGCATGGACTTCATATTTGTTCAACCTCAACAGCCCAAGGCAAGGGTCAGGGCCAGGGTCTTGACCAGCCCGGCGCATGCAAAGAGAATCGCAACCGCGTTGAACGAAAACATTGCCAAGTACGAAAAGAAGTATGGGACCATAAGGATATCCACTATACAGCCAATAGCACACGGGCAGATACACTAGACCAAGCTATTGTTTCCGGAGGTATCTTGAAAGAAGCTGAAGCCGGCAAACAAATCCTGGAACTGGCGACCGGTCTGGTCAAAGATGAACTGGACTTGGTCGAGGATGAAATAAGAAAAAGATTTCGTTCCAAGGTTCCCCTTATCCGCAATGTGGCCTCTTACCTGCTTGAAGGAGGAGGCAAGAGAATTCGACCGGCCTTGCACCTGCTCTCCTTCAGGCTATGCAACGGTAAGGGAAACAGGGCAATCCCCGTGGCTGCGGCCCTGGAGTTTCTCCATAATGCCACCTTGCTGCACGATGACGTAGTGGACGGAGCCGACTTGAGACGCGGCAAACAGGCGGCAAACCTCCGTTACGGCAACCAGCAGAGTGTACTTACTGGTGATTTCCTGGTAACGCGGGTTTTCGGTATTCTTGTCGAAGACGGTGACCTGGACCTGCTCTCGCTAATCGCCGATATCACTGCCAGGATGGCCGAGGGCGAAGCACTGGAGCTTTCCCTTACGTCATCGGATGTTCCGGATGAGAAGCATTACCTTGAAGTGATATCGGAAAAAACAGCCGTACTCTTTGCAGCAAGCTGCGAGGCCGCAGCCATTCTGGCTGGAGTAAAAGAAGCCAGAAAACCCCTGTGGGAATATGGAATGGGCTTTGGCATGGCATTCCAACTCGTGGACGATCTTCTGGATTACTTGGGCACAAAAGATATGCTCGGCAAACCGGTGGGTGGAGACCTTGCCGAGGGAAAACTCACCCTGCCTTTGTTGTTGGCCTTTAAGAAAAGCGGAAACGAGGCAAAAGCTCTTTTGGATCGAATGGTTTTTGGAGAAATCAGGGAAGACGATATTACACTGGCCGCCAACCTTATTAAAAACACGGGTGCACACGAGATAACCTTGAGGCGGGCAAAGGATTACAGTCGAAAGGCGATCGAGAGCATCGCAACTCTGCCTGCGTCAAGAGAAAGGACGGCCTTGAAGGATCTCGCCCGTTTTTGCACGGATCGGAATTTCTAGCTCTTGATAATCCGGTCCAACGACCATTTGCCGCCCTTGAAAAACACCAGGTAAAGTGCCGCCGATAAAAACAGGACATCTCTTGCCAAAGTACCCGGGCCCAGTTCCTCGGAAAAGCCGGGCACATTGCAACCGCAAGATTCTGCAGTCACGCCCCTTGCGAGGGCAAGCACTATCACCGCGCAAAACAGTGTCATAAGCAGAACAGTGAGGACAGCGAAAGACCTTGTCCTGTAACCAGCCAGCAGGCCGAGCCCGGTGAGAAACTCTATCCAGGGAATGCACACGGCCGCCAGGTTAATAATAGAGGCAGGGGCAACCCTATAGGCGGCAACTGACACGCTGAAAGAAGCCGGGCACAGTATCTTGGGCCAAGCAGCACCAATCAATACAAAAGCCAAGAACAACCTCAAGAGGAGCAATAACAAAGGGTGTGACAGAACAACTTGAAATCTCGATTTCATATTCCCGCTCATGGCCGACTATTATTCCCGTCTTTGCCAAAAGGGCCCACCTGCCTGCCTCCACCCTCTTATGCCCTTGTCCAGGACCCTGAAAACCGGGAGTACGGATTTTAGGTCGGCATGAAGTGATTCAGCGCTGCCGTCCCCGGAATCGTAAACTATTACCAGGCAAGCCTTTTTAAGAAGCTCAAGCTCTTCCTCGCTGTATCCCCCCCCCTGCTCCTTGGGCATGAGCCGCATTATCGAATAGGGAACATTGACCGCTCCAGGCACATGACCCTGGTCGAAATCCGCCTTGCTTCGTGCATCTACAAACAAGGCATGTCCATATACCTTCAGCGCCTGCTCCACGGATATGGGAGAATGTAATCCTACAGGCGGGTACGGATGCGGATTGTCCTTGGTGGGCAAGGGGGCGGGGCCGTATCCTTGATAGGATGCGAAGGGATCGATTCCGGCTGCAGAAGAAAGGTTGAAGACAATTCCCATTGAACATGCGGCCAAGACTACCAGGACCGCAAAAAACATGTCGTTCAAGAGACTGCGCGTTTTCATTACACCCAATTTGTAACCTGCCTGCCTGCTCAACTTTCCCGGTTTCTACTTCAACAGCCCGGGCAGAACCTCCAGCGGATCGATAGCCCTTCCCCTGTAATACACAGAAAAATGCAGGTGTGGTCCAGTGGACCTTCCGGTCGATCCTACTTGGCCAAGAGGATCCCCTCTCCTCACATATGCACCTATATGAACCAATACTGTCTCCATGTGCCCGTACAGAGTTCTGTGACCGTCGCCGTGATCCAATATCACTGCCAGGCCGTAAAGACCCTTTTTCCCGGCGTGTATGACCCGGCCATCTGCCGCAGCATGCACGATGGTGCCTGGAACCGCAGAAAGGTCTATTCCATCGTGGAACTTGGTCGTACCCAAAAACGGATCTCGCCTGAACCCGAAAGGAGACGTTATATGCATTCTCTCAAGGGGCCATACAAAAGGCCCTGAAAGCGGGGGCCCCCCCATGGCATAGGGATCGTAATTCTTAAAGCTGTACGTGCCCAGGGACATGGACGTGGAAAGTCTCTGGTCGATCCCGGCCATCACGTCGTTCATCTTGTCGATTACAGCATCTGAAAGCGGCCTGCTCTTGCCGCTCAAAGCCATCCACCTCTCGGAATCGATTGCAGCCCTGAGCCGAAGCAGGTATGGCCCATCTCCCCTGGCCGGTGAATCCAGGTATGCGGCCACTTCTCCCAGGTACCTTTGCCAGGGTCCGTCGCCCGCTCCTGCGGCAAGGTACGTTGCAGGCAAAGGAGGAACCTTTTGGGCCTGTCTATTGGGCCGGGTTGTGCCAAAGGACCGGTCTCTTGCCTGTTCGGGCAAAATGCCGTCTATCCTGTAGGTCCGGTTCGGTTTTTCAACCGGCAGGACCTTGACAACCGGGGAGTGCTTGTCCTCTTTCCGGTTTTGAGGCATGTCCTCCAAGGGGATGAAATGTGTTACTTTCAGGTTGGATTTCAATACGTGCCTCTGACCCGTGCACGACAGCCCTGTCGCAAAAAACAGGCAAAGAAAAAAGAAGCATGCCCTGTTGATAGTTCCATTCCACCTGGAGACCTGTGAAACCGGACATCTCTTCATAAACCTAAATATGTCACAGGATCGGCGGGATTGACAACTATTTGGTTGGGACCAATCATACATGAAAAATGCCGGTCCTTATTGACAAAGCGATTTACTTTGGCACATAAAAAATTCTTGTATGGTCCAAGGCTGTGTGGTAACGATCCTGTTTTGGAGAAAATAGGTCGAAAAGGCCTTTTTTGACAGGAGGGTGATGATGCGCATATTAAAAATTTCTCTTTCTTTTTTACTCGCTTTTGTGGTTGCTTCCGGCTGTCAGCCTGGAAACAAAAACAAAACCAAGAAAAAGACACCTGCCAAACTTGGTGCGGGCCAAGGTGACGACAAGGTTTTGGCTGTAATCGACGACCAGGTAATCACAGTCGGCGATTTCAAGGCCAGGATGAACAGACAGTCGCCCTATATCAGGGCCAGGTACAACACTCCTCGAAAAAAGAAAGAGTTCCTGGAAAACATGATACGTTTCGAACTCCAGGCCCGCGAAGCGGCCAGGAAAGGCTTTGATAAAGATCCCGACGTAATTCGCACGATGAAACAGGTCATGATACAAAAGCTCACCAGACAGATCTTCGAAAACAAGTTGAAACCCGAAGACATTACAGATCAGGAAGTAGAGAGTTACTACAAGGAGCATGAACGGGACTACAACAAGCCCGAGATGGTCAGAGCGAGACATATCTTTTTCCAGGTAACTGATTTTAAGGATAAAAAGGCCGTAAGGAACGCGAAAAAAAAGGCAAGGGAAGTTATAAAACTGCTTAAAAAACAAAGAAAGGATCCAGAGGCATTCGTAAAGCTGGCAAGAAAATATTCCGAAGATAACCGTACGAAGAACAGGGGAGGAGACTTGGGATACTTTGCCATGCCCGAACAGGGCGGGAGTGTTGAAAAGGCGGTTGCTGAAGCTGCATTCAAATTGGCAAAAGTAAATGACATATCCGGCATCATCAAGGGCGAAAAGGGTTTTCACATCATTCAACTGACCGCCAAACGCAAGGCGATACACAGGACGCTTGAACAGGTGAGGGCAACCATCAAGAGCACGCTTTACCGCAAGAAGCGAAAAGAACTATTCAAACAGTTCCTTGAAGACCTAAAGCACAAGGCCAACATAAAAATAGATGAGAAGCTGCTTGGAACGATACAGATCGAGGGAGTCAGACCTCCCATGATGAGACCGATGCATTCACCGTTGCCCAGGCCTGTTCCTACACCCGGCAAAGCACAAAAAGCACACACAACCCGCGGTATGAACCACGTTTCTCCTGCAAAGAAGACAGGTAAGGCAATCTTGAAGGTCGTTCCTGTAAAAAAGGCAGGAGCAAAAATTCAGGTAAAAAAAGCTGCTCCTGCAGTTCATGTGCCTGCAAAAAAAACAAAGTAGAGCTTGGCAAATTTTTTCATTCGAGATAACCGCTTGAGTTACCCCTTCTTACGTGGATTTTCGCGGATTATTGTTTTTACGGCATTTAATTTATTGTTCGTATCCCCGGGATGCTTGGAGCACGATGAAGACAAGGGTTCAACCGAGGAGCAACCATGCGTTGCCATGGTCGACGGCCACGAAATAACTCTCGACGATTTCCTTCGCTCTTTTAAAAGCAACGGCCCCGGCGCCGATCTCGATCCTCTAACAAAAACCTCGGCAAAAAAGATATTGATGTTGAATTTCCTGGATCAAGAGGTGGAACGCAGGGTTTTGCTCGAAGAAGCGAAAAAAAGAAATATAATCGTTTCAAAACAAGAGGTTGACAAGGCGCTGTCGGAACTCAAATCCGCTTACAAATCCGACAATTTCAAGTTGCTCTTACTGAAAAGGGGAATAAATCAACAAGATCTCAAGGAGCATTTAAGTGATCGACTGACCATACAAAGACTGCTTTCTTCTGTTATAAAACATACGAAAAAGCCGATAAACGAGCTGGACGTAGAAAATTATTACAATAGACATCAGGATGAGTTCAAGGAGCCTGAAAGAGCGAGAATGCGCCAAATCCTCGTGCCGACAAGGGAGGAGGCCCGTCAAATCAGGGAAGAAATACTCTCCGGCCTGGATTTTACCAAGGCTGCGAAAAAGTATTCCACTACGCCCGACAGTGCTCTTGGAGGAGATTTGGGGTACTTTGAAAGAGGCGTAATGCCCAAAATTTTTGATGAAATTGCCTTCTCGGCCAAATTGGGCAAAGTTTCCGATGTGGTTGAGAGCGACTACGGGTACCACCTGTTCCTTGTGGTGGACAGAACCAAGCCCACCATACTTCCGCTTGCAAAGGTAAGAGACAAAATCAGAAGACTCCTGGAGGCCAAGCAAGCCGAAGCACAAAGGAAATCATTTCTTGCAGAGGTGCTCTCAAGTCACAAGATCCTCAAACAACCCAAGGTCATAGAAACATTTTTGAAAAAGCAAGAGGTGCAATGAAATGAGCAACAAGATGCCTGCTATTCCCAAAAAGATATTTTCAGCAATAATAATCCTGGTTTTGCCGCAAATCACTTATGCAAGCGAACATAACGAGGAACTCATCGACAAGGTAATAGCAGTTGTCGAAGGTGAACCAATTCTCCTATCTGAAATGAAAAATGCAATGGCTCCTTTTATGGATAACCTCAAGTCTATTAGCGATCCTGACAAGAGAGCTGAAAAAGAGCAAAACCTGAAAGAATTAATATTGGACCAGCTAATAAACAAGCGGTTACTCAATCAACAATTGAAAAAGCTCGGAATAAAGGTAAGCGATCACGAGGTGGACCTGGCTGTCAAAGATATACTGCAAAGAAACAACCTCGATATGTCCAAGCTGAAATCTTTCCTGGAACAGCAAGGACAGTCCCTTAAAACTTACAGGGAGCAGGTCAGGAAACAACTGGCACGACTGAAATTGATAAATATGAAAATCAAGAGCCAGGTCAAGATCTCTGATGAAGACATAGAAAACTACATTGCCCAAAATATCTCAAAGGGACAAGAAGAAGTCCATGCACAACATATATTGCTTACCCTTCCCAAAAATGCCTCTGAAAAGGAAGTACAGGACACGATAAAAAAGGCGAAACAAATTGCGGCCCTTGCACGAAAAGGGGAAAATTTTACCGAACTTGCAAAAAAGTATTCCCAAGGTCCTTCCGGTCCCAAGGGAGGAGACCTGGGATTCTTTAAGAAGGGTCAAATGGTACCGGCTTTTGAAAAAGCCGCCTTTGCTCTTAAACCTGGAGAAATATCAGGCCCTGTTCGAACAGCTTATGGAATACACATAATCAAGGTGCTGGAACGGCGCCAGGTAGCAAACCCTGACAAGTCCGAACGTGATAAGATAAAACAGAAACTCTTTAATATTGAAGTAGACAAGAAGCTCAAGGCATGGCTGGATGAAATCAAGAAAAAAGTCCAGATAGAATATAAACTTTGAAGGTCGTTTGATGCCCAGGCTACTCATAACCCAGGGCGAGCCCTCAGGCATTGGAGCAGAAGTTGCACTAAAGGCTCTGGCCGAGATCTTTGTAGCTCCGGATATTGATTTTACCCCGGTTATTTTGGGTGATGCCGACATCATCGACAAGATGGCCCGGCGCATCGGAATGGAATCGGCAATCGAGCGCATCGACTCTATCGAGGAAACAAGAAACACACGAAAAAAGATATTTGTTCTGCACAGGGCTTGTTCGGGTAATACCAGGCCCGGATTCTTCTCTCCAGAGTCGTCAGGTACAACAATAGACTGGATAAAAGAAGCAGCCGGTCTTTGCATGGAGGCAAAAGCTCAAGCCATGGTGACCGGACCGATTGACAAGAGATCCCTTGAAATATGCGGTCGTAACGAGCCCGGCCACACCGAGCTTCTTGCTACACTTACCGGTGCAGATTCACCCATGATGTTGCTTGCAGGAAAAAAGGCCCGTGTAGCGCTTTTGACGACCCACGTTGCCCTTGGTAACGTACCGGCTCTTATTGACAGGCCGAAAACCTTGGAGTCCATCCAGACCCTGAACAAGGGGCTGAAACATGACCTGGGAATAGAATCACCATCTATAGCGCTTGCCGGCCTGAACCCGCATGCAGGTGACTCGGGCAGATTCGGAAGGGAAGAAATAGAAAAACTGGTTCCTGCTGTCAGGGATGCTGTTGCAATCGGGGTCGATATCAAAGGGCCGTTTCCTGCAGATACCTTGTTCACCCCTTCTGCGCTCGACCGTTTCGACGCTGTCCTTGCGTGTTACCACGACCAGGGTCTTGCTCCATTGAAGGCGCTGGAGTTCAACACTGCTGTAAACATTACATTGAATCTTCCAATCGTCAGGACATCGCCATCTCACGGTCCTGCGTATGACCTGGCGGACAAAAATTCAGCGGATCCCACGTCCATGAAAATGGCGATTTCACTCGCAATTGAAATCGCATCCAGGAGAAAATCACGGCATCCGTGATACCCTTTTGGCAATGACAGAGAAAAAGCAAATAGTTATTCGCGGTGCAAGGGAACACAATCTAAAAAACATAAACGTGAATATCCCGAGGAACAAATTAGTTGTCATAACAGGTGTTTCAGGGTCAGGCAAGAGTTCCCTTGCTTTCGATACGCTGTACGCAGAAGGACAGCGAAGGTATGTAGAATCCCTATCCGCCTATGCAAGACAATTCCTGGAGCAGATGGATAAACCGGACGTGGACCTGGTGGAGGGCCTTTCTCCTGCAATTTCGATAGAACAAAGGAGCGTATCCAAGAATCCGAGGTCTACTGTAGGCACTGCCACTGAAATATATGATCATTTGAGGTTGCTCTTTGCACGAGTAGGTACTCCCTACTGCTGGAAATGCGGTAAAAAGATAGAGCACTGGACCATTCAGGAAATGACGGACATGCTCATGAAACTTGAAACCGGCACAAAGCTGGACCTGCTTGCACCGGTAGTGAGAGACAGAAAGGGAAATTACAAGACAAAACTAGAGAGCTTTCGAAAACAGGGGTTTGTCAAGGCAAGAATTGATGGAAAAATTTTTCCATTGGAACATGAAATAGAGCTGGATAAGAAAAAAAAACATACTATTGAAATTTTCGTAGATCGCCTAAAGATAAAAAATAATTCTTTCAGCCGAATCGCCGATTCCCTTGAAACCTGCCTTAAGCTCTCTGATGGACTGGTTCTCGCCGAACCTGAAAACCGGGAACCGATTCTGCTTAGTGAACGCTTCGCATGTCCTGTTTGCGGCGTTTCTTTCCCTGAGCTCCAGCCAAGAACCTTTTCGTTCAACAGTCCTCACGGCGCATGCCCACTGTGCCAGGGCCTTGGAATCAGGATGAGTGTGGATCCGGAAAAAGTGGTGGCTGATCCGAATTTGACCCTTCGACAGGGTGCAATAGCTCCCTGGGCCTTTCCTGGAAGTGAATATGTAAAACAAATGTTTGAAACAATGGGCATCGACCTGGACACAAGGTGGAAGGATCTCTCAAAAAAGGCCAGGGAAACCATACTCAATGGGTCTGGTACGAAAGTATTCAAATTCAAACTCAGCGGAAGAATGGGGCAGGGACATACATTCATCCGTTCTTTCGAGGGAGTCATTCCATCCATGGAGAGAAGACACAGGGAAACCGAATCCGAAAGGGCCAGGGAAGAAATAGAAAAATTCATGAGCCTCGAACCTTGTCCCGCCTGTACAGGCAAAAGGCTTAGACCCGAAGCATTGAGTGTGCTTATCGGCGGTAAGAACATTGCTGAAATCGCGGCATTGCCCGTATCCGGCGCAATCGAATTCCTTTCAAAGCTTCCCTTAAAACAAAGAGAAAAAGAAATAGCCAGAAGACCGGTAAAGGAAATCACCGAACGTTTGGGCTTCCTGTCAAATGTCGGCCTTGACTATCTCACCTTGGACAGACCCACGGCCTCGCTGTCCGGAGGAGAAGCACAGAGGATACGCCTCGCAACCCAGATAGGTTCTGCCTTGGTCGGAGTCCTCTACGTGCTCGACGAACCATCGGTTGGACTGCATCCAAAGGACAACTCCAGGCTACTCGATACCCTGGAAAATCTAAAGAATCTTGGTAACACCGTTGTTGTGGTCGAACACGACGAGGATACTATCAGGAAAGCCGACCATGTAATCGATCTCGGACCCGGAGCCGGTGAATCAGGAGGGAAAATTACGGCCCAGGGAACTCCAAGTGAAATTGAAAAAAACCCTCGTTCCCTGACAGGAAAATACCTTTCCGGCAGACTGAAAATCGATTTACCGAAGGTCAGGCGAAAACCTGCAGGGAAATTTCTTAAGCTTGAAAAAGCCTGTAGGAACAACCTGAAACATATCGACGTTACCTTTCCCATTGGTTGTTTCATTGCCGTAACAGGAGTATCAGGTTCCGGTAAGAGTTCCTTGGTTCTTGATACACTATATCCCGCGCTTTCTCCCGTGCTTTCAAAAAAACTTCGTGGATCGGCCGCACACGGCTCTTTAAAGAAATCAGCCTATTACGAATCAATAAAAGGAGCCGGCTACCTGGACAAGGTAATACATGTAGACCAAAGCCCTATCGGAAGGACTCCAAGGTCTAACCCAGCTACTTACACAGGGGTGTTCACTCCAATAAGAGAGCTTTTCTCAAGTTTACCTGAATCACGGGCCAGGGGATATGGCCCGGGCAGGTTTTCATTCAATGTAAAGGGGGGGAGGTGTGAGGCATGCAGAGGAGACGGAACCATAAGGATCGAGATGCACTTCCTTCCCGATGTTTACGTTCGATGTGAACAATGTAAGGGTTCCAGGTTCAACCGTGAAACCCTGGACATTAAATATAAGGGCTTCGACATTGCAGAAGTGCTTCGGATGACTGTCAGTCAAGCAAAAGAACTCTTTACCAATGTCCCGGCCATAGAAAAGAAACTCGCCCTGCTTGAGGATGTGGGCCTTGGTTATATTCAGCTCGGACAATCTGCAACTACGCTTTCCGGAGGCGAAGCCCAACGAATCAAGCTCTCAAGGGAACTGTCGAAAAGAGGGACCGGCAGGACTCTTTATATACTTGATGAGCCGACAACAGGACTGCATTTCCACGATGTTCGAAATCTTCTGGATGTGCTGCATAAGCTGGTCGACAAGGGTAATACCGTCATAATCATCGAGCACAACCTCGAGGTCATAAAGACCGCCGACTGGATTATAGACCTTGGACCAGAGGGAGGAGATCGAGGGGGCATGATCGTAAAGAGCGGCCCGCCCGAGGAAATCGCCGCTTGTGATAATTCTTATACGGGTCGTTACCTCAACATGCTTTTATAACACAAGAAATTTGCGGAAAAATCAGAATGGGGCCAGTAGAAAGTAAATATGGTGTTTTATCCAACCTTGAGAGTGAACATGATGGCTATTACAAATGCATAGATAACGAGAGATTCTATCAGGGCCAGAGCAATAATCATTGGTGTTTGAATCTTTGAAGCAGCGCCTGGATTCCTCGCAATACCTTCCAAAGCCGCGCTTGCGGCCCGGCCCTGGCCAAAGGCCCCTCCAAAGGCGGCGATTGCAATACCAAAGGGTGCGGAAATAGCTATCCAGGTCTGCACCTCCAGCGCTGCCGCTCCACCTTCACCTGCCAGTGCTACGCCTGAAAATGCCATGACAAGCAATGCAAACAGAAAACCCCAGAACATCTTCGTACGATTCATTATTCTCCTCCTTTCATGGAGAGTGAAAAGAACGTAAAAGGATCGACGGCCGTTGCGGCATCCTCTTCTCTCTCTCTACCATCCTGTGCCACCGCTTTACCCCGATCCGGCTTGTCTAGTGTTCATGACTAATTGAAATATTGATATAGACCATGCTCAACAGCGTAAACACCAGGGCTTGAATGAATGCCACAAAAAGCCCAAGCGCATAAAAAGCCACTGGTATTACCAACTTGGTGAGGTCTGTAAAGATTGAAAGCACCATGTGATCGCCGTTTATGTTGCCGAAAAGACGAACAGACAATGAAAACGGCCTTGCAAGGTGCCCTACTATCTCGATTGGTATCATCAAGATCGCCAGCCACCAAATAGGACCAGTGAAGTGTTTCAGGTAAGATGCACCGTTTTTCTTAAAGCCCAGGTAGTTGTAATATATGAAAACTATTATTGCACAAGCCCCGTTTGTATTCAGACTGTCGGTAGGAGGCAGAAAGCCCGGTATCAAGCCCATCATATTCGATATAAATATATAAATGAAAAGTGCCCCCAGAAATGGGAAAAAGTCTCTCCCCTCCTTTCCGATAACACCCTCGGTAAGGTCGATCAACTTTTCAATGCTGACTTCCGCTATTGATCTTAACGAAATTCCCTGGTCTGGAATTGTACCGTCCGAAGCCGCATATTTCCTTCGTACTACCAAAGAAATTATTGTTAGTAACACTAAAACCGTTGCTGCGCCGGTAACGTGGGCCGGTACTTTGTCAAGTCCCGGAACAAGGGAGTACCATGTCCAATGATGCCCCATCTTTTCACTCCAACCCTACGAAATTTGTCATGAAAAAAACCGCCATCTATTCCTTCTGCCGTGCATCATTTTATTCAGCCATCATCTTCTTTTGACAGCTTGGACGCCAGCTTAAAAAGCATAAACATTGAAGATGCTCCGCCAAGCAAAAGCAAAGACAAGAGCAACCAGGGCCCTGAACCGAATCTCTTGTCGAGCCACCATCCTAACCACGCAGACCCTGCAACGGTAAAGGCAATTTCTGTACCCAAGGCAATGTATTGCAAGCCCTTGTATTGTGCTTTTGATTCATTAACATGGGAATCGGAATTCCTGCCATCTTCATCGTTCGGACTAGCTAGCATAATGAGTCCTACGTGTCAATCAGTAATTAGGAGTAAATTTCTCCTAATATCATCTTCCCATATTCCTGGCCCTGGCCTTGATCCTTTGCATCTTTTTTTCAATCATCTTGGGATTCCTGATTTTTGCAGCAATTTCAGCCAATCTTGTTTGGGCCAGATCGGATTCCCCAAGATCTTCATAACAATTCGCAAGTGAAAATGCTACATCTGCAATATACCGGCTGTCTGGAAATCTTTTTAAAAAACCTTCATATTCCTTTATAGCTGCCCTGGTGTTTCCATCCAGCGACAGGCTGTCGGCGATCAGGATTACCGCTTGTTGTTCTAACCTTGTTCCTTTGTACCTTTTCCTTACGACTTCGGCCTCAACCCTGGCTTGGCGATGGTCCCCGATGCTGTTGTAACATCGGCTTATCTCCAACTGGTAATTTGCCAGGTTCGGATGTCCGGGATATGCCTTGACCAGATTTTGGTATTCCACAATCGCCGCTCTTATATCACCCAGATCGAATCTCATGATTTCGGCAATCGCAACCCTGGCCTTGAATCCAAGCTCGCCCTTGTCTAATTCCCTAACCTTGCGGAAATAAGAAATAGCTCGCCTGTAATCTTTCAAAAATAATCTTGAAAGTTCCCCTGCCCGCAGGTTGGCGGAAACACGCTGATAATAAGCCGCCTTCGGCAGTTTATTCAAAGCAGCATCGTATGCTTGTACTGCCTTTGTATATTCACCCTTGAAAGCGAGCGAGGACGCAAGCGCCAGTTGCTTTTCTCCAGGCTTGGAACAAGATGAATTACCCAAGGAAAAAAATATCAGCAAGAATTGCAATAATAAATATGCTGATTTTCCATACATATCGTCTGATTGTGCTCCTTTACCTACACCTTTTAGTAATCTATATCAGTCATTACCATTCTCACCCTCTTCGGCACCATTATCCTTTTCAGCCAACCTCGCCAATGCAACAAGCTCGTCATCTTCATCGAGTTTTATCAGCCTTACTCCTTGTGTATTCCTGCTAATCTTGGAGATATCAGAGGCAATCGTACGCATTACAACACCAGACCTCGTAACGAACATAATGTGGTCCTCTTCCATGACCTTGAGAAAACCTATGACCTTGCCGTTACGCTCCGTGGTTTTGATGGTTATTACACCCTTTCCCGCCCTTGACTGGACCGGGTACTCACTTATTACCGTACGTTTACCATATCCACGCCGACATGCAGTCAATATAGTTAAATCCGAACCCGGTTCAAATACCCCCATGCCCACAACTTTGTCTCCTTGTTCCAATTCTATGCCTTTAACTCCCCTGGTTGCCCTTCCTGTGTCACGGACCTGTTCTTCCCTGAAACGTATTGACTTGCCCTTCATGGTGCCCAGGAATACATCTTGCGATCCATCGGTCAATCTAACAGAGACCAGGCGGTCTCCCTTGTCCAACAAAGCAGCAACAATGCCGGTAGACCTGGGATTCGAGTAGGCCATAAGTTTTGTCTTTTTTATTATTCCATTTTCAGTTGCCATAAGGACGTAATGGTCCTCCTCGAATGCCTTTACAGGTAAAATAGCCGATACATTCTCTCCTTTCTGCAGGTTGACAAGGTTTACTATGGCCTTTCCTTTTGCAGCCCGGCCTGCCTGGGGTATTTCGTGAACCTTCAACCAATATACTCGTCCGAGATCGGTAAATACCAATATATAACTGTGTGTAGTTGCAATGAAAAGATCCTCTACAAAATCTTCTGATTTTGTAGCCATACCGGTCTTTCCCCTTCCCCCGCGCCTTTGTGCCCTATACATGCTGATGGGATTCCTCTTGATATATCCCTGATGGGAGACCGTTACCACCATTTCCTCTTCTGCAATCAGATCCTCTACGGATAATTCACCTTCTTCATCGATAATCTCACTCCTTCGATCGTTTCCGAACTTGTCTCTCACCTCCTTTAATTCATTGATTATGATTTCGAAGAGCAACCTTTCATCCGCAAGTATTTTCTTTAGTTTGGCTATTTCTTCCTGTACCTGGTTATATTCATTGATTAGCTTATCCTGCTCCAAAGCAGTAAGTCTTTGGAGTTTCATATCCAGTATCGCCTGGGACTGGATCTTTGTTAGAGAAAATCTTTGCATCAAGCTTTCCCTTGCATCTGAAACGCTTGACGCCTTCTTTATAAGAGCGACTACTTCATCGATATTCTCAAGGGCTATTTTCAACCCTTCAAGTATATGAGCCCTTTCCTCTGCCTTTCTCAATTCGAATATACATCGCTTGGTCACCACCTCCCGGCGGTGCTGTACAAACTCATGGAGCATTTCCTTCAGGCCCATGACCTTGGGCCTCTTCCCTACTATTGCCAGCATTGTCACGCCGAAAGATGTCTGCAGGGATGTGTGCTTGAAAAGTTGGTTCAATACTACTTCCGGAACAGCATCCCTCTTCAGCTCGACAGCCACCCTTAGGCCTTCCCTGTCGGATTCATCTCTTACATCTGATATTCCTTCGATACGTTTGTCTTTAACGAGTTCCGCTATTTTCTCTATCAGTCTCGCCTTATTCTGCTGAAACGGGATTTCTGTAACTATTATCTTTTTCTTGTCTAGATGCTTCTCCTTTTCAATAAATGCTCTGGCCCTAAGTTTAATTACACCCCTGCCTGACGTATAGGCCTCCTTTATGCCTGCCCTTCCATAAATGAAGGCCCCGGTTGGAAAATCGGGCCCGGGAATTATCTCCATTAGTTCATCTAAGGTAATAGATGGTTTCTTTATCAGCATGATTGCTGCGTCACATACTTCCACCAGGTTATGCGGAGGTATATTGGTTGCCATTCCAACAGCAATACCTGAACTACCGTTGACCAATAAATTAGGAACCCTGGTCGGCAAAACCAATGGCTCCTTTTGTGTACCGTCGTAGTTGGGAACGAAATCAACAGTTTCCTTGGCCAAATCAGCCAGCAATTGCTGTGCTACCTTGGCCATTCGAACCTCTGTGTACCTCATTGCTGCCGGCGGGTCGCCGTCTATTGATCCGAAATTACCCTGTCCATCAACCAGCGGCATCCTCATGGAGAAATCCTGAGCCATTCTTACAAGCGCATCATAGACTGCTGCATCTCCGTGTGGGTGGTATTTTCCTATTACATCTCCGACCACTCTGGCCGATTTTTTATATGGCTTGTTCCACTCATTTCCCAGTTCATACATCGAGTACAGTATTCGCCTATGCACAGGCTTGAGACCATCACGTACATCAGGGAGCGCCCTTCCGATTATTACGCTCATGGCGTAATCCATGTACGAAGATTTCATCTCCGCTTCTATTGATACCGGATACCTTCTTCCTGCTTTTTCTAATTCGCTTCCATCCATATCTTTCCCTTTATTTTTTCATAAAGGCCTTCTTACGCGCATGTAATATAGCGATCGCGCGCGCGTGTGTCAATATGGATTTCCTACTTTATTGGAATAAATATCTATAGTTATTACGTTATGTTATACCCACTTGACTATTGATGCGGCCCACGTGAATCCAGAGCCGAAAGCCACCAATCCAATCATGTCACCTTTTTTTAATCTTCCTTGTCTTCGAAGTTCATCTAATGCAATTGGAATAGATGCTGCTGTAGTATTTCCATACCTCTCGATGTTGCTATACACCTTCCCGAAAGAAATGCCCAACATTTCTGCGAATTTCTCGTTAATTCTCTTGTTTGCTTGATGTGGTACAATCAAATCCAATTCCTTTAAATCAGTCCCCGATGATTCAAGAGCTTCCATCAATACTTCCGGCATTTTCTTGACCGCGTGTGAAAAAACTCTCCGTCCGTTCATTTTAGGGAAATGCCTTCCTTCGTCTATCATGGTTTTATTTATTCTGCTGGGTGTGTACCTGCTTCCCGGACAATCAAGCCACAAGTCCTTTGCGTGAGTTCCGTCAGAATGTAATGCAAATGATAAAAATCCACCTTCATTATCTTCACAAGGACCAAGTACCACAACACCTGCGCCGTCACCGAAAAGAACAGTCACGTCCCTACCATTGTTTGAAAAATCAAGGCCGGTGGAATGAACTTCAGCCCCTGCGATAAGCACTCGCTTATAATCACCGCTCTTGATCAGCAAATCGCCCATTCTTAAACTGTACAAGAAACCGGTACACTGGTTGCGTATGTCCATTGATGGAACATCCGCCAATCCAAGTTTTCCCTGCAAAAAACAACCGGAACCTGGAAACGTATGATCCGGGCTCAATGTAGCAAAAATAATAAAATCAATATCTTCCCTCTTAACAATTCCTTCATTGAATACATTTTCACATGCATTGAAGGCCATATCCGAGGCACCCATTTCATCTTTTATATAGTATCTTTGTTCTATTCCTGTTCTGTCTTTAATCCACTCATCACTCGTATCGAACATGTTCGAGAGGTCTTCATTGGTAACCAGTCTTTCCGGAATATACCTTCCTGTAGCTATTATTTTACTCCTCATAAACCATAATCTCCAAATCAGACATCGAGGTTCCTGACATTGAGCGCATTTTTCTCGATGAAATTCCTCCTGGGTTCCACTGAATCACCCATTAGTAGACTAAAAACCTGATCAGCCTCTACAGCATCCTCGATCTTTACCTGCAGGAGTTTTCTCTTTTCAGGATCCATAGTCGTTTCCCAAAGCTGCTCGGGATTCATTTCTCCAAGGCCTTTATACCGCTGTATGGAAGCCTTGTATTGTCCATGCTCCTTTACTACTTTCAACACCTCGTCGATGTCCAAGGTTTCCCTCTTCTCATTTCCTATCTCCAACCAATATGGAGGTTCACCGATTTGATTAAGATCTCCTGAAATTCTTTTTAACTCCCTAAACTCACTAGAGGATAAAAAGGGATGATTTATTAATGTTTCTTTGTTTATTCCATTGACTCTTGTAGAACATATTATACTCAAACATCCATACTCAGCATCATCCTCCAAATACATCTTCAGCGGTAGAATATCAGGGTGCCTTCTTTCTAAATAATCACTCATTTTTTCCAACTCTATATGCAGTTTTTCTTCGTCCATAAGTATTGATTTCACAATATCGGTTTCTCTTACGATTGCATCTATTATTCTCGGATCCCTCCTCCTCTTTATCATATCAAGGAGGTTGTTGTAATCCTCTATTTTTTTACAAAGTGTCTTTAAACGCGACCCGGTAATTATTTTTTCCGAATTCAAAATCAATTTAACTCCTTTTATTCCATTTTCCAATAAGTCATCTTCAAGCTCACTTTCGTCTGAGATATAACGTTCGGCCTTACCCCTTTTTAATCTGTATAAAGGCGGCTGGGCAATATAAAGATGCCCTCTTTCTACTAATTCAGGCATTTGTCTAAAAAAGAAAGTTAGTAAAAGTGTCCTTATATGTGAACCATCGACATCAGCATCGGTCATTATTATTACTTTATGATATCTTAATTTATTAATATCATAGTCATCTTTTCCAATACCCATGCCGAGCGCAGTTATCATGGTACTTATCTCATTGTTCTGCAACATCTTATCGAAACGTGCTCTCTCTACATTAAGTATTTTTCCTCTCAATGGAAGTATCGCCTGTATTCTCCGATCTCTCCCCATCTTCGCCGAACCGCCGGCACTGTCTCCCTCGACAAGAAATAATTCTGCTCTCGCCGGATCTTTTTCCTGGCAATCAGCCAATTTACCCGGTAGTGAAGCAGAATCAAGTGCTCCTTTTCTCCTTGTTATTTCCCTTGCCCTTCTTGCGGCTTCCCTTGCTCTACTTGCATCAATAGCCTTTGAAATAATCTTTTTGGCTTCAGAAGGATGCTCTTCGAAATAGTAAGAAAGGTTTTCATTTATTGCAGATTCGACAACTCCTTTTACATTGCTTGATACGAGTTTGTCCTTTGTTTGTGAACTGAATTTTGGATCAGGCACTTTTACAGCAAGTACAGCCGTAAGTCCTTCCCTGCAATCTTCGCCGCTGATACTGGTCTTTTTGTCTTTTATCATGTTGTTGTTGGAAACGTAATTATTTATTGACCTTGTCAATCCCCCCTTGAATCCGGCAAGGTGAGTGCCGCCGTCTCGATTATTTATATTATTTGTGTAACAAAGAATATTTTCCTGGTAAGAATCATTCCATTGGAGGCCTGCATCAACTACTATTTTATCCTCTGTCTCGAAATGCAGGAGAATTGGTTTTCCATGGATGGAAACCTTATTTCTATTTAAATATTCTACAAAAGAAACTATTCCTCCTTCATAGAAGAATTCTTCAAAATTTTCATCTCTTTCATCTGTTATCGTTATTTTGAGGCCGGGATTCAAAAATGCCAGTTCCCTCAAACGATAAGAAAGTATTTTGAATGAAAATTCAACATCTGAAAAAATATCTCCATCCGGTTTAAATGTAATTTTGGTACCTTTTCTTTTTGTGGTGCCCACGACATCGAGACCGGTTATTGGATTACCCCTCTCATATTCCTGTAGATATACATTCCCATCTCTGAATACTTCGAGCATTAATCTTTCAGAAAGTGCATTGACAACAGATACTCCTACACCATGTAATCCTCCACTTACCTTATAAGAACTATGATCAAACTTCCCGCCGGCATGAAGTTCCGTCATTATTACTTCAGCCGCTGGTCTATGTTCAGTGGGATGCTCATCAACAGGTATACCCCTTCCATTGTCCTCGATAGTAACTGAATTGTCGATATTAATAGTAACTGATATCTTATCGCAGTATCCACCAAGTGCTTCATCTATACTATTATCAACAACTTCGAATACCATATGGTGAAGTCCGCTTCCGTCATCCGTATCTCCTATATACATACCCGGCCTTTTCCTTACTGCTGAAAGGCCTTTTAATACTTTTATGCTATCGGCATCATAGTCGTTTGAAGAATTTGGACCTTCTTTTTCTTTGAAATCATCCGACATATCAAAAACCTCTTACTTCTCTACAATTTTTTTGAAGCAATAAAAATAACATTAAATTCTCATTGGCATTATTACACAAAGGTAATTATCTTCCCCTGAATTTTTGAAAAGTCCGGGCTTTAGGTCGTCAGTGAAGGTTAAATCAATATCACCATTGTCCATCGCGTTTATCGCCTCGAGTAAATATTTTGAATTAAAGCCGATGGTAAGTTCATCCCCTTCATAGCTGCCAAGTGAAACAATCTCCTTTGCTTCACCAAGATCGGGATTATTTGACTGTATCTCCAATTCATCACCTCGAAAAACCAATCTCAAACCCCAGGCATTGTCATATGAAAGTACTGAAATTCTTTTTAGCGATTGTGCAAGTACGTCTCTGTCAATAACTGCCTTGCAGGAAAAACTTTCAGGAAGTACCTTATGGAAATCCGGAAAATCACCATCTATAATTCTCATTACAAATATTAATTGATCTATAATGAAAAACGCATTATTTTCATAAACACTGAACTTTATTGAATCACCTTTATATTCTTCAATTATCTTATTAAGCTCCAATATTCCTTTCCTTGGAAGTATTATACCTTTATCGAGATATTCAGGAATATCTTTAATTTCTATATCATTCTCTATCTTACATAACCTATGCCCATCTGTAGAAACCATTACAAGTTTCCCATCTATTATTCTTATATACACACCATTTAGATTATAACGTGTTTCATCTGTAGAAACAGCAAAATATACTTTTCGAAACATAGCAGACAAGTCAGCCGGAGGTAATTGTATATAGTCTATAGTTGATATCTCGGGAAACTTTGGAAAATCATCGACAGGTAGACCAACAAGATTGAACTCTATTTTACCACACTCGATATGTATCCAATCTCCTGTGTCCGAAGATATCACTATGGGTTCATCAGGCAGTGACTTCAATACATCATAGAAGTTTTTGGCTCTAATTGTGATAGAACCCTGTTTAACGACTTCACCTGAACATTTGTCAGAGATTCCAACTTCAAGGTCGGTTGCATTGACAACGACTTCCCCTGAATTTGTAGCTTCAAGGTATAAGTTGGAAAGAATGGGCATAGTAGTTTTTTTCTCTACTATGCCAAGTGTCTTGGATACCAGTGGTAAAATTTCATCTCTCGCAATTTTTAATTCCATTTTTTTCTCCTGTTCAGGTTTTAAAAACATTGTTATTACTTAAATATATACAGTAATACATTATTAATAAGTACATAAGATCTTGTTGAAAAGTTAATGAAGATCTTGAAATTATTAATTTATGTACTGTTGATAATTTGTTTAATAAGTGATTAAGACATTTTTCAAAAATGGTTCTTATAGCCTTTGAAAGTAATATATTTTTTTCTTTAAAGCTAACTAACATATAGTTATCCACAGTTTAAAAACTACTTCAAACCAAGTGAAGACTCAATTGAGTCAATCACGTCAATAACTTCGTTATCGCCGGATTCTATTGATTTATCGATACGTTTTACACCAAACATTACAGTGGTATGATCCTTACCGCCGAACTTGGAGCCTATTTCTGGAAAAGACGCGGATGTATTTTTTCTGCATAGGTACATTGCTATTTGTCTCGGAAAAACAAGCTGTTTTGTTCTTCTATTGGAGCAAAGTTCTTTAATTGTTATGCCAAAATATGAACATACGAAGGATTGTATCTTTTCGATTGATACTTTTTGTGGTTTATCCTTGATGATGCCACGCAGAACTTGCTTGGCAAGGTCTTTTGTAATTGGACTGTTCATGACTTTAGAATAAGAAAATAAGCGAGTTAAACAACCTTCAAGTTCTCTGACGTTGGATTTTATCTCTAATGCAATGTATATTGCAACATCATCAGGTAAGAAAATTTTATCTACTTCAGCTTTCTTTTTTAATATGGCTACCCTTGTTTCCATTTCAGGCGGTTTTATATCAGCTATAAGTCCCCATTGAAATCTTGATCTCAATCTTTCTTCAAGTTCGGGTATATCCTGCGGGAAAAGGTCGCTTGTAACAACTATTTGCTTTCCGGATTGGTGTAATGCGTTGAAAGTATGAAAAAATTCTTCCTGCGTACGATCCTTGCCGGACATGAACTGAATGTCATCAATTAATATTACGTCACACTGTTCTCTATATCTCCTCCTAAAGTCTATCATCTTTTCAAATTGAAGAGCTTGTATTAGTTCATTCATAAATTGTTCTGAAGAAAGGTAGAATATTTTCCAGTCCGGGTGATTTTCGGTTATCATATGACCGATAGCATTTAGAAGGTGTGTCTTACCAAGACCGACACCGCCGTATATGAAAAGCGGGTTATAGTTTTCACCAGGAGAGTTTGCTACATTGTAACAAGCAGCATGAGCGAACTGGTTGCTTGATCCCACAACAAAGGTAGAAAAGGTGAATCTTTTTATTCCCCTGAAAAAAGGTGGAGGATCGAGCGTACGGTCAGGCTCGCTTACATTTTCATTATTTTCATCAACAGAAACTTCCAAATAGAATTTCTTGCCGCCAACCGAAAAAAGACCATTTGTGATTATTTGATAGAAGTTATTTAGTATTCTATTCGCAAAATCCTTGTTTGGAACGTATATATCAATTATGTCTCCTCTGATGTCAACGTGATTTATGGGAACTATCCATGTATTGAAATCCGAAGGGGATAACCTTTCCTTCAAATATTTCAAGACCTGGCTCCAGAGGTCATCCATTCTTGGAACTCCTAAACTTTCGTGCCACCATCTTAAAGTACCTGCATAAAAGAACCAAAAATAATCCAGGAAAAATATTGCAGGATAAGAAATAAATATCAACAGAAATATCAACAACTGTGGATAACCTATTAAAAAAAAAGAAAAATGCCCTGCCTGGTAGAAGATCGAACTGTTTCGGCCCCAAATGTGGCGTTGACTTACTCCGGCCTGTTATACATTGCAATTTATTCACAGAATTAAGAGTAATGGCTTGACAATGGATGTCTTGGAAAGTAAATTTGCTAGTCTTTGAAATTAGGTTCACTGGAATTTTTTCTACATGTATTGGAGAAGAAGACAATGAGTAAGAGGACATATCAACCGAGTAGAATAAGAAGAAAGAGGGTACACGGTTTCAGAGCCAGAATGAAGACAAGGGGTGGAAGGAAGGTAATAAAAGCAAGGCGGGCAAAAGGAAGATACCAATTGAGCGTAACGGTTACAAAAAAGTAATGGTGCGGTGAATTGGGCAATGCCCGTAGAAACAATGAGGGCCTTCCACGGAACTCAAGATTAACATCATCAAAAGAATATAGGAGAGTACTGAAAGCTGGTACAAGGATATATTATGGACCTATCATTTTGGTACAGATGATGAATAAAGATTTACATGATAAACAGTCCAGACTGGGTATCTCTGTTTCGAAAAGAGTAGGCAATGCAGTACAAAGAAACTGGATAAAAAGAAATATTAGGGAAACCTTTAGAAGGAATGACGCCAATGTAGTTGAGAGGCATGACCTGATTATAATGGTGAAAAGACCGGTTTCAAAGCAGGAAAGTAAAAATATGAGAGGAATGTTGAAAGAAATATTCTTAACAAGTAGAAAAAAAGGACACTAATTTGTCATTGTTAATGAAGCTGTTATTGTTGCCACGGATGGTATTGGTATTTATTATAGATATATATCAGTTTTTTTTAAGTCCCTTTATTGGAAGGCAGTGTAGATTTTACCCGACTTGCTCGAACTATGCAAGGGAGGCGATTTTAATTCATGGGGCGATAAGAGGCGCAGTTTTAGCCATATGGAGGGTGTTGAGGTGTAATCCATTGGGAGCAGGCGGTTATGATCCAGTGCCTTTCAAACGAGGGAAAAATGTTATTCAGAAAGGTTTGTGATTTATAATGGAAAGAAGATGGATATCTATACTCGTGATAACTTTTGCGCTATTTATCACCATAGAACTGCTTTTTGGATCAGGTTCAGGTAATAAAAAGGAAGAAACAGCCAAAGTAACTAAGAATAATATTATTAAAAATAACGTTATTAAAAAAAACGTTATTAAAAAAAATGTTATTAAAAAAAATGTTAAAAGTCTGGATGAAAAAAAACAAGTTAAAAATGTAAAGACCCCGGATGAAAAAAAACAAGTTAATTCGAAAAAGACTCTTACCGAGAGAATAGTTGATGTGAATGGTCCTGATTATAAGATAGAATTCACCACGATCGGTGGCAGGCTTAAGAGCTATGTACTTTCTAATTACCTTGATACTAGAAACAAACCCGTGGAATTGGTTCAAGGAAGAAATATTGCTGATTATCCACTAAATTTTAAACTCGAAGGTGGTGAACAAAAACTGGATTATTTGAGCGAATACAATGTAGCGACACCTAACCCGGGTGAGATAGATTTTTCTTGGTCTTCAGGTAATGGTCTCGAGGTTAGTAAAAAAATTTCGGTTGGATCGGAAAAAGATGTATTCAATTACAATATTGTTGTCAAAAATAGCTCAAATAGTGCTAAAAACCTGGGCACACCGATTATATCGATTTCAGGATTCAGGAATTTTGAAGGGAATGGCGGTGGTGGGTGTGCCTCGGGATGTTCCGAACATTCTGATGGCAGGAAATTGGTCGACCTTGCATCTCCGAAATTTCTTGTTGGTGATGAATTAATCGAAGCACAAAAAGACGATGACATAAGAGAACTCCGCCCGGTACAGGGAGATGTCAAGTGGATCGGAATAGACAGGCACTACTTTATGCTGGCCTTGATTTCAAAGGAAGGTGGTTACAATGGAATAGTAAATTACAAGTTGAAAAATGACAGGATGGTTGTGGGCGAACTTAGACTTCCTGAATTGAAACTTGGTCCGGGAGAGGAAAAATCATTCGAATTTAGAATCTTTGCAGGGCCAAAGTACAGAGACTTGTTGAAAAAAGTGAACGCAGGTCTCGATAAATCAATAGATTTCGGTTGGTTCTGGTTTATTGCAATTCCCATGTTGGTGTTGATGCAATTCTTTTATTCTGTTTTTGGAAACTATGGTATCGCTATTATCTTATTGACAATTGTGATTAAGATAATACTTTTACCTATAACACAGAAAATGTATAGATCCATGAACAGAATGAAGAAAATACAACCCAAGATAAAAGCATTGAAAGAAAAATTGGGAGATGACAAAGAAGCCTTTCAACGTGAGCAGATGGAGTTGATGAAAAGGGAAGGAGTAAATCCACTTGGCGGATGCCTTCCAATGTTTATTCAAATGCCTGTGTACATAGCATTATGGCGGGCATTGTTTTCAGCAGTAGAGTTATACCAAGAACCAATGGGCTTATGGATTAAAGATCTTTCAGCGCCCGATCCATATTATGTACTTCCAATATTATTGGTTATTGCAATGGTAATTTCGCAGAGGATGACTCCAACCACAGGAGATGATATTCAGGCAAAGATGATGCAGTGGATGATGCCAATAGTATTTGGTTTCATGATGTTTATGCTTCCATCCGGACTCGTACTCTATATATTGGCTAACAGCATTTTACAGATAATACATCAAGGATTGATGTTGAAGATGCCCGAACCCGAATATACTCCGGCAAAAGATGGAATATTCTATAAGTTGATGAACAAGGTCCAGGCCAGCTCGGAGCAGATGCAACGCCTGAAAGGCATGGAAGAAGAGGCAAAGAAAAGACGAGAAGAGAGATTGAAAAGGATAGCCGACAAGAGAAAAAGAAAAAAAGAAAAGAGAGAGAATAGATAAGAGCCTGATATTTTGGCAAGAGCGCTAATTAATATTGTGTGGATCTTGTTAAAATGTTACAAGGCATTTAATAGACTGAAAAGGATGGAAAAGAGGAATAAGAAAGTTAAAGGCTGGAATAAGGGAGGAAAGAGATGAAAGAAACCAAAAGGGGTAAATTAATTGCTTTATTGGTAACTGTCATGATGTTGGTTGTTGGAGCGGTTGCTGCAGTATCATGGGCGCAGAGTACAAAGGTGATACCAAGTCAGGTGAATCATGCAATGGAAGTAGTTGGTCTTTCAGAGGACAGTCTGGTTACGATAAAAGATCACGGTGATTCACAGACTATTATGGTTTTCATGGTCAACAAAGAAGGAAAAGTAAAGCTAACAGACAAAAAGAAGTTCTTTTATTGATCCTTTGTTGGTCCCTGGATACTAATCGAGATGAGCAAAGGTATGGGTAATAACCCGTTAAAGGGAGCAGCCTTGGCGTGGCTGGCTCTGGAGAAAAGCGGTTTAACGAAAGATTCCGGATTTTACAGAGAGTTATTGAATGATCTTTGTTTAAAGGAGGAAGACGTTTCTCGCTATATTGAGGAAAATAAAGAAGCATTGCTGGAGATGATCGAGCCGGTTGAGTTAAAACAAGAATAGGGAGTATTGTTAAACTGTATGAAAGAGAAGGAGATACCATTGCAGCAATATCAACCGCCAAAGGAAAGGCTGCAATTGGAGTTGTAAGGATATCTGGATCTGATTCAGATAATATCAGAGATAAATTATTGTTACCATTAAAAGGGTTCTCATGGCCGGACAGAAAAGCTGTGCTTGCTGATTTGATTGATCCTGAAAGTGGAGAATTCATTGACAGGGTTATTGGAATAAATTTCAAAGCACCTGGATCATATACCGGACAGGACATGTTGGAAATACATGGGCATGGAGGCGAAAAAAACATTCTAAGGATACTGGATATCGTGCTTTCGAGCGGAGCCAGGCTTGCAGAGCCTGGAGAGTTCAGTTTAAGGGCTTTTCTAAACAACAAATTGTCATTGAACGAGGCAGAAGCGGTTGGAGATTTGATAGATGCTGAAACAGAGGTGGCGGCAAATCTGGCAAGAAGAAGACTGTCCGGGACAATGGATAGAGATTATGAAAAGATCAGGGAAAAATTGATTTCCATATTGATGGAAGTAGAGGCGTCATTGGATTTTCCACAAGACATGGAAGAGGCAATCAGCCCAAGCTACATCGATGGTTGGAAAAAAAGAACAGGGGATATTATCGAGAGAACCAACCAACTTATTGAGTCTTGCGACTGGTATGAAAAGATCATCAATGGTTTCGAAGTCGTTCTGGTAGGACCTGCTAATACCGGCAAGTCAACACTATTCAACAAACTGGTGGGAGAAGAGAGGGCATTGGTACATGACGAACCAGGAACAACCAGGGATATGATTAGAGAAAAACTGGTTGTCAGTGGATACCCGGTGTTGCTTGTAGATGGAGCAGGATGGAATGAGGCCCCCACGGATCTTGAGGAAAAGGGACGAAGCTTATTGATAAGGGAATTTGGAAAAGCATTTCTTGCAATAATAGTGATAGACGGAAGTAATGAAAGGCAGCAAGGGCTTAATGAAATATTATTGAATATAAAGGGATTGAGAAAAATTGTAGTAGTAAACAAGTTAGACAAGGGGCTTGTCGAACAACAAGAACCGGCAGCAACATTGTGCAGAGAAAGCAATAAAATAGAAATATCAGCAATTGAAGGAAAAGGTATTGATGAACTCAAAAGGGCAATCGTGGAAGCAATCAAGAAAATTGAGCCCATGAACCACGCGATTGCGCTACTGCGTCATAGGGGTGCTTTACAAGAACTTAAGGATTTCTTAAACCGTGCATTGATGAGATTTAGATACGAAGAGTCTACAGACATGGCTGCAGAGGATTTAAGAAGCGGTGCAAAAATAATGGATGAATTGACAGGCAGGAGTTATACGGAAGCTATGCTGGAAAAAATTTTTTCCAGGTTTTGTATCGGCAAGTAGCAGCAGGCTCATGAAAGACTCATTGTTTCACGTGAAACAATAACTTGGATCACACGGAATAGCGACATGAAATGGGATATTATCATAGTCGGGGGCGGTCATGCCGGTGTTGAAGCTGCACTGGCTTCAGCAAGACTTGGTTGCACTACTCTTGTAATAACCATTTCAAAGCACAGAGTGGCACATATGGCTTGCAATCCATCGATTGGCGGAACGGCAAAGAGCCAGGTGGTAAAAGAAGTAGACGCCCTGGGTGGAGAGATGGCAAAGGCCATAGATGATACGGCAATACAATACAGGATGCTGAACACAAGAAAAGGTCCGGCAGTCAGGGCAACAAGAGCACAGGCAGACCGTAAAGCTTATGAGAAACGTATGAGGAAGGCCCTGGAAAGCCAGCCCGGATTGGATATCATCGAAGACGAGGTGGAATATCTTGATAGGGATAGAGGGGGTTTCGAACTGCATACTTCCAAACACGGTGTCTTTAATTCCAAGTCCGTTGTGCTGACGACCGGCACCTTTCTCAAGGGAGTTTGTTTTGTTGGAGATAAGGTTTGGCCTGAAGGAAGGTATGGTGAGCCGCCGGCATCAAGGCTTTCAGCTTCTCTTGTAAACCTTGGCTTGAAAATGGGAAGATTGAAAACAGGAACACCAGCAAGACTGAACGGAAGGACAATAGATTTTTCGAATTTGCAGGAAGAGCGCGGCGATCCTGATTGTAAGCCGTTTTCTTTTGATAACAAAAGGATAGTTGAAGACCAGATTTCGTGTTACATTACGTATACGAATACAGATATCAATAAATTACTCATAGACAACATGAAAAGGTCTCCTTTGTACTCCGGCAAGATAGAAGGGATCGGTCCTCGTTATTGTCCTTCAATAGAGGATAAGGTTGTGCGTTTTCCGGACAGGCAAAGGCACCAGGTATTTCTCGAACCCGAAGACAGGACCTATTCTGTTATTTACCCGAATGGAATATCATCGAGTATGCCCGAAGATGTCCAGGAGCGCATGATAAGAAATATTCCAGGCCTGGAGTCTGCCGAGATAGTACGGTATGGTTATGCAGTTGAATATGATTTCGTGGAACCTACACAACTGGAACATTCACTTGAAGTAAAAGGTATAAAGGGTTTGTTCCTTGCCGGCCAGATCAACGGAACATCAGGATATGAAGAAGCTGCGGGACAGGGGTTGTTGGCTGGTATCAATGCAGCACGGTTCGTAAAAAGGAAAGGTAGTTTCTTGTTGTCGAGGTCCGATGCATATATTGGTTTGATGGTAGATGATCTTGTGACAAAGGGAACAAGTGAACCGTACAGGTTATTGACGAGCAGGGCCGAGTACAGGCTGTTATTAAGAGAGGATAACGCGGATCAGCGCCTTCGAGAGAAAGGATATGAAATTGGACTGGTCAGCGAAGCACAGGTTCAACGTACCAGGCAAAAGATACAAGCAATAGACAAGTTGAAGAAAGATCTTGCTAAAAAGGTGATGAAAAAGGGAGATGTTGAGCAAGAGGCATTGGAAAGGATAGGCATCGGTTCGTTGAATCGGCCGTCAAGCTTATTAGATCTATTGAAAATGCCGGGAGTTACCATGCGTTCGTTGTCAACAATATATCCGGAATTACAGGAAATAGACAAGGATGTGGCCGAAGAAGCAGAGATAGAAATAAAATATCAAGGATATATTTCGAAGCAGGAACGTGAGATCAACAAGATGAAAAAACTGGAAAATAAAAAACTGCCTCGAGAATTTGACTATTCAAAAATAATTGGATTGTCCAAGGAGGTAGTGGAAAAGCTTTCCAGTGTAAGACCATCTGATCTCGGCCAGGCATCGAGGATACCGGGTGTGACACCGGCTGCTTTGTCCAGGTTGGCGGCGGAACTCGTGAAAAAGGGCCTATTATGACAGCCGATAATGGAAACAGGGAAAAATTAAAGAAACACGCAGAAATGCTCGGGTTGGAATTGCCTGATCGCTCCATTGATATGTTTTTTAAGTTTATGGACTTGGTCTATGGCATGGAATCCGGCAGGAGGTTGACTGCAGTGCCAAGAGACGAAGCTATTTCCCGACACATATTGGATTCATTGCAAGCAGTATCCTTTATTCCCAAAGAGAACCGGGTCGTGGATATCGGCACGGGCGGCGGGTTTCCAGGAATCCTCATTTCCATTGCCAGGCCGGACCTGACAATGACCTTGGTGGACCGTTCCAAAAATGCCTGTAGGTTTCTGTCCTTGGCGAAAAAGGAACTAGGCATGGACAGAATAGAAATCCTCCAACTAGATGCAAAAGCTCGTATTTTACGTACAAAATCATGGAATGTCATGATCGGCAGGGCCTCGTTGAAACCCCTCGAAATGGTCAAACTGGCAAATGAGATATTAAAGCCAAAAGCCAAGCTGGTCTTATATCTCGGGAAAAATACGGCTCCTGTTTTCCTTTCTGATCGAGAAAAAATTAATGGTTTCCATATGGAGGAAATCAAGGAATACATCCTCCCGGACGATGGAATAAAGAGATGGATTTGCTGTATAGAGAAAGACTAATTCAATACAGGTATGAGCCCGGATAAAACCGGAAATGATTTCAAGTTCCCTGAATCGTGGTGAATCACCAGGTTACAGGGTCGGTACATGGATGTTTCACGTGAAACATTAGATAAATAAAAAGAGCCGATTTTGGCTTTGACATTCACTGGAAGGTTGTGATAATCCCCATTTTCACTAGAAGGTGGCACATTGGTCAATGAGTAACGTAATTGCAATAGCTAACCAAAAAGGCGGTGTAGGCAAAACAACAACTGCAGTGAATCTCGGAGCGTCTTTGGCAGTGGCGGAAAGGAAGACATTGCTCGTCGACATGGATCCGCAATCCAATGCTTCTTCAGGCCTTGGGATTAGGTTGGATTCAGGGGATAAGCATATCTATCATGCACTTGTTGGTGAATGTGGGATCCGCGAGATAGTTAGGAAGAGCGAGCTGGATTTTTTGGATGTGGTTCCAGCGGGAAGAGATTTGGCCGGGGCAGAGGCAGAACTTTATATGATGAACGCGCACGATCGCGTACGCGTATTAAAAAAAATACTCGAACAGGTGAGACAGAGTTACAAATATATTTTTATAGATTGTCCGCCATCCCTGGGTTTATTGACATTGAACGCCTTGGTTGCTTCAGATTCGGTACTGGTGCCGGTTCAGTGTGAATACCTCTCCCTGGAGGGCCTGTCTTCTCTTGTCTCGACAGTTGAAAAGGTAAAGGAATCGTTAAATCCATCGTTATTTTTCGAAGGAATATTGCTGACCATGGTGGATTTGAGGACAAACCTTGCACGAGAGGTGGAGTACGAGGTCAGGTCCAATTCCAGAATACCCGTATATAACACAACTGTTCCACGAAATGTAAGGTTATCGGAGGCTCCTTCACATGGTAAGCCAATAGTCCTTTATGATGTTACCTCAACAGGAAGCAGGAGTTACCTTCAGCTTGCAAAGGAATTCCTGGCACAAAAGGGAGAGGCTGCCTGATGGCAAAGAGGAAAGCCCTTGGTAGGGGAATTGATGCTCTGATCTCTGATGCAGCCGAGGATCCGGCCAGGAGGAATGCAAGACTGGGAGTAGAACAACTGGAACCCCTGTCAATCGGTCAACCACGAGGCGAGCCCCTGAGAGACATAGAAGAACTCGTGGCATCAGTAAGGGAACAAGGCGTCCTGCAACCCTTATGGGTTAGGAAGAAGGGACATAAGTACGAAATAATTGCAGGAGAGAGACGTTGGCGGGCTGCTCAAAAAGCCGGCGTAGGTGAGGTCCCGGCGATAATATTCAAAGATATTACCAATCAACAGGCTCTTGTATTGGCACTTATCGAGAACCTCCAAAGAGAGGATCTCAATCCAATGGAAGAAGCTGAATCATATGCGAGACTACAAAAAGAGTTCAGTTTGACCCAGGAGGAGATTGCTTCCAAGGTTGGAAAGGATAGGTCAACAGTAGCAAACAGCATGCGTCTTTTAGATCTTCCGAAGAAAGTCAAGCAACTCGTTCTGGATGGCAAATTATCCGGGAGTCATGCAAGGACATTACTTGCATTCAAGGATGACTTGATTATTGAAAAAACCGCCAGGGATATCGTAGAAAAAGGACTTACAGTACGGGAACTTGAATCAAAAGTCACGGCCAAGCGATCAAAAAGGAAGGTCAAGGGGAAAGAAAGTTCTTCCCCCCAAATAAAGGTTGTGGTAGAGAAGCTTCAACGTGCGATGGGTACAAAGGTGAAAATAGTCGACCGCAATGGTAAGGGCAGGATAGAAATAGGTTATTCTTCTATGGCCGAGAGAGAACGCCTAATTGAAATTCTGATAGCAAAGAAGAGGCACTAAGCCATGGGCGTCTTTCGCAGGCCTGAAAGGGAAGGAGAGGAGAAGGATATGCCCAAGAATACAATTGGCGGAGATATGAACGCAATTCTCGGTCAGGGGAGCGAATTCGAGGGTAAACTCTCTTTCCAGGGAACAGTCAGAATAGATGGCAAATTCAAGGGAGAGGTTTTGAGCGACGATGTTCTCGTGGTAGGCGAGAGTGCCGAGGTCAGGGCCGAGATCAGTGTTGGAACAGTAATAATAAATGGCAAGGTATGGGGAGATGTTAGGGCCAAGGAATCTGTGCAGATACATGCGCCGGCCCAGCTTAGGGGAAATATTTTCACGCCATCGCTGACAATTGATGAAGGTGTTGTTTTCGAGGGCAAATGCCAGATGGAAAACCTGGGCGAACTAATCACCAGGGGAGAGCAAGTACTCGAACCTGTTGTTCCTCCAGAAGCCATGGATGATAAATAGGCAAGAGGTGGATGTAAAATGGTATCCGTAGATCAGACGATTTTCATCCAAATTGTGATATTTTTACTCACGGTTCTGGTTATCAATGTGTTCATGTTCAAACCTATATTCAGAACACTTGAAAAGAGATACAAGCTAATCGACGGAGCACGGGACGAGGCTGATAAACTCAATAAAAAAACAGAGATAAAGATACATTCTTATAATCGAAGAATTATTGCCGCAAGGCAGCAGGCCAAGGAAGAAAAACAACGTATGATAGCAGAAGGGCGGGAGTTGGAACAAAAACAGACGAATGACGCGCGGAAAAAAACCGAGGAAGTGATTTCAAAAGCTTCCAAGGAGATTCAAAAGGAAATGGAGATAGCGAGGAAAGAGATCAAGGCGCAGATTGGGGACCTGGCCCTGGAAATTGCATCAAAGCTGGGTGGTAGAAATTTTGGAAAGGGGAAGAACGCATGACAGCGGGAAAGCCTTCTAGTACAAAAGAAACTTTCTTTACTTTGCTATTCCTGTTCCTCTTGTTGCCCATTAATTCTTTTGCATCAAACCAAGAACATGCTTCTCCTGATTGGCTGACATTGGGGCTTTCTGCAATCAATTTTGTATTGTTTATCCTTCTTTTGGTATTTCTTCTAAAGAAGCCTGCCAAGGATTTCTTTTCACAAAGGCACAAGGAGATTTCGAGTCGAATCGAGGAAGCAAGGAAAATAAAGCAAGAGGCCGAGTCCAAGTACAAGGAGTACGAGCAAAGGTTGAAACACTTGGACGAGGAGGTGGAACAAATACTGAAAGATGCTCGCAGTGACGGGGAGCGGGAAAAACAGAAAATCATCGAGGAAGCCGAGCGAACAGCAGAGAAAATAAAGAGGGATGCCGGCAGGATGGTCGAACAGGAATTAAGGTCCGCCAAGCTCTCGTTAAAAAAGGAAGCAGTATCAGAAGCCGTGGAAGCAGCAGCCAAGATCTTAAAAGAGAACCTTTCAAGAGACGATGATTTGATCTTGGTAAAAACCACGGTTGAACAGCTTGGGAAAAGAGGAGGTAACGCGTGATTGGTTCCGAACTCGACAGGCGTTATGCATCAGCTTTGCTGGAAGTTGCATCCACTGGCGGTGTGGCAGATAGGATTGGGGAGGAAGTCAGTGTAATTGCGCAGCTTTTTTCTTCTCACAGGGAATTGAAAGAGGCATTGATGAACCCGGTGTTCTCCAAGGATAACAGGGAGGCTCTCATAAAGGCATTGTCCCGGAGATTGGACTTGCACCAAACCACTACGAATTTCTTGAAGACCTTGCTGAAAAAAGACCGGATAAACGAGCTGCCGGGTATTTCTCAAACCTATTCTATGCTTGCAGATGCAAAGGCAGGACGCGTTCGTGCAACAGTATTATCAGCCAAGGAGCTTGATGATAGTGTGGTGCAATCAGTGGTGGATTCGCTTGAAAAACTTTCCAGAAAAAAGGTTCAGATAGAAAAAGAAGTGGACAGGAATCTTTTGGGTGGTCTTGTTGTAAAGATTGGAGATTTGGTTTTCGACGGCAGTCTGCGTTCACAGTTGGACAGGTTTCGCCAGGTCTTAAGTAGGGAGTAAGGCGTTATGCAGAAAATCAAGGCAGAGGAAATAAGTGCATTAATTCGTCAGCAAATAGAAGATTATGACCAAAAGGTGGAGGTTTCAGAGACCGGGAGTGTTTTATCGGTAGGTGACGGTATAGCCAGGGTCTATGGCCTCGAGGGAGCAATGGCCGGTGAGTTGTTGGAATTCCCCAACCAGATCTACGGGATTGTTCTAAACCTTGAAACAGACAATGTCGGGGTCGCCCTCATGGCTGAAGCTACGGAGATAAAAGAGGGTGACAAGGTCAAGAGAACTGGCCGTATTGCCCAGGTTCCCGTGGGAGAAGCCTTGGTAGGAAGGGTTGTCAATGCTCTGGGCCATCCTATAGATGGAAAAGGGCCTGTCGACTCCAAAGAAACCAGGGTAATCGAAGTAAAGGCCCCGGGCATAGTGAAAAGGCAGCCGGTCAAGGAACCGCTTCAAACCGGGCTGAAATGCATCGATGCAATGACTCCAATCGGCAGGGGACAGCGCGAGCTGATCATCGGTGACCGAGGGACAGGTAAAACAGCAATCGCAGTGGATACCATAATCAACCAGAAAGGTCAGGGGGTATACTGTTTTTATATTGCGATCGGTCAAAAGCAATCAACCGTGGCTCAGGTCGTGGCAAGGCTGGAGAAGCACGGCGCCATGGAATACACAACCGTGGTGGCATCGAGCGCCAGCGAACTCGCTCCATTGCAATTCATTGCGCCGTATGCAGGATGCACGATGGGCGAATACTTTAGAGACAAGGGGGAACATGCACTTTGCATCTACGATGATCTATCGAAACATGCAGTTGCCTATCGAAATTTGTCTCTGTTGCTTAGAAGGCCTCCAGGACGTGAAGCCTATCCCGGAGATGTGTTCTACCTGCACTCAAGGCTCTTGGAGAGGGCTGCAAAACTTTCGGAAAAGGAAGGTGGCGGATCACTTACCGCCTTGCCGGTGATTGAAACCCAGGCCGGAGATGTCTCTGCTTATATTCCGACCAATGTCATATCTATCACGGACGGGCAGATTTTCCTGGAATCGGACTTGTTTTATGCAGGCCAGCGGCCGGCTATGAATGCAGGCATATCGGTTTCCCGCGTAGGTGGGAACGCACAGATAAAGGCCATGAAACAAGTTGCCGGTTCTCTCCGGCTGGACCTGGCCCAATTCAGGGAACTGGCGGCCTTTGCACAGTTTGGATCAGATCTTGACAAGGCTACCCAGGCACAGCTTGCTAGAGGACAAAGAATGGTCGAGATATTGAAGCAGCCACAGTATCAACCGGTACCGGTGGAGAAACAGGTTGTCATTCTCTATGCAGGCACAAGTGGATTCCTGGACAAGTTCCCTGTAACATCCCTGGCCGGGTTGGAGAAAGAATTATATTCCTTTATGGAGAACAGAAAGCCTGAAATTCTACGGGAAATCAGGGAAAAGGGCGTGTTGAGCGAGGATTTGGAAAAAAAGATTGATGCAGCCTTTGAAGAATTTGCAAAGGAATTCTCTGCTGATTGAAACCATAGAATTCACGGGAATTCCTTGTTGATGGAGGTTGATGTATGGCGACGTTGAGGGCGATAAGGAAACGTATCTCAAGCGTCAAGGGTACGGAGCAGATAACCAAGGCCATGAAAATGGTCTCTGCTGCCAAACTTCGCAGGGCCCAGGCTGCTATTGAAAATGCAAGGCCTTATGCAAAGAAAATTCACGATGTGGTTTCAGACCTGGCTCAAGGTGTTGAGCCTTCAATTCATCCGTTGTTGAGAACAAGGGAACCAAAAAGGATAGGAGTTCTGGTCATTACAAGTGATCGGGGTCTATGCGGAGGATTCAACACCAACCTCAATAAAAAGGCTGAAAATTTCATAAAGGAGAACAAGGAACGATACGAGGAGATAATCCTTTATACAGTGGGCAAAAAGGTTTACCGCTTTTTATCAAAGCAAGGGTACAACGTGGATCCGAGTTTTACCGAAATTCTGGGAAGCCTGTCTTACCAGGATGCAAAAAATATTACCAAGGTGGTTATCGAAGGCTATATAGGTAATTCACTCGATGCGTTTTTCATGATATATCATGAATTCAAATCCGCACTCGTGCAAAGAATAGTAGTTGAAGATCTTTTACCGATCAGGCCGGAGGAAAAGACAATAGCAGAGGGGGAAAGTGACTATATTTTCGAGCCGGGGAAAAGAGAGCTGTTATCCGAGCTCCTGCCGAAATATATTGAGACCGAAATCTGGCGGGCCTTGCTGGAGTCATCTGCAAGCGAGCATGGAGCCAGAATGACAGCCATGGAGAATGCAACCAAGAATGCCAATGAGATGATCGACAATCTAACGTTGAAGATGAACAGGGCCAGGCAAGAGTCTATTACAAAAGAATTGCTGGACATCGTAGGTGGCGCCGAGGCACTGAAGGACTAGTTAATAGAAGAACAACCGCAAGGAGGACGGCTAGGAATGAGTGTTGGAAAGATAACCCAGGTAATAGGCCCGGTTGTGGACGTGGTTTTCGAAGAAGGAGATCTGCCGGAGATTTACACGGCTCTAACCGTTTCCAATTCAGCGATAAACGATGAGCCTGACAACCTGGTCCTGGAGGTGTCACAGCATCTCGGGGACCGAACCATTAGGTCGATTGCAATGGACAGCACAGACGGACTGGTAAGGGGGATGCCGGTGAAGAATACGGGCGCGCCGATCACCATGCCGGTTGGCGAAGCCTGTCTGGGCAGGATCCTGAACGTCGTGGGGAAAACAGTGGATGAAAAGGGTCCTGTCAATACCAAGGAGCGGCGTCCCATTCACCATGAAGCTCCTGCTTTTGTAGAGCAGTCCACAGAGGTCGCAATGTTTGAGACCGGCATCAAGGTCATCGATCTACTCGAGCCGTACTCAAAGGGAGGCAAGATCGGGCTGTTCGGCGGTGCCGGCGTTGGTAAGACCGTCATAATAATGGAGCTCATACACAATATTGCCCAGCACCATGGCGGTTACTCTGTTTTCGGAGGGGTTGGAGAAAGAACCCGCGAGGGCAATGACCTGTGGCTTGAAATGACCGAGTCGGGAGTCCTTGAAAAAACGGCCCTGGTCTATGGCCAAATGAACGAGCCTCCGGGTGCCAGGGCGAGGGTAGGGCTCTCGGCCCTGACCGTGGCCGAGTACTTCAGGGACGAGATGCATCAAAATGTGTTGTTGTTCATAGACAATATATTTCGTTTCACACAAGCAGGCTCCGAGGTATCCGCCCTGTTGGGTCGAATGCCCAGCGCGGTCGGGTACCAGCCTACATTGGCTACGGAAATGGGCGAACTTCAGGAAAGAATAACCACGACCAGGCATGGTTCGGTAACATCGGTTCAGGCAATCTATGTGCCGGCGGACGATCTTACAGACCCTGCACCTGCGACCGCCTTCGCCCACCTGGATGCAACCTCGGTTCTTTCAAGGCAGATTGCTGAACTGGGTATCTATCCTGCAGTGGATCCATTGGATTCGACATCCAGGATCTTGGATCCACAAGTGCTCGGAGAGGAGCATTATTACCTTGCAAGGGAAGTGCAGAGCATACTTCAGCGATATAAGGATCTACAGGATATCATAGCGATTCTTGGAATGGATGAACTCTCGGACGAAGACAAGAGAACCGTGGAGAGAGCAAGGAAAATACAGAGATTTTTGTCACAGCCATTCCACGTGGCAGAGGCGTTTACCGGAACACCTGGGAAATATGTCAAGCTTGAAGACACGATTCGGGGATTCAAAGAAATTGTGGAAGGCAAGCACGACGATCTTCCTGAACAGGCCTTCTATATGGTGGGAGGTATAGAAGAAGTTCTGGAGAAGGCAAAACGCCTGGGGCACAAGGGCTGAAAAATGGATGGCAAATTAGACCTGGAAATAGTAACTCCTTCTGGCCCGCTTATTTCGGAATCGGTAGATGAGGTTGTTGTTCCGGGGGCACTCGGAGAGATGGGGATACTTCCTGGCCATCTACCTATAGCTTCCAGTCTCAAGCCAGGAGAAATTGTTTACAAGAGCCGGAAGAACAAGAAAAGCTTGGCCGTGTCCTGGGGGTTTGTCGAGGTCTCCCGGGAAGGAAAGGTAAATCTCCTGGCTGATACTGCAGAAACTGCTGATGCAATAGACGTGGAACGGGCAAAAAGGGCAAAAGAAAAAGCTGAAAAGGAATTAGCAAAAATATCAGATACATCCACGCAGGAATACAAGAAAAACGAACTGAAACTGCAACGGGCACTGGTGAGAATACAGGTCGCACGAAAGAGCGGCAAGTCAGACACCTGAACCAGGAGATTGCTTTTTAAGCAATTCAGGCTGTTCAAAGAGTCAGCAGCAGCAGGGTGTTGCGCCCTAGCTGGAAGTATTTTCCCCCACGAAACAATATATTCAGAGGCGTTTTGTGCCATGTACGTATGGCAATTAATTAGCCTACACAATACCGATTGCCTGATGATTCCAGGGTTAAAACTCTGTCGCCGGTAAAAATGCTTTAGCTCGAACAGCTACTTTTTTACCTTTTCCGGTTATGCTGTTTTGCTTGAGTCATAATTATTGAGTGTTACCCTGAAAGTATGAATATTGATGTAAATGTTGATGTTGTTTTTTAACCCTTCCGGGAGTACAAAGTAAAGATGTCTTTGTAGAGGTTTATCGTGCGTACAATAAAGTTGACCATAGAATACGAAGGATCGTTGTTTGTTGGCTGGCAAAGGCAGAAGAACGGAATAGCTGTACAAGAAGTTATAGAAAATGCTCTTGAAAAAATGACAGGCGAGGAAATAAAGGTGATAGGAGCCGGAAGAACGGATTCCGGAGTACATGCGCTCGGCCAAGTCGCATCTTTCAGCACCAATTTCCCACATGATATCACGAAATTAAGAGATGGGCTCAATTCAATACTGCCGGAAACCGTGGCTGTTATAAAGATCGAAGAAGTACAACCCTCCTTTCACGCGTTAAGGAGCTCCAAAGGCAAACATTATCGTTATAAGATGTTCGTATCGCCCATCAAGAGGCCTCTTTACTGGGGGCGGGCATGGCGGATTAAATATGACCTGGACCTGGATTTGATGTCCAAGGCCTGTAAGTTGTTTCCAGGAGTTCATGATTTCAAGGCGTTTTGTGCTGCAAAGGCAGATGTCAAAACCACGGTTCGAGAGATCTTTTCCATACAGCTCGCAGTATCTCACGAAGGCCTGATTTGCCTGGAGATAAAGGGAAAAGGTTTCCTAAGGCAAATGGTAAGGAGGATTACCGGCGCCCTGGTCGAAGTGGGAAGAGGGTACAGGAACATATCCTGGATCGAGGACCTGATTGAGAAAGGGCAAAGAGCCGAAGCAGGAATAACTGCGCCGCCTTATGGGCTGTACCTGGTCGAGGTTTATTATTGAATGAGGACGATTGTTGTAACAGGTGCCCTTTCATTGATCCTGGGGGTATTCCCCTTTTTGGCTCAAGTTCTATTTAATACTGTGTTTTCCAAGATATTCGGCAATTGGCTCTTTGGCCTTGATGGCTTGGCTCCCTTGTTCATTGCATTGGTACAGGAAACAGCCAGGGTGCCTGGTGCTGTTGTCTTGGCCTATGGATGCGGAAAGTTGATGGATGATGCCGGCCCCAGGGTCGCAATATCAAGTCTTATTGTCAGCGGCATATATTACTTGGTTTTGAGGTTCATGTTGAACACAGGGGCACAGTTTCACCAACCCTTGTATGCTATGGCCAAAGGCGCGTTTTTTATTATGGTTGTTTTTGCGACATGGAGGATAGCAAGGCTTTCAAGGGCTCGGTGAAAGCCATTCTTGCTTTTAATGTTTTTGGTGGTAAAACCAAAATGTTTTTCCGGAGTTGATGATTGAAAGATTTCATGCGTAAAGAAAAAGAATTACTTGTGCAGCTTCTCAACAAGGCTGCTGTTGAAATCGAATCGAGATTCAGGAAGGAGATGAGATTCGATCTCAAGGATGAACTTGGAAGAGATGCTGTCACAGAGGCGGATCTGTTATCCGAGGAAATCCTGATTCACGGGATTAAAAATGCGTTTCCCGAAGATCGAATCATATCCGAGGAAAGGGGCATATTGGAAAAAGGCGGTTCGAAACGGCTGTGGCTTCTGGATCCCCTGGATGGAACCAATAATTTCAGGCAGGGCATCCCATATTTTTGTGTTACAGGCAGCCTTTGGATGCATGGAGAGCCGGTTGTTGCAGGTACTATTGCTGCTTGGGACAGGATGGAACTCTTCTTGGCGATAAAGGGCCGGGGAGCCACTCTTAACGGCAAGACGATAAAGGTTACCCATGTGTCCGAAATACCCGATGCATATGTATCAATTGACAGCGGAATATCAATATCACAGAGATCAAGGGCTGCATCTTTATTTTCCGTGCTTGCGCCCAGGGTCAGAGGGGTGAGGCTTCTGGGTTCTGCCGCCCTGGCACAGGCATATGTGGCGTGTGGAAGGTTGGATGCGTACGTGAATCCGGCGGGACTGGAGCCATGGGATACCGGTGCTGGAAAATTGCTTGTCCAGGAAGCGGGAGGGTCTTTTTCCAGGCTGGATGGCAGGGATGTCGGGGTGGATTCCGGAAATTTAGCTGCCTGTTCAAAAGAGCTTCATAAAGAATTGTTGACTCTGGCCCAGGAGGTCGTGGATTGATGTATCTTACTTTGGGCCGGGTGATCGAGATAACCGGCGCTGTTCCAAGAGGTGACTATGATCCCATGGTCGAGGTCCATGGCATCTCAACGGATACGAGAACCATGTCCAGGGGAGATTTGTTCGTTTGCTTGAAGGGCGCGTTTTTCGATGGTGCGGATTTCCTGGAGGATGCCCTGGCGTCAGGGGCATGTGGCGGAATCGTGCAGGTTGGCTCTGCGCCTCACGTGAGAGGTCCCGCGGTTTTCGAGGTGCCGAATCCATTGGCAAGTGTACAGGCGCTTGCTGCAGCCGGAAGGGCTTCAATGAAGAAACTCGAGGTTGTAGGCATTACCGGAAGCAATGGAAAAACCGCGGCAAAGGACATGTTGACCTCTATATTGGCGAATGCCGGTCTGACCGTGCTGTCAACATCCGGAACCAGGAACAGTCAGCTTGGAACGGCCCTTACATTACTTGACTTGAGACCGGAGCATGAAGTGGCGGTGATAGAAGCCGGTATAAGCCGGCCCGGCGAGATGTTACGCCTTGCTTCCATGATTAGGCCGACAATGGGGATCATAACATTGATTGGTGATGCACATGCCGAATTTTTGGGAGGAGGGGAATCGACGGCAAAAGAAAAGGCCGTCCTGTTCAAGAACATCCGTGGTGATGGAATCGTGCTGTTGAACGGCGAGGACAAACATTCCGGCTATATCGAGTCGTTACTAGAGTGCAGGACAATCAAGTTCGGTTTTTCAAAGAGCAATGACGTAAGGGCGGAGCATATCCGCTCGCATAGAGAAAGCAGCTCTTTTGTCCTCTGCTATGGCGGCCGAAAAAAGGAAGTTGAACTCCGGGCGGTTGGAGAGCAGGCCGTACACAATGCTCTTTCAGCAGCCGGTCTGGCCATTGCCGGTCTGGGTATAGGCTTGGATGAAGTGGCTGCCGGTTTGAGAGCATATGTTCCTGCGCCGATGCGACTCGAATTAATCGAAACCGACGAAGATGTTACGGTGTTGAACGATGCCTATGTTGCGGATCCCTTGTCGTCAAGAAGGGCGTTGCTCACACTGGCAAAGGTTGCAGGCAACAGGAGGAAGGTCGCTGTCCTTGGAGATATGCTCGAACTGGGCAAGCTGTCTGAAAAGGCTCATAGATCGCTTGCAGCTTCTGTAATGGAGGCTGGTGTACACGAACTCGTTACAGTGGGGAGGATGTCGAAATGGACTGCCGAGGAGGCGGTTAAACTTGGATTGCCTTCAGAATCGGTCACAATGTGCATGGATGCCTCGGAAGCTTCCAGGTTACTTGAAAGCCGGGTTCTTAACCCGGGGGATGTGCTGCTGATAAAAGGCTCCAGGGCATTGAAACTGGAACGTGTTGCCAGGGATTACCTGAAATCGTTGAGGCCCACGAGGTTGGTCATAGACCTTAATGCAGTGGCTGCCAATGCAAGGGTCGTCAGGAAGGTGGTGGGCAATGAAACAACGGTTTGCGGGGTAATAAAGAGCCATGGTTATGGTTTGGATTCCAGGAGGATTGCCGGAGTGCTCCTGGATAACGGGGTAGACTGGCTTGCCGTGGCAATACCGGACGAGGGAGTGAGACTCCGCAAAGAAGGAATCAAGGCTCCTATTTTGGTATTGGGTGGTCCGCTGCCGGAGGAAGCGGACAAGATTGCAGCCTTTGACCTGACGCCGATCGTATCCAAACGTTCCATGGTAAAAGCTCTTGCAGAAGAGGCCATGGCTAGGAACAAGGAAATAGATATTCACCTGAAGGTGGACACGGGAATGGGCAGGTTGGGACTAAAGCCGGATGAAGTATTGTCTTTTGCAAGAGAGGTTTCCAGGCTGGACAGGGTGAAGATACAGGGCTTGATGACACATTTTCCAAGTGCGGACGATCCCGGGGCCGATGATTTCACCAGGGCCCAGGTCCAAACATTGTTGGATGTGGCAAAGAAACTGGAAGCAGCGGGTTTCAGGATTCGTTACAAGCATGCTGCAAACAGCATCGGGCTGATCAGGTTTCCTGAAGCCCGTCTGGACATGGTGAGGCCCGGCCTTGCTCTGTATGGCATGTGGAGTTCCCATGATGTTCCAAGAGGAGCTCCACAATTACATCCTGTAGCGAGTCTTGTTACCAAGATCTCATACCTTAAAAAGGTAAGCAAGGGTACGCCGATTTCTTATGGAATGACATATAAAACGCCGCGGGAAAGCATTATCGCCACATTGCCGCTTGGTTACGTGGACGGATTATTTCGTTCCCTGTCGAACAAGGGAGTTGTCTTGGTCAAAGGAGAGAGAGCTCCAATTGTAGGAATGATTTGTATGGATCAAACCATGGTGGATGTTACCCACGTGCCCGGAGTCGAGGTCGGAGATGAAGTAGTGCTTTTTGGAAGGCAGGGTAATGCGTACCTCGATATTCGCGAGATCGCGTCCCTTGCCGGCACCATTCCGTACGAAGTGTTGGCCAGGATAGATGCCAGGGTCCCAAGGGTGCATTCAAGCAGGGCGTGACATGGTCTTTGGATTTGTTCTATATTATTGGACGGTACGATTATTCCGAAGGAAAATCACAGGAGGGTCGATTCGAGATGTGCGGCATAGTTGGAATTGTCGGGTCCCGGGAAGCTTCGAGAGAAGTATTGATAGCGCTTCAGGCAGTGCAGCACAGGGGACAGGATTCCTGCGGCATAGCCACTATCAATGGTGAAAGGTTTCCGTTTATTCGAAAGCTGGGGCTGGCCGGACGGGCCTTCAATGAAGAGGACTTGTCACGTTTGCCTGGAATCATCTCGGTGGGGCACACGAGGTATCCAACGGTCGGTCGCGGAAGCCTGGCCGATGCACAACCCCTTTTCTACAGGCAACCGGGCGTTCTATTGGCCCACAATGGCAACCTGGTCAATTACTCGGATCTTGTTCAAAGGCTGCATGACAAGTCCGTGCATCTTCTGACCAATTGTGATGCAGAGCCGTTATTGTGTGAATTTGCCCTGAACCTCATGGAGATCAGGGACAGAGACCACACGATTGAAGATGCGTACAATGCCCTTTGTAAGACCTGGAAGGTTGTAGACGGAGCATATTCAATAGTGGCTGCCATGATATTGGATGGAAAGGAAACCCTTATCGCGGCAAGGGATTACAGGGGAATCAGGCCCGCGGTCTGGGGGGAGAGGAAGGGCGCCTTCATGGTGGCTTCCGAGTCACCGGCCCTGGATGCGCTGGGCTTCAAGGCGCGTGGAGATATCGAGGCCGGTGAAGTGATATTTTTCCAGGCAGGCAAGCAGCCTGTGAGGAAGAAGATTGCACCCGGCGATCCGGCCCCATGTATATTCGAACAAATATATTTCGCCCGGCCGGACTCGAACGTAGAGGGCCGAAGTGTATATTCGCAAAGGTTGGCCCTGGGAAGGGCCCTGGCAGGCGAGCTGGTGGAAAAGGGAATACAGGCGGAGGTGGTCATACCGATACCTGATACATCCCGGCCGGCTGCAATGGCCCTTGCCGAAGAGCTTTCCATTCCTTACAGGGAAGGATTCATCAAGAATAGGTATACGGGCAGAACTTTCATTATGGGAGATCAGGCTAAAAGGAGGAGCGAGTTAAGATTAAAGCTGAACCCTATCAGGAGTGAATTCGAAGGCAAGGATGTACTGTTGGTGGATGATTCAATTGTTAGGGGAACTACCCTGGCCAGGACCATTTCAATTGTAAGGGGACAGGGCGCGGAAAAAGTGCATCTGGCCATATATTCGCCTCCGGTGCTGTTCCCATGTTATTACGGCATAGACATGTCTACGAGGGAAGAATTGGCTGCAAGGATTTTCGAACCTTCTCCTCCAAAAGGAGGCCTGGACATGGAGAGGCAGAGGCGGCTTGAAGAAGAGTTTGCAGGGCAGTTGGGCCTGGACACACTTACTTACCTGTCCGTGGAAAAAATGGACGGCACTTGGAACAGCGAAAGATGCGCAGCCTGCTTCGACGGCAGATATCCCATACCTTTAAGCGAGGAGAAAAAGAAAGCAATCGAGAACGACAGGCGGTCCGGCCGTGACCAAAGACAGTTCGATCTGCGGTTCAGGTTTATTGATGCGGGGTGAGTATCAAGGGGAACGGCCTTGAAGGAACATGGTAAAACCAAGAGACAAGATGTCTTCACCGGAATACCGGTTTCCAATGATGTGAGAAGGGGAATAGCGGCATGTGGATTCGTGGAACCGACGGAAGTGCAGGCAACATGCATAGAACCCAGTCTTGCCGGGAGAGATCTGGTTGTTCAATCAAGAACCGGCACCGGCAAAACCGCAGCTTTTGGAATCCCCCTGGTGGAGATGACAACTCCTGGTAACGGCGTGCAGGCTCTTGTCATTACGCCTACAAGAGAACTTGCATTGCAGGTGTCTCTGGAGTTGTCCAAACTCGGCGGGCCCAAGGGTGTGAAGGTATTGGCCGTGTACGGAGGCGTGGGTTACGGCCGCCAGTTAGATGGATTGAGGGAAGAGAATCCAATCATAGTGGGAACCCCGGGGCGGATACTGGATCACATCGACCGAGGCACCCTCGTGCTTTCCAAGCTCAAGGTATTGGTGCTGGATGAAGCAGACGAGATGCTGTCGAGAGGGTTCCTGCCTGACATAATAGCAATCCTCTCCAGGTGTCCTGATAGGCAAACCTTGCTGTTCTCGGCTACCATACCCGAAGAGATTGAGAGAATAGCAAAGAGGTATATGCACAGGCCTTTACGCATCGAGCTTTCAGGTGATCAGGTCGCTGTTCAAAGTATAGAAAACAAATTGTACATCGTTGATCCGGGAGAATCCAGGCCGCGTCAGTTATTGTCTTTATTGGAGGCCGAACGACCGAAGTCGGCTATTATTTTTTGCAACACGAGGGCCGATACCGAACTGGTGACGAATTATCTTGTCAGGCGCGGATATAATGCAGCTCTGTTGAACTCGGATCTGGTCCAGTCGAGGCGCGAGAATGTAATGAACATGGTAAAAAAGGGGGCTCTCAAGTACCTTGTTGCAACAGACATAGCAGCCAGGGGAATCGATATTTCCGATTTGTCGCACGTGATTCATTACAGCCTGCCAAAGGATGCCCATGTTTACATTCACAGGTCCGGAAGGACCGGGAGAATAGGCAAGGTCGGAGTCGCGGTTTCATTGTTCTCCGAGCAGGATTTGAGGGATGTCTTTACAAGGAGAAAGCTCGAGAGCAATTTCAAGTTACGTTTCGAGCAAAGGCCTGCTCCGGGAAGAAGGGAGACTCTTGAAATGTTGGCCGATAGACGTTTAAAGGAATTGAGGCGGTTATCGGAAGCCATGCTGACCGAGGAGCACTTGGCTGTTGCAAAGGCAATCCTCGGCGACGGTGACGCCGAGCGGCTGGTGGCAAGCTTGTTACAGGAGCTTGATGAATGGGAATACAAGAAGACAGCGGCCGTGGCAGGGAACAAGGTCCGGGAAAAAGAGAAACAGGCAGCCTCGGGAAGAGCCGGAAGAGCCAAAAGGCGTAAACGTTCCGGCAAGAGGTAATTGGCTCAATTGTTGAGGGGTGTGGGAATGTCCCTTGTGATACAAAGAAAGATCGCCGGGTGCGGAAAACATGTTTCTGTTTTAGAACCTGCCTTTGCCCTGTTGATTCTTGCTTTTGTTTCCTGTGCAGGTCCGAAAAAGGTTGTCAAGGTCATTGTCGACGGCAAACCGGCAAGTTTGTTGTTGTGGCTGGATCTGCCGCCCTCAATAACAAATAATGCATGGCAGAATGACGTTTATAAGGAGTTGATCGAAGAGTGCAGAGAAGACGGCTTCGATCCGGTTGTGCCGGCCCCTTACGGCCCGTCCTCAAGGGAGATCGAACAATCGTCCTTCGCTGGGTGCACGGGAAAGAATTGCGCCTTGGATGCAGCGCGGTTCGCAAAGGCAAACCTGGTGCTGTTCAAGAAATGGCATAAGACCGCGCAAGGCTGCTCGTACGGTGTGAGAGTAATCGAGATCGAGTCGGAACAATTACTGGTGGAAGAGGTGGGAGAGGCCAGGCGTGGATGCACGGAAAGGGGACTTTCCAGGCCCATTGCCGTTGCTGCAAAGACGGCCATACAGCAGGCTTCGTACATGTTGAAGCGAAGGCAGGCCATGGCTGTTCCCCTTCAACAAGATCAAGAGGCTTCGTCCAAGGATGAAAGGAGGGGAGAGTCCTTCGCTTCTTTTAAGGAAGCCATGGACAGGCTTGCGGATTCTCTGGGGGCATGCGGCTGTGAAAAAGGTTCGTCCTCTATGGAATCATCCATTGAGATTTCAGTAGAAGTCAGTGAAAACGGCGAGGTTCAGATAGATACGGACGCAGGCGCAGGAGTTTCCGACAGTGTGGTAAATTGCATTGAGGGTAAAACCCGGACGTGGACTTTTCCTCTGCCGGCAAAGGGTGAGACTTTTTCAACTACGGTGTCGCTGCATCTGAAAGAACATTCGCCATGATGTCGATTGCATTCGCCAATGATTCTTCGTCGATATCCCTGTGAACTACAAGGCGCCACATTCCGGCCATGGGTGGAAGAACGAGTAACCCCTCTTTGGCAAGGTGTTCGACTATTCTGTACGGATCGACGGTTGAATCTAAACTGAACCATACCATGTTGATATCCAGCCTGTCCTCGGACACATCCAAACCCGGCACCTTTGCAAGTGCCGTGGCAAGGATTTTTGCTTTTTCATGGTCTTCGGCAAGGCTTTCCACGTTGTGTTCGAGTGCGTAAATGCCCGCTGCAGCAAGGACCCCGGCCTGTCTCATCCCGCCGCCAAGGATCTTTCGATTCTTCCTGGCCGATTCGATGAAGTCCGAATCGCCGCATAGGAGGGACCCCACAGGAGCTCCCAGCCCCTTGCTAACACAGAACATTACCGAATCGGCAAGAGAGGCGATGTCTATAACGTCCAAGCCGAGGTGGATTGCTGCATTGAAGATCCTGGCGCCGTCCATGTGCACGGGCAAACCATGCCCATGGGCTATGTTGACCAGGTCCGACAGGTCGTCCGGATCCTGAACAGCTCCCGAGCTATGGGCGCATTCAAGGCAAAGCAAACCTGTTTCAGGATGATGGATGTCCTTCTCCCTGATCGACTGTTCGAAACGAACCGGGTCCATGGTTCCAAGGGGGGCATCAATTGTAACAAGTGTTACTGCCGACAATATTGCTGCGGCGCCTACTTCGTGTTCCTGTATGTGACAAGGCCTGCCGCAAATGACTTCATTGCCGCGATTGGTATGCGTCATTATTGCGAGTTGATTGCCCATGGTGCCGCTTGGAACGAACAGGGCTGAATCCTTTCCAGTAAGGTTTGCGGCCATTTCCTGGAGCCTGTTGACCGTGGGGTCGTCACCAAGGACGTCGTCTCCCACCTCTGCCCGGGCCATGGCGGCTCTCATGCCCTGGTCGGGTCTTGTGACCGTATCGCTCCTCAAGTCGATGTGTTTCATTTGGAGCCCTCCGATATTTAAGTATTTTTACCTTATCTTGAGTGTTGCAACGGCCAGGGCTGCGAGTATGGCCGACACGATCCAGAAACGAACCACTATTTTCGATTCAGCCATTCCCCTGTGTGCAAACGTGTGGTGCAAGGGTGCCCGCGCAAATATGCGGCGGCCCAGCATGCCCAGGCCGAACCATTCCTGAATTGCCGTGGAGAGAATCTCGATTGCAAATATTCCTCCTGCAAGGATGAACAGCAATTCCTGTTTGAGAAGCACTGCCGCCGTGCCCATGGTTCCCCCAAGCAGGAGTGACCCGGTGTCCCCCATAAAGACCTCTGCCGGATGGGCGTTGAACCATAAAAATCCAATGGCTGCACCACCAAGGGCGGAGCAGAAAACAGCAATCTCACCGGCTCCGGGCAGGTAGGGATAGAACAAGTAGGCAGACATCTTTGCGTTTCCCATGACATAGCCGAAGATTCCCAAAACGACCAGTACAAAGAAAGACGGGACAACTGCAAGTCCGTCCATGCCGTCCGCAAAATTGACCGCATTGGCTGAATAGACGATCATGACTACTATGAAGGCAACGTACAACCAGCTCAAATCAACGAGGGCATGCTTGTAGAACGGAACATGGAGTTGGCTGGTGAGCTGGGCGGGAAGAGGGGAATAGGCCTTGGAAACCACCAGTATTCCAAGTGCCAGCCCAAAGGCAATCTGTCCGAAGTACTTGGCCGGACGGGCCAAGCCCTTGTCCGAATCACCTCGTTTGACCTTGAGAAGGTCGTCGAGAGCGCCCATTGCAGAGAACCACAAGGATGATGCAAATAGTGCCAGGACAAAGGCGTTTTCCAGGTTGCACCACAGTAATGCCGCACCGATCCCGGATATGAGCAACAGCACTCCTCCCATTACGGGAGTGCCAGTTTTTGATGCAGTATTGATATCACCGTACGAGCGTTCCTTGGACCGGTATCCTCTTTTGTAAAGGCTGTTGATTACCTGTCTGCCAATCAGCAGGGTTACGAGAAAGGCTGTGAAAAAAGCGGATACCGACCTGACCGTGATGTACCTGAACAGGGCTGGCCCTCCGTTCTTTTCTATGAATTCCGCAAGCCAGTAAAACACCTTCAGCCCCCCTTATCGCCGGACCGGTCGATGGCGGCGAGCAGGTTGTTATAAGATTGCTTGAGCGGGTAATCGGCCATGAAGCCGTAGCTGGTTATCAATACCTTGTTCATTTCCTGCCTTGCCACGCCGGGTTCAAGGATTCCTCTTTGGACCAGCCTGGAAAAGGCATCGAAGACAGCCTGCCTGATTTTCCAGACAGGATCGAAATATAGCCTGC
>JAADFL010000106.1 GCA_013152945.1 Deltaproteobacteria bacterium | reverse complement strand
CCGGGTTCATTCTGTTCGATCAATCTCTCGCCCACACCATACTTCTCTTCAACACACAGACTTTGCAAATACCGCAGCTCATCCATGGACATTTCCTTGAACAAGGATACCCTGCGAAGCAGTTCCTGGTGCGGGTTGAAACCGATAAGGGTTTGTTTCTTCAAAGTGGTCCTCTTCCTGCGGGACCTTCTCGCAACATTCTTTTCCGGCTTCTTCGAATCATGCGCCGCTTTGGACTTCGCCTTCTTACCCGGAGAAACTCCGAGGTCCAGCGGCGGCGGTTCATCTTCGATATCTTCCTGTTCCTCTATCTCTTCCGGCCTGATCAACAGCATGGACATTTTCCCGGACACATCTTCGTCATCGAGATAATCCTCCTCGAACATTTCCGGATCGATTGGATCCAGATCGAAACCCACGCTGGTTCGCTTACCCCGTTCCCTTGTCGACCATCTTCCATACTGTTCCGGGCTGTTCGTTTTTCCCAATCCGCCTTGTCCGCGTCCTCTTTGCTCCTGTCCGACCGCATCCGGTCTTTCTTGCATATCGCTTCCAAGCAACCCTATTACGGTCTTTGCCCCTTGGTGTCCCGGCTCCACCTTCAACACCGATGACATGAGGTGCCTGGCCTGGTCGGCAAATCCCTTGTCGGCACAAAGTTTCCCGAGCCGATAGTGTATCTCCAACGTGGATTGGTCCAATGGCTGGGACTTTACCACGCTCAAGTACTTCTGCATTGCCATTCGTTCATTGCCGGTCTCTTCAAGCACCTGGCCCAATAGTTTTACCGCCGATGTATACGCCTGTTCCATTTGGTTGACACGCTGGAGAACGGCGACAGCCTTATCAAACTTGGACATTCGCATGTACAACTGGCCCGCCTCCACATACATGCCGGCCCTCTCGAAATTTTCCGCAGCCCTCATGAAGTCCTTCATTTTCATGTACAGGTTTGCAGCCCGGTCAAAAGACAGGTCTCTCTCCAAGAGTTCGGCGGCCTTGGCCAGGTTGCCGGCCTTCAAGTACAATTCAGACGCCTTTTCAAGTTCGTAACTGGCCTCGAAATATTTGGCGGCAAGTTCGTCTTCACCCGCACGTTCCGCACAATATGCGGCTCTCTTGAAATCCCTGGCCCTGAAAAACAGTTCGGCCAATGCCTTCATCGTTCCCTTGGATGCTCCTCCCTCTATGATCTCGGCTATTAGTTCGTCACCCACTCCCTCGGCGCAGGAAGCAAGCAGGCTCGCCGCCAAATCGAAGTCGCCCCTCGCAAGATAGGTCTTGAGGTAATGGACCACTTTTCCGGAAGCCAGGAATTCACCACCCTGGGTGGTTTCGACAAATTCGAATTCCATCTCCCCATGATCCTTAGGCATCCCCACCCTCCGTTTATCTCTTCAAATCACGAACAATCACTGGAATCAAACAATCTTTTTTCATTATACTTGAGAATCACCAACAATTAAACAATCCGGTTACCAACAGTAGAGCCTGTGATCATTGCAGGCAGCCAACAAAAAGCCATATGAACCCGGCCGTGTCAACAGCATGGAACATTCAAAGATTTCACTCCATTCTCTTCCCCAGTACGGCCAAACCTTTCTCAAGTTGTTCGCCTGCCTGCAGCCAGCTTATCCTCAATGTCCCGGACGCCCCGAACAAGGAACCGGGGATGGCCGCAACATGATCTTCTTCGTACAGTCTCTTTACCAATTCGATATCATTGACTCCAGCGGGTAATTTTATACAACCGAAACCTGAAGCTTCCGGCCGGACCCATGATACGCTCCTGGTCCTCTTTACCCATTCATCAGCAAGCGGGATTCCTTTTGCAGCCGTTTCCCTTGCCCTCTGCTGCAATTCGCCTATGGAGTCCATGACCTTGAGCCCTACACCGGCGGCGGCTTCGGATGCAGGGCCGAGGTTCATGCGCACCCTTCGCATTTTATCCAACACCTTTTCATGTCCGGCAAGGTATCCGAGTCTCGCCCAGTATGTTCCGCACAGTTTTGAAAAGCTTCCGACCACCAACAGGTTTTCCCTCTCGCCGGCCAATGTCCTCCATTCACCAAACCCCCGATACACCTCGTTTACCAGGATATAGGCGCCGAATGATTCAAGGTAATCGGCAATGGCAAAAATCTGCGATCGCTCCGTCACAACTCCACTGGGATTATGCGGTTCGGTAATTATCGCCAATGACGTGTCATTTCCAACCAATGGTTTCAAATCGTCCGGCCCGACAGTCCAACCTTTTTCAAAAGATCTGAAAAGTCTCTTTACCCGGTTAACCCTGTACGCCTGGCGGACCATGGGCTCATAGATAGGAGATTCGACGATTACCTCGCTGCCTGCGGGCGCCAGGCCCAACAATGCAAAAAGGTTGCCCCCTGTGGCCCCGGGGGTAAACATGACCTGTTCGGGCGACAAGCCCAACCAAGAAGCAAATGCTTGCTCGAGCCTTGGAGTCAGGCTCCATGGTCTTCCCGTTGCAGGCAAGAACTCCGAGGGCTCAATTGCCGGCATACCGCTGGAATGAAGGTTGATACCCTGCCCGCCTCTTGCCAAGGGCAAGTACCATGACAAGTACTCATTCTCATCGAATTCCATTTTTCAATTTTTCCTCCACTGCCCGGACAACTTTTCTTCCAAGGCCGGTTCCGAACATGGCCAGAGCATTTTCATACAATGCCATGAAGCGATATCCCTTTTCAGGAACAGATTCGTATACAGCGGGCATATGTATGTACCCGGCGTATGCATCCGTCTGTGACAAGGCAACCGTCAACTTACGGCCTGCGGCCCTTCCGATCTCCGATATTCTCCTTGAAATGCTGACTCCCAGGTCGAAAGGCGTGCCTACCAGGAGCACAGCGCCTACCTCGACCAGGTGAATCGGCACACCCTGTTCGAGAGGAAAGGCAAGGTCAAAAGTGCGTCCGAATTTTTCCAACAGGGGCATCAGCAAAAAGTCCAGGAACGACCACGGAAGCCCCATGGGAGAAAAGATCCTGCTCTCGGGCTTGGGCCTCTCTAAATACACTATTTCGCTATGAATTTTTCCGGCTTGCATTTCCCGGCTGTTGCTTTGCGCCCGGTCTCTGCCTCCAAGGATTAATCCTGCCACTAACTCCATGTGACGTTCCAGGCCCATTTGGAATTCGGGAAACAAGATAGATTCACCACCAAGTGCGCTGCTGAAAAAGATCGGAGCTATTCCAAGGTCCTCGAGCCTCCTGCATACCTCACCCGGATAATCAGCACTTATCATTTTTGCGTTGTGTTCCAGGACGATTACAGGATGACCCGAAACAGCCAACAATTCTATGGGGCTCTTGTTTCGCCTTTCGAGCCTGACCAGGTTTACTGTGTCATCATATGGTCCAAGCTTCTTTCTCCTGCTGCTTACAAGTCCCGGGACAACGCCCTGTCCGGCTCTTATCCGGTCCACATCGGCAAGATCGGCCAAAGCGCCTTCAACAGCCTGCTTCAACACGGATACAAGTTCGTTGAACCTTGCCATATCGGGTCTGCCCAGCATTGCCGAAGCGGCGTCTGAAAGGAAATACCCGCCAAAGGAAGAATGGGTATGTGTTGCGGCAAGGAATATTTCGCGCTTATCGAAGCCGCCCAGCGAATCACAAAGACTGCGATGGAGTTCCTCGGAAATACAAAGCAAGTCTGCTGCTATTAAAATGATCCGCCTGCCGTCCGACTCCAAGGCCAAGGCCCTCGCAAAGAGTCCGTCCCTCCTGTCATTTCCGATCCTGGGGTGCCTGTTGTACGTTCCGGCAAGCTCGATATCTCCGCCCGGATCAATCGATATCTTCTTGTAACCGGCCTTCATCGCGCCGGCCTCCATGTAAAAGACCGATGTACAGGTGAATGATTCCGGTCAACGAAACCACAGCACATGATCATGCTCCGGTATTTGCCAAGGGATCGAAATAACCAAAGCATCGTCTCCCGCATCCCCTGGTGCCAGTCAAAATTTATAATAACGTCGCCCATCCTCTGAAACGAGAAGCAACCGGGCCCGGGGCCGGCAAAGGCTTTAATCGTCGTAATTTCCGGCAGGCCCTTTGTCCGGGCTCAATTCCTTTGCGCGTTCAATTATCTTGTCCCGGGTCCACTGGTCCGGGTCTTCTATTCTTTGTGCCTTGGGGCTCATTTCATGTGAGCCTGCTTCCAGTATTGCCTCGATGCCGAGAGGTGCCGTGTCACCTGCATTGAAAACCTCTGTCAGGAGAAAATAAACAAAATCCTCCACGCCGGAGACCATCCTGTCCCTAATACCGGCGGGTTGACCGAGGAACTTGTTCTCGAAAGGCAGGTTCATTTTCTTGTAGTTCCCTCCCTTCAATCCCCTCGCATCGGCATAGGCCTTCATGGCCTGCCACATCTCCCGGCTCACACCCTTCCCGGGTTCCTTGATGAATTCTCCTTTTTCATCGGTTATGGCATTCCCGTAATCATTGACCTTTATTCCCCATGAAATCATTTGAAGAGCAGTCGCGAAATTGACCTTGGTAGTGGCGGTTTCGGCTGCAATCCTCTTGAGCCTTGCACTGTCGTTGCCCGAAGTGCCGTGTTGTGCGCCTGACATGCCGTACGGCTTCAATGCTTCGTGTATTTCCTTTGTCAGCTCTACGTGTATTCCGGCTTTGCTGTCCTGGATGCCATGGGTGGTCCCATTGTTCAATGCTATCCAGTCAGGGAAAATACCATGTGCATTCAGCCCCTTGATCAGGAAAAGAGCCTCTTTTGGGGTAGACAATCCTTCTGCCCCCTTTATTTCCCCGACCTCGGTTTCGAGTCCCGCCCAGCCGGGAATGTACTGGTTCAATTCCAGGTTCGCCAGCAGGTTCTCGTCATCTTGGAGATGGGACGCATCAATGGCTATGGAAGTAACACCGGCGTCGAATATCGACGGTATCTCGGTCCGTGCCGGATCAATGTCTTCCTGTTTCTTTATTCCATAATGGTCCGCGTGTATCGCAATGGGGACGGTAACTCCAAGTTCATTGGCGATTGCATCGGCATAGTACGCCAGGTTCCACATGTTGACGGCACAATAGGCGTCAGCCCCACCTTCGGATTTTGCAATTTCGATTATTATTGCCGCCCGTGCGCGCTGTGCCGCCTTTAACACTCCCCTCAATACGAACCTGTTCCTGGCATTGGCTGCTATGGTCATTGCTTTGCCCTTTTTCAAGAGCGCCCTGTCTATCACCTTTCCGCTGACCAATAATGCCTTTGAATTGGGAAAGAGTTTCTTGATATTCGGCGGTCTGCCTACATCCAAGGCCTGTTCGAAATCTTTCATATCTATCCCTCCTGCGTTGTTCATTTTCAACCTCCTGTCCTCGCAGTCTTGACTGGCTGCATTCAATCCGAATTATGTGTACACCATTTGCAATTCCTTGCAAGTCGATTAATATTATTTCAGCAACTAAAAGGCCCTGTACGGCCAACCAGGGAGGTTAGGTTATGAAAGTCAAACATTTACATGATTTGCTTTTGATCCTCATAGTCTCGTTCTTACCGGGGCCTGTGTTTGCAGGGTCAAACATGACAGTGCGTAATTCGAGCGGTTCGAGCGTGGGAAGAATCGACTCGAACGGTACTGTCAGAAACTCTTCCGGATCTTCCATAGGCAAGATAGAAGATTCCGGGACCGTCCGCAATTCATCGGGTTCTTCCATAGGCCGGATCGATGGCGACGGTACCATACGCAATTCTTCAGGCTCTTCCATAGGCCGGGTCGACGCCAACGGCACCCTGCGCAATTCGTCTGGTTCTTCCGTCGGTAGGATAGATGGTTGCACCGTGAGAAATTCGTCCGGAAGCAGCAGGGGAAAATTCGATAACTGCACACCTGCAGACATGCATACCATGGCAGCCTACCTTTTCTTTTTCAATCCTTTGCATAACCGGTAGATTACGGAAAACAGGTTGGATCAACTTCGTCGCCTGAACCACCCTCTTCGTTTTCTCCGGGCCGCTCCCCTGCCCTTCATGGGCCTGTCGCCTGTTAATGTTGAATGCTCACCTATGGGCACGACGAAAATATCCTCGGCCACATCCTTGTCCAGGGCCAACTCGGTTCCTTCGTAGTGTATGCTATAGGCAGGTTGTTTCTGGTGCAACTCGACTATAGTCCCGGGGGTTATTCCAAAAGACGTGAGCCTGTGCATCCTTTCATGACTCTTGGGCTGGATATAGATCACTTTGGCGCTGGCACCTACCTGCAATTCGGCCAGGCTGATTACTAAACTGGGCACTACATTACGATGCGTCTTGCAACAAGGCCCGGGTGGTATGGATTTCCCATCCGGTGATTCATGGGGATGACCGAGCAAAGTGCATATGCCATCGGTCATTTCAGGAACAAGTGTATGCTCCACTTCACAGGCAATGGCCTCTCGTTTTTCTGCATCCACACCCAAGACCGTGTACATCAATGTCGCGGCAAGCCTGTGTCTTCGCACTATCTTCCTTGCTGATTCATATCCCCGGCCGGTAAGGACCAACCTGTCACCGCTTCGTTCCACCATGCCTGAAGCGACCAGGCCGTCAATATCGGCCTCGGTAATTTCTTCGGTGCATATATTCCTCACGGATTCGAACGTGGGTTCTCCATCCTCGTCCGCAATCCACAAGGCCTCCAGAACCTCTTCCTCATGCTGTGTATTCGACCTGTCTGTAACCATGCGCCCGCCTCTCACGTAAAAGTAATCGAAAAGGTCCTGCAAATCCAGTTCAGGACACCTCCGGCCAAGATGCCGTATATACTGACAAAGACCAATATGGCTGTTGCAACCTTGATCCCCTGCTCCTTGAAAAGAACAATCGTAGAATTCATGCAAGGTGTGAATACGGTCATGACCAGCAATGTCACCAGCACCTGCACACTGTCAAAATGTGAACGAACCAGGTCCAGTTCAGCGGCTCCGTTCTCCCTTCGGATGAATGTCTTGAAAAAAACCTGTACTGCCTGGTCCGGAAGACCCAGGACGCCGTGCACCACGGGCCTGGACAAGTCTTCCAGCCAATTCAATGTTCCCAACCGGTCCAATGTGAACATCAACAATGATGCAAAAAGGAAAATCGGCAAAGCCTCCCTGATGAACAGCACCGTCCTCCTGCCTGTCCTGGCCAGGACCGGCATGAAACTGGGCCTTCTCAAGGGTGGAATCTCCAGGATAAACTCAGCTTTTTCACCCTTAATCAGCTTGTTTGCAAGCATTCCGAATACGAGCACCTGGACTGCAAGCCAACCGAAGATCGTCAATGCGGCATATATGGACAATGGCTTTAATACCACCAACATGACCGCTAAAAGCGGTGCACACGGAAAACCAAGTATCAAGAGCAGGCTGGCAATTATTCTCTCTTTCTTTGTATCCAGGATCCTGGTGGTCAGCAAGGCCATCGTCACGCATGAAAAGCCCAGCACCAACGGCAAGACACCCTTGCCGTTGAGTCCCATCTTTCTTAGGATCTTGTCAAGCAGGACCGACAGCCTGGGCAGATAACCCGAGTCCTCCAACAAGGCAAAGTAGAGATAGAAAAAGAAAAGTACAGGCATGACCAGGCCCAGGGCAAGAAACAGGCCCGTGGGAACCAAGCCGAAATCTGGGTCGAAAAGGGCATCTTTTACGATTTGCCAAGGGATGAAAGACAAGGCATGTTCGGTGAAAGGAAGCAGGAGTTCCTTGAAGAGGTGTACATCAATGGCATCCACCACCATGCCTGCGCCGAATTCGCCTACGAACAAATACCCTACGGCCAGTACTACCGCTGCTATGGGCAAGCCCCACAAGGGATGCTCCGCAGCCCGGCCCAGTGCACCCGGTAATTTGTATCCTTCCTTTTTTTGAACCACTTGTGAGGTCAAAACGCCTGCCTGGTCGTACAATGATTCGGTGATTACCACTGATGCGGGTCTGCTCAAGGCATCAGAGACCTTTGAAACTATTCGCTTGACCTCCCGCTCCACTCCCCGGCCGAAATTGTTCTTCAGGATTTCCCAGGCCTTGGACATATCAGCCAACAACATCAGGGCAAGTCCCCTGGGCCGGATGGGAGCAGCCGATAATATCTTCTCGAGATCATTGAGAGCTTCTTCCACGACAACAGGGTACTTGGGTTTAATTTTGGAACGTTCAGCCTTGTGGAGCATTGCTGGAATCCTGTGAAGGCCATGTCCCTCGGATGCCACGGTTGCAACGACATCTATACCGGTTTGCTTTGACAACTCTTCCCTGTCAACAAATATCCCCTGGGACTGGGCTTCGTCCTCCATGTTGAGCGCCATAACGACGGGTAGGTCGAACGCCACGATTTGAAGCAGCAACATGAGGGCCCTGCGCAGATTCCTCGGGTCCGCTACCAGGAGAAGACCATCGATTTTTCCCTCGAGAAGCAAGTCTCTGCAACAAGTCTCGTCTTCACCTTCAGAGATCAAGCTGGAGGCTCCGGGACCATCTATGAGAACAATATCCGGGTATGACTGGCCGGCCTTGCGTGATTCACCCTTGCCTGTGAAAAATGCCTTGGCCTTGAATAAAAGCTTGCGACTGGAATACCCGAGTTCGGCGGCCCTCAAGGCCACACCCCGGGTGGATACGTCTGCATCGAATTTCCTGTTACCTGCCAGTCTCTCGAAGATGGTGGTCTTTCCAACCTTTACGTTTCCCAAAATCAAGAATTGCCGCACATCTACAGTCATCGCCCTCTCCGGGTCTTCCGCATACCAACACGGTGCCTGTTAGACAAGACTAAAAAACAACATGTTGCTATTTGATCCAAAGTCATTTTGACAGCACTGTACTGTTATTTGATCCGACACAAAGCTGAAGGCATTGTCGCATGACCAACACCCTTTTCTTTTGCTTAACAGCCTGATGATTTCTCTGTTAATGATGGATTGATTATTCCGGGTCCTATCAGAATTTAATCCATGCCAACTACTGATTATTACAGGAGATTACCAACCTCCGTCCCCGCTGCACCCCCGCTGGAGATTACCAACCTCCGTCCCCGCTGCACCCCCGCTGCACTACCCGCTGCATCCCCGCTGCACTAAACTCAAGTTACACTAATGAAACAAAACAGTAATGAAACAAGAAAATCAGTTATCCCTGGCACCTTGCTCGACCCATTCGAGAAATAGATTGTATTTGCTCCCGCCTTTGTACCAGGACACTTCATGATTTCCGCCGGCGCCCGAAGCCCACCACAAAAAACCTCCATCCGCTTCAGGGTCATTCACGTCCACGTACCTCATGACCTCGTCGTAGTCTACAGGCTTTCCCCGCAAATTGACTCCGAACCTTCCTCCGTAATGACACATAGAACAATCCGCGCCTATCATGGGAACAATTTGGTTGGAAAAGGATATTTTCGGACCGGTATCAGTATCAGTGTCAGTATCAGCGTCCGTATCCGTGTCAGTATCCGTGTCAATATCCATGTCAGTATCCGTGTCAGTATCCGTGTCAGTATCCATGTCAGTATCAGTGTCAGTATCAGTATCTCCTGAATTACATATTCCAAAAGCAGGTTCTTCGCACCTTTTGGCAATAAGGCAAGTGCCTTTATCCGTAGCCTCGTTTTTAAGGCAAATATGGTTGGCCTTTACTGATTGATCGTTACATATACAAGTTACATCCGGGCAATCACGGTCATTCCTGCATTCGCCATAAAGTCCGTGATCAAAGCATTCCTTGAAAGCGCCTTCCCCAATCCAGGCTTTCATTGTTTTGAATTCCCTGCTTTTTTCCTGCCATATCACAGGATGCTCACCCTGACCCCTTACCCATTTTAACAATGAGCTTCCATCAGGATCGAACCTGCTTATATATCGCACCAACTCACTATGATCAGATGACCTTCCCTCGAGCCTGATGCCATATTCGCCTCCGTCATGGCAGGCAGCACAATCCCTTTTGACAAGGGGCACAATATGCTTATCAAAACAAACATTGGACGTTGGAAGAAACAGACCGCACCCGAGGACAATGATCGACAGCAAAAAAACACCTGTTCCAGCCCTTGCAATTCGCATATGGATACTTACCGGTCCATGTTCAAATATCAAAATATTACTTCGTTATCTCGATAAAGCCTTCACTAACACCCTTTTTCGAGCACTCCCTCCAAACCCGGACCTTTCCCTTTTCACCAGTCAACTTGACTTTGAAATCAGACTTGAACAGCCCCCTCTTTACCTTTCTCCATTTCGATTGTTCGAGGATTTCAACACCCTCTGCATCCACGTTGATGTCGTCGTCGTCCAAAACGCATTTTCTGTGCTCCCATTTTACAACCGCGGTAAACGAGGCGATACCGTCAGGACCGGCCTTGGCCAGCTCGGGCTCAAAGGTAATATGACATGCAGATGCCTGCCAACTCGTCAGAAGAACCGCTACCAATACAGAAAATCCGGCCGATACTACACTCAACCTGCTGCTCGCCTGGCCCTTCACCATTCACCCTCCTCCCCCCTTTAATACTGATTTCGAATCATAGATCATTCCGGAAAATTTACAAGCATCCACGCACTTCATGCAGAATATGCACTCGGATGCCGCTATTTTTGGTATTTCCTTTTTCCGGGCGGTAATGGCATCGGTCGGACATACCTTGGAGCATACGTTGCAAGCCGTACACCTGTTTATATTCACCCTTATCTTGTGAGGGGCCAGCAAACTCACTAATGCGAGCAGTCCGCCTTCAGGGCAAAAATACCTGCAGTACGGCCGCTCTATGAATATGGAAGAAACCAGGACCACTGCCAGGAATACGATAAGCACGGTCTCTCCATCCAGGTTGAAAATCACCTTGAACGGCCCGATTTTCCTGAATAGTTGGTAATTATACAAAAGGGGTGCCGATACCAATAGGATCAACATGAGGTACTTTCCATTCTTCAAGATCCTGTCCAGCCTTTCAGGCACCTTGATCTTCAGTTCCGGCCTGTACAGGTAATCCTGGATTGTTCCCTTGGGACAGATCCAGCCGCAGTAATACCTGCCGAACAGCAGTGCGGTCCCGAGTACCACGGATACCTTGACCACGTGCATTGCTATGGGATTCTTATCGGTCAGATGAAGCAGGACAAGTTCCAGGGCTCCGGGCAATCTCGGGCACGAAGCCTGGAGAAAACCAAAATACGCCAAGGAGAACAAGAGGACCAACCCCCTCAAGTATCTCCTTTGCTCCAGTATCAGAATCGGAGGAACGATAAGGATAACCGAAATAAAGAGAATATAATCAAAGGTCCAGTACTTCCATTTCTCCAAAGGAAGAAAGAACACGCCCACGGCCGCAAGCCCTGAAACCAAGGCTAAAACCAGTAGTTTCTTGGATGTGCCTTGCTTCTTGTTTTCGAGTTTAATCCCGGTCATACAACAATCCCGTTTCCGGCCCAAGTTCCGAAAAACCTACATAACGGATAGGATATCCACTCGCGCCAAAAGTCAAGCCCGGTCTGTATCCATCCTGTAAAGGACAAATAATTGTAAAACGGCCGGTGAGGATTTCGCGTATTACCGCCGGACGAACAGAGCAAACAAAGCCAAACATCGAAGAGCAGGTCCTGGTGCCCCTACTTGCCCTTCACAACCTTCGGCAATTCACTTGGAGCCACCTTGTACCTTGCCAGCCTGAGAACCACCTGCGGCACAGGATTCTTGCCTTGCTGGTGAAGTTCGGTTTCGATCTTTACCAGGCCCACTCCGGGAGCAAAGGTCATCCTGTTCACCAAGGTCTTGGTCTTGTCTATGGAATGTTTCGACAAGACCTCCACGCATCCATCGAACGAACCGGCCGGCACGCTGACCTTTTTACCGACAGCAGTCACCTCATAGTATTCGATCGAGTCCGGTGAAAGTATGGACTCCCAGTTACCACCCAGCTTGACGGGGAACCTGAGTATGTAACGGTGCATATCCCTGATTCCGTAACCATCCCTGTAGATCAGTCCCCCTGCGCCGCCGGACAGGTGAAAAAACTTACCGTCTTTCCTGTCCACGGTAATGACCTGCTCGGTTTTCTCTCCAAGTGTATTAACCTCGTATGTCCAGGTGTTGCCTATTCGCAGCGGATAATAGTCCTTGATGATGTCTCTTGCATGTGCCTTTGCCGGAACTTCATGATTGCGTATTGACGAGCGGCTTCCTGCACAGCCGACTGCCGGCAATACCAGTAAAAGAATCAGCCTGCCTGGGCCATTATATTTCATCGAGAGCCCTCCTTTTATTGTCCCGTTCCAGTAGAATGCCGAAGCTCTCCTGGAAGAGATGGATCACTCTATGCGCCGCTTCTTCCACTCGCGGCGTTGAACCTGAAACAGACTCTATAGATACTGCACCAGCGCCTTGAATTCCACAAGATATGATATATTCGAAATTTTTCATATTCGGATGGAGATTGAACGAGAACCCGTGTCCGACTATGCCTTTTCTCACCCTCATTCCTATCGATGCCAACTTGTCCCCTTTTACCCAAACTCCGGGCAGGCCTTTTCTCCTTGCCGCATGAACGTCCATCGATGCTGCAAGCCGTATCAAGATTCCTTCCAACTTGTATGTCAATTCGTGGATTGTTCCCGCGAGGTCGGCAAGCCTGAAAACCAGGTAACCGACCAATTGTCCCGGACCATGGTACGTGGCAAGGCCGCCCCGATCGGCCCTTTCCACTTCAATACCTCTTTTTTGCAACTCTTCTTCCGGCAAAATGATGTTGGCGCCTGTTTCCCTGTGGCCCAAAGTAATGACAGGGGAATGCTCGAGCAGCATGAGGCAACCAGGTTCTCCTTGTTCCACCTTGCTCGTAATAGAGTTCATCAACCGCATAGCCGGACGATAATCCAGCCTGCCCAGCCAAACCCATGCGCCTTTTTTGATCTTTTCAGACACCAAGGAAAAGACGTTTTCCAAAATTATAGGCTATGCCGGCATCGAAAATCTTCTTGGCGGCGGTCTCGATATCATACTCGATCCTCCTGAACTCCAATGCCGGTGCATCTGTATCCAACAGTACATAGCCGGCCCTATTGTCATAGTCCCTGGGTTGGCCGACCGACCCAACGGATATCATGTACGAATATCCTTTTCTGAATGAAAGTCTGCTGGCTATCACGTCGTGCACCTGTTCCGGTCCTATGGCGAACGCCTTGCATAAGTGGGAGTGGCCAATAAAATTCAACGTGGATAGCTTGTCTCTGTGATCCAGCAACTGCCTTGCTTGTTCCAGTGCGAAGATATATTCGAAATCCCTGGGATTCACGGGTGAACCATGGCACAGCACAATGTCTTCTTCCCTGTGAATGAATTCCAGGGAACGCAGCCATTCCATGTTATCAGAAGACAGTTGGGCAATGGTCCAATCCAGTACATCCCTTGCAGCATCGTAATAGAAAGAATAATCCATGTGGCCGGCGACTGCAGCATCATGATTTCCCAGGATTACTACATCGGCCATACCTCTTACTATATTGCAACACTCGTTGGGGCTTGCTCCGTAACCCACCACGTCACCGAGACATACACTCCGGTCCGCACCTTGGGACTCGATGTCCTCCTTCACTTTCAGCAAAGCCTCCAGGTTGGCATGTACGTCTGAAAAAATCGCTATCTTCAAATCGGTTTATCCCCTGTCACATCAGGGCTGTTCCCTGTCACAAGGTCCATGGCGGCAACAGCATCCCTGACCGCCTTTCTTACGCGTACGCTCCTGTCCTTGTTCAAGGAAAGTATGTCTTCCAGGCAAGCAGGGCCGCAGGACCTGGACAATGCCGAAACCGCTGAAGCCCTTACAGACCAACTGGGATTTGCCAATTCTTTCTTTAGAATCTTCCTTCCCTTGCCGCCCATCGAGGATAAGGCGCTGCAAAAAGACTCTGCATCCCCTGTCTTGAGTCTTCCACGCAGCCTGGCTTGGATATAGTCGGCGGCTTCTTCGATTCTAAGGGCGGACAAGGCTCTTGCCGCGGCCTTTGCCTCATCAAGATCACCTTTTTTTAGTTTTTCCATGAGCTGTCCGGATACTGACCTGCCCAATCGCAAAACCGCAGGAAACAGGGCGTCCTTCTCCATTTCACCGGCGACAAAAAAACGTGCAAGTATTATCCCTGCATTGGCATCCCCGTTCTTGTCCACCAATGCCAATGCCGCATCCCTCGAGTATTTCTTGTCGTTCAGTAAACGCAAAAGGTCTTCCTCGTCCATATCCTTGAAGTCGGTGAACTCTTCCACGTCGTTACTGTTGTCCAAAGAGATGGTATCCTCATCCCCGCTCGAATCTGCCTTTAATCCCGGCCTCGTACCGTCCCCATCTCCTGTTTTGCTCTTTTGATCCCTTGTTCCCCCTGTAAGATCAGCCGGCGATTCAATGACCTCCTCGATCATCTCGTCCACTACCTGTTCGACCAGTTCTTCCACAGCCTTTACAGGAGACCTCCTTGTCGCCTTGTCGGTCGAACGCCTGGCAGGCTCTCCCAGTTCTTCGAGTAGCCCGGTCCGGCCGAACACGAACCTGGCTTGCACTACATAACCCGGTATATTCTCATCTCTTGCGCCCATGAGAGCAGCATAGAACCCGGACCTGGCCTCCAATGCACGGTGCCTCCAGTTTTCCGGAAGCACTACTATGAATTTTTTTTCTTCCCTGGCATGGAAAAAATACGGGGCATCCACGGAAATTATGCCGTGGCATTCAGGACACCGTATCCTGTGTAGAGTCCCGTTCTTTGCATGGCGTGCAATTTCAGTGTCCTCGGCTTCCACCAACTGGATCAACTCGGATGAAAATAGATTGCCGCAAGTACACAGTACCTTGGCGCTCTTTCTCTTGGCGCCTGCAAGCCCATCGTGGAAACAGTCGCCGAACACGACTACTCCACAACCGTCATTAGGAATTTTTTCAAGTTGTCTTTGAAGAGTTCATCCACTTTGGTGAATTTGATCGCCATGCCCGGCGGGTGGTTGCCCCCCTGGTTGAACCGCCGGTTCCATATTACCCGACCGACCACCTCGATCTCCTCGCTGGTATTCGGCAAGACCATTTTGACGGTCGCTGTTGCTCCGATTTCCAAAGGTGTCGCTGTTTTGATGAACGCTCCTGTTTCGCTCAAATTGGCCATCTGCACGAACAACGTCACGTTATTTCCTTCACACCAGCACCTTCCGGTTACCTGGACACGTGGGTTATTCCTTCGTTCTTTTTCCCGTTGTCTAGATGTCATACCTTGGCGTTTTCTCTAACCTTCGGTTGCTCCCCGCCCAAGTTGCTTTTTCAATATACTTTCATAGTTAAAATAGCGCTATAAGAGCTCAATTGTCAAGGAACAGGTCAATCTGCTTCCTGACTGAACTTGACTGTTTAAAAGCCCACACCTATATTCAAAAGCCTCTGATGCCAAGCAAGGGGGTAAGACGTGAAGCATGCATTTCCGGTTTCAGTACTTTCAGTTTCCCTGATTGCTGTTGCCACCGGTGCCCTTGCCGAAACCGGAAACATCAGTGAAGTGAAAGTCGCTGTTACCGAGATTCGCGCCAGGCGTGGTGTGGACCCTACTCTTGCACGTGTAATCGAAGAATATCTCGCCTTCCAGCTAGCCAAGTTACCGGGCTACAGCGTGATCGGCCGTGACGACATGTTGCGCCTGCTGGACCATGAGCAGCAGAAGCAGATGTCGGGGTGCACGGAAGATTCGTGCATGGCGGAAATAGGTGGAGCCCTTGGCGTTGACAAGATGGTGGCAGGCGCCATGGACAAGGTTGGAGAATCCATCTTGCTGACATTAAAGCTGATAAATGTCCGCAATGCCCGGGTGGAACGCCGGGAGATGGAACGCTTGAAGATAGGTACCGAGGAACAGGCCCTGGACGGCATCACGAGGCTTTACCGGCGTATGTTCAAAAAGGAGTTGTCACAGGCTGAAAGGCAGGGCAAAAGCTCACTTGGAATTTGGGGCTATATTTCGGCAGGTGTTGCCGGTGCGCTGCTTATTTCAGGAGGTGTATCGCTGGGTCTGGGGCAAAAAGACATGAACAATGCGAGGAGCCTTGCCGACAAGAGCCCGGATCAGGATGTTTATCTTTCCAAGGTGAAAAAACTGGAAGATTCCGGCCGGACAAAGAGAACTTTGGGAGGCGTGTTGCTGGTTGTCGGAGGAGCACTTGCAGTCACGTCAGTCCTTTTGTTCGTGTTTGACGATGACGGCGAAGCTGGCAAGGTATCTGCAGGGCCGGTAATCAGCGGCGGGACATTCGGCTTCGTTCTTGGAGGAGCCTTCTGACACGTCGTTTCAATTACGTCCATGGGCCGGACGTGCTTTACCGCTGTTATCAATCAAATCCTGGATTTCGACTACTTCACGTAACAGGTTCACTTGACCGGCAAGATAGGCATGGGAATCCGGCTCAAATCCACGAAACGCTCGGCCCGGCCGGCAAGGTCGTCACGATCTGCAGCCATCAAGGCCTCCACTCCAAATCCCTGAATAGTGAACGAGGCGGCAGCCGATCCGATTATTGCGGCCCGGCGGTAATTATCATTGTCCTTGTACCCCAAAAGGCTCAAGGCCGCCACGAAACCTCCCGCAAAGCTGTCTCCGGCGCCTGTTGGGTCTTTTACATCGTCCATGGGAAGACCGGGAGCATAGAACAAGTCATCTTCCCTGAAGACAAGGGCGCCATGCTTTCCAAGCTTTATGACAACCGTCTTCGGTCCCATTGACCGGATTTCCCTTGCAGCAGCAGGCAGGCCGATCCTCCTTGAAAGCAATTCCGCCTCAGAATCGTTGATCAACAATGTATCCACTCTCTCGAGCACCTTTTCCAGTGCCCCGGGTTTACCCTCTATCCAGTAATTCATGGTGTCAAGGGCTACGAAACCGGGTGAGTCCATCATGTCGAGGACCTTGAGCTGAAGCCCGGGATCGATGTTTGCGAGAAAAACCATCTCGCTGTCCGCATATTCGGCCGGAAGCTGCGGCTCGAACTCTGCAAACACGCCGAGAACAGTCTCCAGCGTATCCCTGTCGTTCGGGTTCTCATGGTACCGGCCGGACCAATGAAAGGTTCTACCCGGTCTTTTCATTACACCACGTGTATCCACGCCTTTTTTTTCGAGGTCTGCCAGGGCATGTTCGGGAAAATCATCTCCTACTACTCCCACCATCCTGACATGGTCCAGCAAAGAAGCGGCAGCCGAAAAATAAACCGCTGATCCTCCAAGTACGCCTGTCCTCTTTTCCGCCGGAGTCTCGATATCGTCAAGGGCCAGAGAACCAACAACCAGGACGCTCATTCAATCCTCCATGTACTTGCCTATCAAGGGGGCCAATCTCTTTTTCGTATCTTTTGAAACGACTCTTTTATCCGTGATAATCGCGTTTTTCAGCGCACTATTGCATTCGCACCCGACAGAGCCTTCATTAATGTCCTCAAGCGACGAGGCCGCCAGGGTGACAATCTTCTGCGCCAATTCCGCGTTCTGCTTCAGGATCTTTATAACAGCCTCGACGCTGACGTCTTCCTCTGATTCGTGCCAACAGTCATAGTCGGTAACCATGGCCAAGGTTGCATAGCAGATCTCAGCCTCGCGGGCCAGCCTGGCCTCGGGCAAATTCGTCATGCCAATTACATCCACACCCAGGGACCTGAAAAATTGCGACTCGGCCCTTGTGGAAAACTGGGGGCCTTCTATACACACGTAGGTTCCACCTTCATGCATTGTCGCCCCTGCCTTCCGGGCCGAATCGGCAAGCACACCGGCCAGTTTCGGGCATACAGGGTCGGCAAAGGATACATGTGCCACGATACCATCGTCGAAGAAGGTGCGCGGTCTTGTGACAGTCCGATCAAAGAACTGGTCCACTATCACTACGTCGCCGGGCGAAATACCTTCTTTCATGGAGCCGACCGCGGATACTGAAATTATCTTTTCAACACCCAGAAGTTTCATTGCAAATATGTTGGCCCTGTAATTGACCTTTGAAGGCGAAAACAGATGCCCTTTGCCGTGTCTTGGAAGGAAAAATACGGTCTCTTCGTGGAGTTCAGCTTCCAGTATCTTTGATGAGGGTTTTCCAAAAGGAGTATCCACTTCATGCTCTTTGATTTTTTTCAGGCCCTGCATGTCATACAAGCCTGTGCCTCCCAATACTCCGATCTTCACTTTCACCTCCGGAATCGATCATAATCAAAAAAATATCAAAACCACGATGCGTCCTAGCAGACAAACCGGTCATAATCAATCATTTTAACTCCGTATTCGAGTCTCGGATGCGTTCAAGCGCCTCGATGTTTTTTAATGCAGCCTTGTAATCGGCGTCGTATTCAAGGGCCTTTTTGAAATCAGACACGGCATCTTCGGTCTTCCCCAGTCTTGCCCTGATTATTCCCCGCCGGTTGAATGCCGTTGCATATCTCGATTGCACGAACTTCATCCTGGGGGTCTTGAGGGCATTCTTGTCCGGCCCGAGTGATCTCGGCAAATAAGACAATGGAAAATCACGATCAGGCAACTTGTTCCTGGACAGCTCGTACGTCAAGCCGTTGAACCTTGCGTCAAATCCGAGAAACTCCGTGGCCCATTTCACATCTTCGTGCGGGCACCTGTAAACAGGCCTGGACCCGATGTTTGCGGAAATAATCCTTTTCTCGACCATGCTCGCAATCTGCCCGGACAATTTGCCCACAGACCTCTTGCCGGCATCTTTCAGTGCTTCGACTCTTACCTTCAGTTCCTGCTGTAAACCCTTCGGCAAGATCAAATCCGGATCATCCCTTTTCAGTTGGTCCAAGTACCAGGGAAGTCGAAGCAGGTACTCACATACCGGGGTTACGTCTTTTCTCCGCCCCAGTATTCCCTGCATGTACCTCAATGCGTGGTACACCTCTAGGTCCTCTACCATCAACAACCCATTAGACGGCATTTCTTTCAACACGGCCTCACTGTAGTGTTCCAGAGTGTAGTCATTTGCATGCCCATCTCTCTGGTCCAAAAACTGTCCGAGCAAAACTATGCCTGGAAAGACTATCGCCATCGATAACTTGAGCACAGGCCGCACTTTTCTCCTGATGCTCGAAAGCCCGGATAACCTGTTTATGAAGACCGTTGCCCCGATCACCAGGCAAGAATCCACCAATAACAAGTACCCCGACCTGTCCGGGATGTTGTAATTGAATGTATAGAGAAAAATAGCAGATACCAATAACAATAGGGTTATCAAAAGAGTATGGGCCATGGGCATTTTCTTTTTCGCGTTCGTGAGCCAGGCCATGCCCAAAAGTCCGGTCAAAAAGACGATGCCCGATGTTCTTGAAAAAATATCCTCGATGTCGTTTGCAGCTCCTTTAAGTATCTCGCGTAAGCCCATGCTGAACAACCTGTACGTGTATTGCGAACCTGAAACATGGTTCCAAAATGCCTGCAATGTAACCGGATCTCCCTGGTTGAAAGACGGCGAGTCCATTGCAACCAAGGGCAAGTATGCATAAAAGGACAGGCCGATAAAAAGACCGCCAACAGACAATGCCACGCCCGTTCCCTCAAGGTTCCGCCATTTTGTAAGTATAAGGTAGGCTAAGGCAGGCAGCCAAAGCACGGTGGTAAGATGGTTCGCAAGGGACAAACCGCATACAAGGCCGAGTATGCCCAGCCACAAGGCCGTTGGTTGTTCTCTCCATTTCAAGGCCAGAGCGATAGCTGTAAGCCCGAGGGCCAAGTGAAGGGTATATACCTCCGCGACAGTGGACTGCATCCATACCTCGCCGTCGAAACCAAGCATGGCCGAGGCGGCACATGATTCCGCAATGCCGAATCCCATGGTGCGGGATAAAAAATAGATGCCCACGACCGACAAGGCTCCTGCAAAGGCTGATACCGCATTGCTCGCCTGTGCCGTGTTTCCAAAGGGAAGCAAAGAAAACGCCCTGCAGAGCATGGTAAATAATGGATAGCCCGAGGGGTGGAGAATTCCTCCTGTTGCAGGAACCCAGGAGAACTCAGCCGAATCACCCCAGTACACGGTCGGGCACATTGTGAACATGTATATTAGCAAAAAAAACACGAACAATAGCAATGGCGGTAATGAATAAACCTGCCACGACCGCACGGATATTGAATGAACAAAATGTTTCTTATTCTTGCTTGTCAATCCGCGTTTTCCAGCATATCGAAGCCTTCCCATGATGAAAAACTGCACCATGTGGAATGCAAAATCAAGGAACAATCGGCAGTGCTCGGGGTAGGCCGCAGGGAACATGAAGTCATTTTCGAGCTGATTAACTTGAAAATAATCCACGTTTGTTATAAGTGCTATTTTTGATTATTAAGGACTGCGTCAAGTGTGAACTTCGCAGACCATGCTTGGAGAATACCGAAAAGACAAAACAGGAGATAACCATGCAAGTCAACTTTTCTATTACAGTGGTCTTATCTTTGTGTTTACTGGCCCTGGGTTGCGGCCAGGACAACAAGGGATGGAGAGGTAATCCGAATGGTGATACGGACCTAGACCTCGATCTGGACATGGACCTGGATATTGACATCGATACAGACACAGACACAGACACAGACACCGACACAGACACCGACACGGATACAGACACCGATACAGACACGGTTTCCGACACGGGCGCCGATTATCCCAGCGGTCCGTATGGAATAGGAACATTCAACGTTATATCAAACAGGGTCTTTCGAGACTGTGAAGGCAACAAGGTCGAATTGAAAGACTTTTACAAAAAGGTGAATGTTCTCTGGATCACCCTGCAAACAGGCTGGTGCCCTGTATGCGCATCCGAACACGAGTTTTTAAAAGAGATGTACAGCAAGTACAAAGACCAAGGCTTAATGATATTGCTGGTGCTCGGAGAAGACGACAGGCCGGGATCCATGACCGTTTCCGACGAATTTTGCGCCCAGTTCAAGAGGAATAAGGGCTTTCTGTTCCCTGTTGTGCAGGACGACGGTTGGAAAGAAACAGGTGATTTCATTGCCAGCGGAGTGCCCATGCAGATCCTGCTGAACAAGGATTTTGTCATTCGGGCCGTGGGATACGGGTGGGATTCATCCAGGCAGGAAGAAGAATACAAGAAAAACATAGAGTACTTCCTGTCACACTGACCAACTGTTTGATATTCTCTTTCGTATGAAAGGCATACACATTTCAAGCGGAAGTTCATTCCTGCATGGATGGAAACCAAAGGTCATCCTCGTGCTTTTTTCTGTTATGCTTTCGTTAATAGCTGCCGAGATAATACTTAACTACACTGTGTTCGCGTACCAGAAATTGATAACTCCCAACTCGGCAGATAAAAATTTATACTATGAAATACTTGCCAACAGGAAAAATTACTGGGAAACAAACGAAGGCAAAAAATACCTTGTCAGGAGCAATAACGTCGGCATGCGCGGACCTGATATCAAAATCCCCAAGCCAAAAGGCTTGAAAAGAATTGTTTTGGTCGGAGATTCCATGATCTTTGGCGCAGGTCTCGAGGAAAAAGACACTATATCAAGCAAGCTCCAGGACGGCATGAATGCTGTGCTCGGGCCAGGCCGGGTCGAGGTAGTGAACGGGGGCGTGTGTGGGTACAATGCTTTACAAGAATCCAACTTCATCCTGGAGAAAGTCCTGCCCCTCGATCCTGACCTGGTGATTTGGGTTTATTATATAAACGATCTCGAAGAACTCGATTATCAGCCCGAGATCGTGGAAACATGCAAGGTCGATTACTCCACGTGGGAATGGCTCGATTCCAAATTCCGCCGATACTCGAAACTTTACAGGTTAATATTCCACGAGAGCAACACGTCCTTCAATATAAGAGAAAAGCTAGATCCAGCAAAGCTTCCCCAGAGGTGCTACCGGGCTAGTGTACAAAGGGTGGTGAACGGATTACATGCACTCCACATCAAGTTGGTATTGGCCTTCCTGCCATACTTTTCATGGCCGGGTCGCGATTCTTTCAGGTCGCCTGACTTGAGCATTCCGGTCAAAACCGAAGCCAAAAGATACAACTTGCCTTACCTGGATTTCCGGAATGCCTTCATGGGCAGAAGGGCGAGTGAACTCTATATTTCCAGGCAGGACAAACACTGCAATGAAACAAGCACCACCTTGATAGCAGACCAAATCGAACGGTTTCTTCTGGACGGGCGATATTTAACGAATCAATAGATCGTGGAATAGATCCCCGCACCGCCCGTCCCACCCGTCCACCCGTCCCCACCCACGTTGATTTTCTTCCTGCCTGATTTTTTTGTAATTACAAGTATCTATGGCAGGACGCGTGCAAGCCTGTCATGCAAA
>JAADFL010000105.1 GCA_013152945.1 Deltaproteobacteria bacterium | reverse complement strand
GAGAGGCTTCCTCATAGGAGACGAGGATTGGGTCAAGTCGGAACGTGAGAAGTATCGTGGTTGGTGGAAGTCTGATTTTGATGATCCATGAGGCGTGAAGCCTGATTGGGGCTAATATCTTTTTCAGTCATCTTCGGTCATCGGGCAACAGGCAAAAAATGTGCTTGTAATGGGCCGGCCCATGTACAGCCGAATAATAATTACGCCGTGTTGTATCTTTCCAGGTTAAAAGCCGCATGCCTGTAGCTTGTACCCCAATTCCGAAATCCGAAATTCCAAATCAAAAAGGGTCGGCGTCGTGGTAGGGCATCCTGTACCAATTGGCATTTCCCTCCGGGCGTAAATAAAAAAAAGATGCTCCCTGTCGGCCCGAAGCATTCTTACTCCGAGCCCGATGGTTAAGCTGGCCCTAGTGACCTGGAAGAGACCCTTTACACTAAACCGCTCGGTTTGATAAATTATTCTTTGTTGAAAACCGGCGCCGGTCCAGTGGCTTGTATGTGACTTGTTACCCGGAACGATTTGATGGATCGGCACAACAAGCCTTGCCTGGGATAATGTGGGAAGAGGGAACTCGATGATCACGAGGATTCTAGCTCTTGGCTTGGTAGCATGGATTGCTTTTGGATTGCTGGCTACAACCGGCTGCACTTTGTCTGGCGGCGGCTTCGACAGTGGTCTCGATGCTGATGTAGGCGATAATCTGGACGGCTGGGTCGATTCTGGAGGTGGCGATGAGAACGGGGAGTTGGAAGAAGAGCCATGCCTGTCTAATTGTGGGGAAAGGGAGTGCGGGCTGGATCCGGTGTGCGGCACGCAGATCTGTGGCGAATGCAGCGACGGGCTTGTGTGCAACAATCTCGGCAGGTGCGTAGCGGATGGAAGCGCTTGCCGAAACTCTTGCGAGTGTCCTTCCGGTCAGCTCTGCGACATTGACGGCAGCAAGGTATACTGCAGGCCGTGGAGGGAAGTCTTTCCGCCGTACGAACACGATATTTGTTGCCTCGACACCGAAAACTGCTATCCCGACTATCCATGCGAGAATCCGGACGGCAGTGAAGGTACCTGTCCGGGAGGATGCACGCCCGACTGCAATGGAAAAAGCTGCGGCGATGATGACAGCTGTGGCGGTCGATGCACGGAGTGTCCCGTTGGTCGGAGTTGCGACACCGAAACCTGGACATGTACGGGATGCAATGCCGACTGCACTGGCCGTTGCGGTGGTCCCGACGGTTGCGGTGGACAATGTCCGGATACCTGCCCGGATGGACAGAGTTGCCAACCGCCGGGCTATACCAACTGTGCAGGCTGTCAGCCGGATTGCAAAGGCAAGTTCTGCGGCGATGAAGACGGGTGCGGAGGCTGGTGTACCGACTGTCCTGCCGGCCAAAGCTGCAACCAGAGCACCCGGCAGTGCGAACAATGCGTGCCCGATTGTGTCGGTAGGGAGTGCGGACCCGATGGTTGCGGGGGAAGCTGCGGCGAGTGTGTGAATAATGACGTATGCAATATGCGTGGAGTCTGCGTTGTCGGAGGTGGCGGCTGCGGCGATTCATGCGATTGTGCGAGTGGCTTGTATTGTGACACAGTGGACCACGTTTGCAAGGATAAAGAATACGTCGGGTTTCATTACAGCCCGGTGTGTTGCAGTGATCCGATTGAATGCACGCCGCCCGGGCGGCGGTGTATAGGAGAGGACGGGTTGCCGGGAAGCTGCCCAGGTGCCGACGGCATCTGGAGTGGTGATTGCTGGGACGGCATGAAGGTGGTGCAGCTTCCCGAGGATGCCGACGGAGGAGTCTTCATAGCCTATGCAAACGGGGGACTTTTCGGTCGGCCGCTCGAACTCGCAATCGGCCAGGGGGTGATTTTCCAGTACCAAAGCCCGCTTCCCGCAACGGAACAGTGTGCAAAGCGATTCTCGTTTAACATGGAGGACCCCTACCAGGTCACGAGGGGAAACTATGATATGGTAGTAAAACTTGCCGGCAGCGAGTGCTATACTGCGCCTCCCACCCGGGCGGATTTGCAGTTTGCGCTGGATCACCCTGAACTGTTTCTGCCCGGCGGCGGCTTCGCTGGTTTTTTTGTCACTCAAGACGGCGGGCGTGTGTATGCGCAGCACGCCACGAGTTCATTTGAGTATCTGGAGATCAACGTGAAAGGTCTGGACAAGGGTTGCATTTATATCCTCATCATAAATAACGGCAGGATAAACCGCGACGAAACCAATCTACTGTTTGACGACGCAATAATGAGTGATTCTGGTCATATTTGTGGCGGTATGCCGCGGTACTGCGATACGGGTGTTACCTGCCGCCTGCCCTATCCGAACATGTCGCCGTGCCAGTGAGAGCTGTAATTGGGCAGATCGAGGTGCTTGTTGGATGTAGGGATGAGGAGGCCTGCGGGCAGTATGAGTCGGGTGAAGATTTCTTTGCCGATCCTGACTGTAACGCCGAGTTAGACTGCATGGATGAGCCGCCGGACGTTGTTCGAAGCGACTCGACCCAAGTGGAGGGCAAAGATTCCAGGCCCGAGAGACCTCCCGGAGCTTAGAGCTTGTTGGCTACTTCCCCGGAAAAAGGCTTTGCTGGGCCTCGGAGTTGCTGGAGGACGGGTAAAACAAGACGTCGTGAGGTTTCATGCCTCCTCGTCCGCGATCTAGGTGACCGAGCCGGGGGTGGAGCGCCTAAATCTATCGGCTCTTGGCTGGACGCATGCCCTGGAGCGCATGTCCAGCCAGTTGACTGGAGGGGCAAGACCGGTTAAATATGCTTACGTTTTGGAATCGACTGGAAAATAACCGCCGATGAACCAAGGAGAATCGGCCCCGGCCAAACGGCCGGGTGGGAGTTTGTCAGCGTGGAAGAAGTCAGAACGCTTGCTGTGGGTTGGCGCTACAACTGGAGCTGTAACACGCGAAATGTTATACGAAACGCTAAGGCAAGTGGCGCAACAGAACAGAAAAACCGATATTAACAAATGAAGCAAGATAACTTCCACAATGAAGGGGCTTAGTTATCCACGCTCAAGGGCAGATAGGTGGTGACAGGTTTTTAATGAAATGGATAAAAAACTTAAAATTAAGGAACTAATATTTCAATGCAGAAATGGGTCTCCCAAACAGAGGTCTGCCGCAATTGTTGATCTTCAGGAAATGCGGGCCAGTGAGGCCCTCCCTGTGTTTTTAGAACTCTTGGATTATCCAGGTGCTGGTGTAAGGGCAAATGTTGCCTGTGCTCTTGGAGAGTTAGGTAACAAAAAAATCGGACCATCACTTTTAAAATTATTGGAAGATTCAAGCCCAGTTGTACGTATCAATGCAGCTGAATCTTTAGGCCTATTATGTTACACAGATGGTATTAATTCTCTTATTAATAAATTGCATTCAGATAAAGATCCACTTGTAAGACTTAGTGTTGCAGAAGCACTTGGAAGATTGAATGATGCTCGTGTCCTGCCGGCTTTAGTAAGAGCTCTGGATGATGAAGATGAAGGTGTTCGTGCATATGCAGCCGATTCAATTGGAAGTTTAGGAATAGTGAAAGCTGTTCCAATTTTAATTAAAAAAATGGATGTTGAAAAGAGTGCATTTACAAAAGCTTTCATTTTTTCTGCACTTTACCGTCTAGGATATAAAGAATCTCTTTTATCATTGGTTAAACTATCGGAAACTGTTGATGATGTTCTTGCAGTTACAATTTTAAATCTTGCTATCGAGTTGGCAACTCCACAAAATGCCACAAGCCTTAAGGATATGCTCCATAAAGTAACTCAATTACGCCCGTCTCTACTAATTGAGATTAATTCATTGATTAAACGTCTTAACTCCATTGATGGAAACAAGAAACCATGATAGTAATAAAGACCGGACAGAGGTGGTTCGGGGTTGCCGGAGCGTCCCCTCTGGGCGTCCCAGCGCCATGCAAGCTACGACCGAACGGGCAAGGTCCTTATTCATCATCGACCTCCAAAGCATTGCTTCGCCTACCGACCTCGAGACCGACGATGTTCGAGCTGCTTCGATAGGACGAACACCAGGGCAACCAGCCACGCCAGGGATGATCCGGTCCCCGTGGTCGACGCCCCGCAGCCGCACCCACTAGAGCCACCGCCGCCGAGCCCTGCGACCTCGCGATCCCCGGGCACTCCCTCTCCTTCCTCTACATCCACGCTCATCCCTTCGAAAGGCTCACCACGATCCAGGGAGGCATCGGCATCGACCGCTTCCATCGAATCACCACCGTCGACACGAGGCTCGTTCTCTGCGTCGTCCCCGGGGAACCGCCTCCCTGTGGCCAACAAAAATCGATCCCGGCACTCCTTTTACCCCCAGGCTGATCGATTGACAGGCTCACCCCATCCTCGTTCCATGAAAGCTCGATGCTGTACGTCACCGACGTATTCCACGACATTGCCGATGTGAGACTGAACGACCGGGGCTCGGGATTGCAATGCGGGCAGGACGCATCGGACCAACCGGTGGCAGTCCCCTTGAGCACGAACTTCTCGTCCATGTTGCCCGGGAACCCGATACAGCGATCACACATGACCTGTACCCAGAAATGCGTCTCGCAGTTGGGGCCGGCCACGTGTTGATTACCATGATCCCCCTGCCAGGCAGACACCAGCCACACGATCGCTTCCTTCCTGAAGGTGTTGCCGCCATGCTCGTACTGGTTTATTCAGTAGGGGTAATGGTTCATGCCACATACCTTAAGTAGGGGCGGTTCGCGAACCGCCCATGCGAGATCAAATCCAAACGATTTGTATTTTATCTCCTGGACCAGGC
>JAADFL010000104.1 GCA_013152945.1 Deltaproteobacteria bacterium | reverse complement strand
TATTTTATAATATATATTATTTATAATATAATTCTATTACAATATTCTTTTATTTAATAAAACATTATTGTAACGGTTGTGCATGATATCGCATTACGATAATTCTTTAAAAATGAAAACATTATTGTAAACAAAAATATCCTTATATCTCTGATTTTTGTATTTCCAAAACGGTTCAGACCCCCTGTAGGTGATGTTTCCTGTGATTTTTGGGGTTCCTAGACCTTTGCCCGGGTGAGATCGTGGCTCTGAGGCGATTTCACGGGGTCTTCCGGGACCGGGAAAAGGGTATACGACGGTTAATGCCTTAATTCCGTTGTATATTCGGTAGACCGAATATCAACCTAAGATAAGGGGTGGTTTATTCGAGCGTTTGGAAAGCATCTTCTGGACTTCATTGAAGATGCCAACATCAATGATTTCTTCATGTTGTGCCTTTTTGATAACGCCATCCCAAGAAATATACCCACAATAAAGAGGATTCTTCAAAATCTTGCTGATAGTCGTCGGATACCATTTTTTACCTCTTTTTGGAGGGATTCCTTTGTAATTAAGATATCTTACAATCTTCTTTAAGCTTCTTCCGGAAGTATACATATCAAAGATTTCCCTGACAACCTTTGATTCCTCAGCGTTTAGAAGAAGCTTTCCATCTTTAATGTCGTATCCGAAAGGGTGGCCGAATCCAGGAAGGCCGCCATTCCTGACCTTATGAGCCATTTTTTCTTTGATCAAATCCCCGTGAGAGCGATAGTCAAAAGCGCCCTTATATCCTGTTTCAGCCTGCCATTTTTCAAAGGCTTCTTCTTCCGTTTTTGCTCCGTAGTGGAGTATCATCTCCTTTGGTGAAGAGAATCTTAGATATAAATTCTCAAAGAGGAATAGGTCATGTGGACTGTCACGGTGGCAACTTCTACACAGCACAACGGCGTTGCTGAGTTCTGCCATACCTCCATCGGCAATTGGAATTCTGTGATGGACCATTAAATCTCTCTCGCTCCAGCACCTTTGACAGCGATTGGCCGCCATTTCTAGGGCGCTTTCTCGTCTTTTCTTGGTAAAATCAAAGACTCGGGCCATTTTTCACCCTTTTATCTTCCAGCTTCTGCTGGGCCAAATCAAATGTGTTTTTATCAATAATCGCTTCGTGTGGTCCTTTCTTGATATGGCCATTCCAGCGCACGAAGCCAGCGTAAACTGGATTTTGCAGCACATATTTAATCGACCACAAAGTCCATTCTTTTCCTCTTTTCGTCTTTATTCCTCTCTTATTCAGGTTTTGTGCTATTTTGGTTATGGATTCCCCCCCAATAAAGGAACTAAATATTTCTTTTACGAAATTCGCTTCAGCGTCATTGATTACCAGAAGGTTGTTATCATAGTCGTAACCAAATGGTGCGTTAAACCCCAGATATGGACTCCTTTTAGGGTCCAGTCTTTCAATCGGAGTCTGGGCCTTCTGCTGCATCCCGGCGAATACCCGCTCTCCTATCTGCTCGGACTCCAGCTGGGCTATACGCTGGATGATGTCCATGACAAAGCGCCCCATGGCCGTGGAGGTATCCAGGGATTCGCTCATGCTGACGAACTCCTTGTTCTTCCTCTTCAGGGTGTCCATCATCTCCATGAAATTCTTGGAATTGCGGTGAATCCGGTCCATTTTCAAGACCAGGAGGATGTCCCAGGCGTCTATCTCCTCCATCATCTGCTGGTAGGCAGGCCTCTTGACCCCTCTCCCTGAATAGCCGTCGTCCACGTATTCCCTGTATACCTCCCATTCCCTGGCCTCGCAATAGGAATTGAGCCTCTCAATCTGGGCGCTTAGGGAAAACCCCTCTTTTGCCTGGTCCTCTGTAGAAACCCGGGTGTATATGGCTACCTTCGGTCTTTCATCGTTCATATGGCATCCTACCTGGACAGATTTTCATTTATGGCTTCAATTCTTGATAATAACTCTGTTTTCCTCTTTTTATCGACTTTATTCCTTGGTCTGAGCCTGGCAACCAGGGCTTTATACCTCCCGCAGAGCCGCCTGTACTTGGCCTTTTGAGCGCTTCCAAGCCTCTTTCCTGCTACCTCGGAATACATGTTCTCGATTTTCTCCTGGTAGGCATCCAGGCGCCTCCCTGTGGCGGTACCAGAGGAAGCGGTCCTCTTCACTCCTTTCCTCAACCTCCCCCTGCCTTTCTCGAGGACCTGGACGAAATCGCTCAAGATCTCTGCCAGGACCCGCCCCTTATCAGTCAGGGATACGTACTTTGTGCGCCCCTTTTTAGCGGTGGAGATAATCCCCTGGCCCTCCATTTCCCTGATTAGGTTGAAGGTATGGGCATAGGTCCCGTTGATCTCCCTGGCGATACCGGAGATATAGGTATCGTCCCGGTCTTTGAGGGCCAGAAGAATCATCTTGCCCTTCTCCTGGAAGAAGATATCGCCCATCTGACAAGCCCTTTCAATATTGTTTTATCTTTTAAAACATTTCTGTATATATACTTTATAAAATATAGGACGTATTATATAAGTGTTGCGGTTCCACAGCAATGTTTAAATATACTGCCATTGGATGGATGGAAGAGGCTGAAATGAGACTTGAGTGGTTGATACTCGGGCTTTTTATCATGACCGTGGGCTGCGCATCACAGGTAAATCCTGCCCCGGCCAGCACCCCGGCACATACCCAGGCCCCCCACCCCCAGTACGAGACCGTCGACATAAGGAGTGTCTCAGGCATCGCAGAGACCGAGCTCTCCGTGTTCTATCCCGCCGACCTGACGGTGGATATATTCGGCGAAGAGGTGCTTCTGGTCCCGGTCCGGGCCAGGCCGGATTCCCTGGAGGCCGAATTTCCCCAGCTGGTATCCGAGGCCCAGCAGGACTCCGGCCTCGTGAAACGAATCCTGGACGACATCCAGCTCAAGGACTCCTACCTGTACATGGAACCGGTCAGCACGTCGAGGGTCTGGGTGGAATTCTCGGTCTACAAATTCAACGACCCCTCATCGGCCGGGACGGTCATGGACCTCTACAGCCGGGTATGGAATACACTGAACCGCGAATACGCCAACGGCAGCATCTGGATATGGGAGGGCTGGAAGGGCCAGGTGGCCTCTGGGTACGTCCCTGACAGGTACCGGGCGGGTGCCTTCTGCTTCTGGGACCCCCAGAACCGGGTGATGCTCTTCTCCCAGCAGGGTGTCACCAATCAGGTCCTCGGCTCCCCTGCCACCGACCTCCTCTGCCTCCACGGGGAGCAGGCCCGGGGGCGGTACTTCTTCATGGCGGACATCCACGCCTCCCCTGCCATCATAGATGAGGTGGGGGATGAGGTCTTCGCCCAGATAGTCGGCCGCATATACTCCGTAGAGCTCGACGAGACGGAGGCCGGTACCTCATCGGCCGGGGATAACCAGACCTACCAGGGACTTCCCCAAGTGGAGAAGGAGATTCGGGAGCTCAAAGACCAGATAATAGAACTTGCCAGGAACTACACCAGCGGCGAGATATCCTATGAAGAGTTCAGCAGGAGATTCGCCATCTACGACGAGAGGATTAAGGAGCTGGAATCCAATTCATCAACGACATGAAATGATACACATAATAGGGACGGCACACATCTCAAAAGACAGTGTGAAAGAGGTTGGAGAAAAGATTGCCCAGCTGCGGCCTGATCTGGTGGCCGTCGAGCTCTGTGAGGCAAGATACCGGGGCCTGACCGAGGAGAGGGACATCCCGGTACTGGAGCTTTTAAGCAAGAACTCCACGACTCTCACCATCAACGTCATCCTTTCCCTCCTCCAGAGGCGGATGGGGGACGAGGTTGGTGTCAGGCCCGGGGAGGAGATGCTGGCGGCCGTGGATTCTGCCACCAGGGCAGGCAGCCAGGTGGCGTTCATCGACCGGGACATCCGGATCACCCTGAAACGGGCCATGGCGCGGCTGGGATTCTTCGAGAAGATGAGGGTGGTAAAGGAGCTCCTTGCCAGCTCCCGGGTCACCGTGGAGGACCTGGAAGAGGAAATCAACCATCTCAAGGAGGACGAGCACGTGGCCGATGTCCTCGAGGAGTTCGCCAGGATATCGCCGAAGCTCTACGAAATCCTGGTCAGGGAGAGGGATGCCTACATGGCCCATAACCTCCTGGACCTGCAGGAGAAGTACGAGAACATCGTGGTGGTGGTCGGGGCAGGCCACAAGAAGGGAATCGAGGACTACATGGCCCACCCCGAACAGCTCCCGGACAAGGCGTCCCTTTTGGAAGTCCCCAAAAAGTGGGTCAGCCTGACCGGCGTCCTGAAGTACGGGATTCCGGCCTTCATCATCGCCATGTTCCTCCTGGCCTTCTACAACGGCCTCTCCTTAAAGGAGCCCCTGGGCCTCTGGATAGTGGTCAACGGGGTGCCCACCTTTGTCATGGTCCTCCTGGCAGGGGGCCACCTGGTATCGGCCCTGGTGGGGATGGTGGCATCGCCCCTGACCTCCCTGAATCCCATGATGGCGGCGGGATGGTTCGCAGGGGCGGCGGAGTTGAAGGTGAGAAACGTTACAGTCAACGATATCTCGGATATGTTCAAGACCGCAGACTACAGGGAGCTCTACCGCAACAACGCCTTCAGGGTCCTCCTTGTGACCGCCCTGGCCAACGTGGGCAGCATGCTGGGGACCTTTAGCTTTATAGCCTATTACATCACAGACTTCTGGTATCTCATAAAGGACTTGGTGCTCTAGGTGGAAAAATGAGGTTCACAGCAGAGGAGATAAAGGAACTGGCGGTCTCGGCCGTGGTCATAGGCTTTTGCTTCG
>JAADFL010000103.1 GCA_013152945.1 Deltaproteobacteria bacterium | reverse complement strand
GCTACCTGGGTGCGTAGGTCATACGAGTTCGGGGTGAAAACCCGTGTCATAACCGGCAGTTGTGTCATTGTCGCGGTAAACTCGGGCTAGGATTTACTCTTGTTCTTCAAAAGAGCCAGTGCCTTTTGCAAGGCATCGGGATCTGCATCATCGATGCGTTTCTTGAGTTCGTTCTTCATGTTTTCCTTGTCCAGCCTCCCGTCATCCACAGGCATGCCGAGCGCTTGCTTTACGAGTGCCACGTACCTGCCTGCCTTGACAGGTTTCTCCAGGTACACCTGTGGCCCTGACAACGTCAGACTCGGACTGATTTCCTTCAGGTCCTCCCTGGCCAGGTCGTCCCTTGCATGAGCCGTGACGATAAGCACAGGGACCCTGGCCCATTCCTTGTTCCTCCTTAACTCGTGGAGAAACCTTATTCCGGACTTCCGGGGCATAACCAGGTCCAGGGAAATGAAATCAGGAACGCTTTCCTTCATCCTTTCCATGGCCTCGTCGCCATCAGAAGCGGTAACCACGTTAAAGCCGGCATCCTCCAGGGCGGCCTGCAGGAAAAACAACACGTCCGGCTCGTCTTCGACGACCAGAATGTTTTTTTCACTCGGATCAGTCATGTGTTCCCATCTCCTTCTTGCCCTCCAGTCACCTTGGGCAGTCTTTTCTTTGGAAATATCAACCTGAAGGTCGATCCCTTCCCCTGTTCAGAAAGGATTTCCACCCTGCCCCCGTGGGACATGGTGATCCTCTTCGTAACCAGCAACCCGAGGCCGGTGCCCTTACCCACCGCCTTTGTGGAAAAGAAACTGGTGAAAATCTTTTTCTTGACATCATAGTCCATGCCCACGCCGTCGTCCGTCACCTCGAATACCAGTTGGTCGCCGTCATCCGTGGTCTTCACCACCACCTTTCCAGTTTTTTTATTGCTTACCATACAGGCATCCACGGCATTAGACACAAGATTCGCCAGGCATGTGTGGATACCGTCCACATCCATGGGAACCGGCTGGACATTGCTTCCGGGTCGGGCGACTATCTCCACATTGTCCTTGGCAGCAGCTTCCTTGTAAAGGTCGACTACCTGCCTCACCAATTCATTGGGATCGGCCATGCTCACGCTTGGCTCGCTTCCCCGGGCAAAGTCCAGGAATTCCCTGACGAACTTGGAAATTCGTTCCATGTTTCCTTCCAGCATCTCCCATCCCCGCGCTATCCTATTACCGTCTTGTCTGGAGATACCGGACTTCAGGACGTACATCCCTCCCTCGAGCCCCATCAAGATGTTCTTCACTCCATGGGCAAGCCCGGCCACGGTCTGGCCCACGGCAGCCAGGCGTTCGGCCTCGATCTTCTCGACCTCTGTCACCCGTAACTGTTCCTGGAGTTCGTGTACCCTCGTGACGTCCGTGGACATCTCTATAACAAACCGTATGCCTCCGGAGTCATCTCTAAGTGGCGCAAGGTGCACCATGTAGTGGGTTTTACTTCCTTGCTTGTCAATTCCCTGCTCCTCGTTGACCCTTACCCCGCCGTCCTCGAAGGTCTTGGCCGCCACACACCTGGCGCATCTGCTGTCCCTTGCCTTGTACACCTCGTAGCAGTGCTTTCCCCGCCACTCCCCATACCTTTGCCGGAAGTTGCGGTTGGCCTCTACTATCCTGTATTTCCTGTCAATGACAGCGATATCCACCGGCACCTGGTGAAACAGTTTCTCGTGTATCCATTCCTGGATGCTGCCGGGTGTCATGTTCCCGCCTTTCCGCCCGCATTAGAACCAGAGAGCAGGGATTTTACCATCTCCAGGAATGTTTCGACCCGGATTGGCTTCTCAATAAATGCTTCGGGCTGAGGAACACCCTGCTCCGGGACTATCCGCTTGAACCTCTCTCCTACGAAATCATCAAGCCTGCTGAAAGCACTGACTATCAGCACAGGTATATCCTTCAACTCGGGATCCTTTTTTATTTCCGTGTACATCGAAATACCGGAACGTCTGGGCATCATGATGTCCAGGCATAACAGGTCAGGCTTTGATTTCCGAAGCACGGGCAATGCCGACTCGGTATCAGAGGCAAAAACAGTACTGTAACCTGCGTCTTCCAGAATCATGGCCAAGTAAGTGATTATATCCGGCTCATCGTCCACCAGCATTATCAAGTATGACCTTTCCTCAGCCAATTCACAATCCTCCGGTTCGATCTACTTGGGGTTATTCTCCATGAAACAGGACGGGAATGCAAGTTTGCATCACTGTTCAACCTGGTGTGCTTTTTTTGCGATAGCATTTCAGGTGTCCGTCATCGTACAACACCTGACATGGAAAATCCAGGAAATCATAAAGGCAATCGGCAATACTGAATATGGTTACATCACGCCCAGCACATTTTATTGTCCGTGCCAATCGTTTGTAATAATCCATTCCCTTGTCCCGTGGTTTGAGGGGCCTGTATAGATATATGAAATCCACTTCAGGCAAAGAAAACTCAAAAAGGTCTTTTACCTGCCAGTCAACCCTGTCGTCCGGAATCCCGAGCCACTCTTGCAGGTCCCGGCCGGCTAGTACGAGTTTCCGGGAAATTTCCACCTGTATCGTCAACTTGTGCGGGTACAATGTCTGTAACAGCAGTCCCTGCAATCCGTTACCCGCCCCTAAGTCGATGGAAACCGAGTCCTTGTGTAAAAAAGGTCCTGCCTTCAAGATTGGTGACAGCCCACCGGCATGGCACCAGTAACCTCCGGTATCATTCACAACGGCCCGTTCTGAAGGAGAATATGGTGCTTCGTTGCAATGAACATGGCAGTACAGATCGAGAAATTTTTCTTCCAATAGGAAAGGATCGTCATCCTGTTGTATGGCCTTTACCAGTTCATTCTTCAATACCGTATAATTCGGGTACAGGCCGAAGGAATCCGGAGGAACGGGCAGAGTTGTAAACAACTCCATCAAGTGAGCCAACCCGGATGATTCTGAATTGTCCATGCCCAGGGCTTTTAATCGAACAGCCAGGGAAGCCGTGGTATTTCGCATAATCATTCTCCGAGGTTATCTACCGGGCGCCTTTCCTGTCAAAGACCGTATCGTTGGATAAACCTGGTTCCTGCCTCTTTGCTTGGCCTTGTACAATGCCTCGTCCGCGCGTTTCACCAAATCCATTGGAGACAAGGATGCATCGGGTTTAAGAGAGGCTGTTCCAGCGCTTATGGTTACAAAATCGTCCACGCTGGACAGAGGGTGTTTCAAGTCGAGCGCCCTCACAGCAGACCTCATCTTTTCAGCCATGTTCAAAGCTTCTTCCAAACCTGAACTCGGAAGGATTACGACGAATTCCTCTCCCCCGTACCTGGCCACGGCCTCTCCACCTCTCCGTGCGACCAATTTCAAAGTGGTTGCAACAAGCTTCAAGCATTCATCTCCCTTTGGATGCCCGAATTCATCATTGTATCTTTTGAAAAAATCTATATCCACCATTATCAGGCCCAATTCATGACCGACCCGGAGCGCACGCCTCCACTCTTCCTGGAGAAGGCTATCGAAATATCGCCGGTTGAATACTCCTGTCAGGCCGTCTACTATGGATTGTTCATGGAGCCCCATTATCCTGCGCCTCAAAATCAAGCCCATGGACAAGAGGAAAATGAAGATGCCCCAATGTGAAAGCGGATGAAAGGATACGGAGTTCCAACTTAAAATAATGTCCCTGATGGCAAAAACGCCTATTCCTACAAGGCCCAGGGTGAATATCTTCGCGTCCGGGTTTCCCTTGGACAGCGAGGTAATTGAAATAATCAACATGACGGCAAGACCCAGCAACTCCATAATATTGAACGGCCTGATGGTGTCCGGAAAACTCACGATTCCAAGGGCACTCATCGAAACCGAGGCAGCGGCGTATGTTAGGAAGCTGATTGCCAGGATCTGCATTATCCTCTTATACCTCGAACCATAGGTCCGGCTGATGAACAATGAGAGGGGCACGGGCACGATATACAAACTCCCGAGATTTACATAAATCCAAAACATGGGGTAATCGACCAGGAGCTGCCTGGAATTTGTCTGAGTAAGTGTATATATTCCCATGATAATAGAAAAAAGGGATATCGAGAGCGATGCCAATCTCTCCTTGTTACCTAGTGAGAGCAACAGGAAAAGCCCGCCGCTGAAGAAAAAGAGCAACACCAAAATGAGTTGATCCAGGTCTGCAAAAACGATTTTCTTCAGTATCCGGGTTTCGTTGCCTAAAATTATTTTGCCCACCAGACCCATGTCATCCGAATCCGACCATACCCTGAATGCTACGGATTTTCCTCCGAAGTCTGCAGGCAACCTGATCAGGTGCCAGGGCCAACCCGAGAACTTTCCGTGCCCGTTTTGGTCAAGACAGCCGAACTTATAGATCAGTTTTCCGTCCAGATACATTTCGAAAGTCAAATCTACGCTGTGTATGAACAGGGAAGGCGCCCTGCCCCCAAAATATGGAAGAATCGTACGGAACCAGACCAGCTTGTTGCCATTCCTTCCCGGAGGCAGGTACGGTTTGGATGTAACCGACCATCCCCGTACAGGCTGCCCGTCCGGTTCCGCCACTTTTTGGGTCGCCCACAAGGGACGTCCATCTTCTGCAACCGGAGAATCCCCCCACTTGTAGTACCATGGACCTGAAATGATCAAAGAGTCATCCTTGCCTATAATTGAAAACTTTAGGTTTCTGGAGTCTGCTGAAACAAGCAATGGAAATAAAGCCGGCAACAGTCCGGCCAGCACAGCAGCAATGAGCATTCCTTTCCCGCCAGTTCTCTGAGCCATTGCAAAAAGTATA
>JAADFL010000102.1 GCA_013152945.1 Deltaproteobacteria bacterium | reverse complement strand
TGCCGGAGCCGACGCCATGGTAGACACAGGAGGATTGGCCTTGCTGGATGGGTCCAACTCTTCAGACCCGGATGGTGACGTGTTGTATTATCAATGGGAATTTACTGCCAAGCCTGTAGGTAGCAAGGCTTCGATAGCAGATTCCGATCTTTCTGTAGCATATTTCCAGCCTGACATGGACGGAGATTATGACGTTCGCCTGACCGTGAGCGATGGTGTGTTTACGTCGACGGACAATGTAAAAATAACGTCTGTTACCGGTGCCTGGACAGCGCCTACGAACCAGCCGGTTGTAGCTAACAATACATCTGGTGGATGGGATAGTGATGCGGTTCTTTCTCCTTGTGTAATTTTGGATAGTGGTGTCTACAAGATGTGGTATACCGGCATCGACAGTGGTGGAACTTACAGGATAGGCTATGCCGAGTCCGGTGATGGTGTTACATGGAATAACAATATCCTTGTACTCGACTCCAACAGTTCACCCGGCACCTGGGATGATGATGGGGTGGGGTATCCTTCTGTAATCAAGGAGGGATCAACGTACCACATGTGGTACGCCGGTTTCGATGCTTCGTGGGGAAATGGGGTGTGGAGTATCGGTCATGCCACTTCGAACGATGGTAAAAACTGGACTGTGGATCCTGCCAACCCAGTACTTGTGAGGTCTCCCGGCGCATGGGATCGTGATGGTGTAAGCATGCCTTGGGTGGAAAAACTGAATGGACTGTATTTTGTGTACTACACCGGATACAGGAACTACGATTTGACGGCTGTTCCTCCTGACATGGAATCTGATATTGGCCTTGCGATTGCTACGTCCCCGTCCGGTCCGTACGCCAAGCAGGGATCATTGTTGACCGACGGAGGTGGAGGAACGTGGGATGATTATGCAGTTCTTGAGCCGAATGTATCGATATTGGACGGCGGGATATTCGTCATGTATTACGAGGGTTGGCCGAACCAGCCTTCGAGTGTCAACGCGATTCCGGTATCATTTATAGGTCTTGCTGTTTCAACTGATGGTTTCAACTGGTACAAGGTGAACGGCACTGGCGGGCCTGTGATTTTCCCTGGTGGAGATGCCTGGAAGGATAAGCACGTGGGAGGTCCGTCGTATCTCAACCTGAAGTCGTCCGGTGGAAGTGAGATGATCTGGTTCCACGGGGCAGGTGCCACGTATCAGATTGGTCTTGAGACAAGATAGGGGGGCGAGATGAGAAAGAGGAGAGCTTCGCCCCTGCTTACGGCCATGTTGTTTATATGGGTACTGGTTATGGCAGGTAATGCAAGTGCCGAGCAGCGGCTTGTGTACAAGAGCAAAAGGCATGGTACTGAATTATACCACGTACTTGATTCCCAGAATCCGATAAGAGTCAGCCTCTCGGGGCCGACTACATTGGAGGCGGTATTTCGAATGCACGTGTATCCCGGGACTTCGTTAAAGGCGATAAAACTAATTATCCAGGAGCAGGGATATGTGGTAAAGACTTATAAATTCAAGTTACATAGGGGAAAGAAACATTATGTCGGAGTAAGAGAGTTCGTGCCGACCAAGGGCAGGAGGTTCCGGTTTAAAGTGCCTTCGGGCAAGCATACGTATTTCTTCCTTTTGGACGGAAGCGAGTCCAGAAAGGCTGCCATTTATTTCAATGCTGTATTGGCGGACAGTGTAAAGACAGGAGAGAATACAAAGCTGGAGAAAAATGTCGAGCCTCCTTTGCCCCCCTTGGTGGCGCCTAAAAATGGAGGCTCTCTCAACAAGTCCGGTGAAACAAAGGCGGTATCCAATAGTGCCGGCCGATCGCTCAAAGGCAACAAGAACGATTCGGAAGTATTGGAAGCCAAACTTGTACAAGACAAGACAGGAGCCAAGGCCAAGGCAACTTTGAACAAGAAGCACCAAGAGGTGAATAATTCAGGTCGGCTCGGGGCGAAGCCGAGAGCGAGTGTAGTCGAGGTTGGAGCTGCCTTGCGAACCATGTACGACGAGAACGTGTTGCACGAGAGCAGTGATAATTTGTCCGTATTTCTCGGTAGGCCCGGGGACCCCAATTTCTATCGAAATGCCACGCCAAGGTACGACATCACGAGCCGTGTGGACATAGTGGAAGTTGTACAGGCCCATTTGGCGGCACAAGGACGGCTTTTCGGCAACAGGAATTCGATGTTGAGGGCTGATTATAACGGCTGGCTGTATACAAAAAACCCAGTGATGAATCATCATCATGTACGGCTTAAACTGGGGCAGGAATTGGTAACCAATCTGCTTTCCTCCTGGGTCACCATGGAATATAGCCCGGGACATTACTACCGCAGGTTGCCATGGCCTGATCCCGGGATGAATCCAGGCGTGAATTTTGAATTCAAGAGAGTGGAGGTTACAGAAAAGAAGTTCGGTATAGGCGCGGACGTGAAGGTCCACCAAGGTCATAGAATCAGGCTTCAAGTATCCATGAAGTCGCTGGATTTCGGCCCACTTTCCAATCTGGATCGAACAGGGCCGGTCTTTTTGGTGAGCTATATCGGCAACCCGGTTTCTATTCTACACATAAGGCTGGACATTCCCGTGGATTACATGGTTGCTGGTGGACGGGTCTCTGGTTCGTACAGATCGCCTGATCCGACTTCAGTGGCCTTTGGCGGTGTGTTACACCTGGGATTGATACTGGATACATGGAGACCGGCGAACCTGGAAATTGAAGCAATTGGTAAGGTTGTCGACAAGTGGTTTCTTTCCGATCGGGACGGAGACAGGGAATACGGCGACAGCAGGACGGATCTGTACTATGACGCCGGGGCCTTCGTGGGCCTGGAGGTGATCGATGGTTTGAAATTCGGCGTGGGATATACGTGGTATTCCAACCGGGCCGATACAAAGGCGGGGACTACATTGTTCGACGTGGCAGACTATGACGGGTACATGGTATTCTTCGACATGGGATACACATTTAAAGTCGATTGAAACGTCCTTTCTCTATTACCTGCTCCAGTATTTCTTTCGGATTCCCGTCCGGGTTCAAGGCAATTGCCTTGCCGGAAGAGATTAGGTATTGATTGCCTTCAAAACCCGGGACATTTTTTCCAGGCCATATAGCTCCAACGATGGTTCCCCAGGACAGGGCCGCCCGTACTGCATACATGGAACCGCTGTTCAATGGGGCCTGGATCACAATTACTCCCTTGCATATTCCTGCAATGATACGGTTTCTCCTGGCCAACAAGTCTTTGGTTGTCCTGGTCCCAGGTGGTTGCCCGGAAACAACATATCCATTTTGTAAGATCAGGGAAAAGAGTTTGTTATTTTCCGGAGGGAAAGGCCTGTCAGGCCCGCCTGCAAGCACTGCACTTGTTCGGCCGCCGCAATCCAATGCCCCGATATGAGCTTCCGCATCTATACCCTTCGCCATACCTGAAACCACGGAAATCCCCATTTCACCTGCTGCCCGTGCCAATTCACGAGCTGATTTTCTGGATTCTTGCCTTGGATTCCTCGTGCCTACTATGGCAACTGTTTCAGTTGAACGCATGTCTTCAAGATTGCCTCTTACATAGAGCACGGGCGGTGATTCTCTTTTTTCAGCTAGAAGAGGGGGATAATGATCATCACCCAGCATGACTACTTCGATCCCAGCCTTTTTCATTCGCAAGAGATCTTTCTCGGCCGAGGCAATTCCCTGTATCGACAAAGCGTTTTTCAGCCCCTCGATTGCAGAACTTTGCATTTTAATGGCCCGGCCCAGTGCTTCGGGCGAATCGATTTTGCCAGCCGGTTTTTCACCGAACCTGGAAACAATCCTTCTGAAAGTAACAGGGCCTATTCCATTGACCCTGGACATGCTGAACAAGGCTACCCGGTCGTCTTTGAGTGAACGTAAGTCGCCTTTAATGTTCTCAAGTACAGTCAAGGTCGAAAAGCCCCCATATATCGATGACAACCTGCGTGCACTGAAACAGCCTAGCCCCTAAGCCGTTAAAATACAATCACTTGATTCGATGTTTGATTCACTGTTCTTGTTTGCCGGAAAAACTATCGGCAAAGGCCCTGGATCCATCGCCAGTAATATATCCCGCATCCGGTCGGGCTGGTTTTTCGCCTCTGTCCTGTCCTGATTTTTCATTGTAGTTCATGAAGTCTTTGAAGTTATAGTATCATGTCCTGGAGAGAGAATGGAATATGGAACCAAAACCACTGGTGGGAGGTCAAGACTCGGAAAGCTTGTACTCTTGGCGGCGTCTATCGCGTTGGGCCTTGGGATGGCAGAAGTGATTTCGAGATTATTCGAACCATCCCGAAAACTCGTCACCGAGGTGGTGAGTGACAGAAAGAGGCAGGATGCAGCCTTGTTTATGCCTGCATCTCCACCTCTGATGTATGTGCCGGTTCCTGGACGGTCGGCAGGTCCCGGCAGGATGAATAATCTTGGAATGAGAGACCGTGATTATGATCCGAAGAAACCCGCGGGCGTGAAGAGAATCCTCATGCTCGGCGATTCGATTGTTTGGGGCTCCGGCATAGACCAGGACCTGACTTTTGAAAATCAACTCGAGGAAATGTTGAAAAAATCAGGGGCAAGGGTGCAAATCCTGAATATGGGAGTGCCGGGGTACAATGCCGTGATGATGGCTGCATATCTCAGGGAACGCGGTCTTGCATTAAAACCGGACTATGTGTTGGCACTGGTGGGGTTGAACGATCAGACAGCTACTCCGGTGGTGTTGTGGGATAGGAAACAAGCCAGGTTCAGGTTTTATGATGGTGGTTTCAGGGACAGGATACCCTGGATTTTCAGGCTGCCGCTTGGAATGGGTCGATGGTTGATGATCAATAGCGCAATCTTCAGGACTCTTTGCAGGCTGGCGTATTCGCCTGGACAGCGAATGTT
>JAADFL010000101.1 GCA_013152945.1 Deltaproteobacteria bacterium | reverse complement strand
CCTACAAAAACTCAACCGTAGCTCGGTTCTCTAGGATTTTCGTTGCTCCGCTCCTCTGCTCAACAGATCGAACATCCATTGCTTTAGGAAACAAAGGCGACCTCCATCCCCGGCCGACTCTCCTGCGGTCATGTCTCCTCCTTGTCGGAGCGACTGACCCAAGCTTGGCACCTGGCGCGATTTATGCCGGCGTGTCCAAAAACTGGGCTCCACCGCATTTCTTTAGTGGGAGCTATGCGTGCTTCCCGGGTGTCCGTCACCGCTCACTTCCTGCGGTAAGGGCAGGCGGAAGAGGGCCAGGGGCACCGGCTCTGTGGGCAGGCCGCTGATTTTCCTTGGCCGAGCAGACCTGTCCAGGATGCGGCCGTTCGGGTACTTGGCGACCTGCTTCAGGTCCTTGGAGCGCACTTGCCCCGACCATTTGACCTCGACCGGCCAGAAGGTGTCGCCCTTTACATAGGCAAGGTCGACCTCTCCCTGGGCCTTGATGTAGTACGAGGGAAAGAGCCGACTGAAATGAGCTGCTACGCAGCTCTCCACGAGCTGGCCTGCCTGGCCCGGGTCACGTACACACGGTATGATCAGGCGCTCGTAGTTGTCGCGGCCGCCATGAAGCCAGGCGTGAATCGCATGGTAGATGAAGGGATCCGTAAACATGACCTTCTTGCCCTTCTTGGGAGCAGGGGCAAGCTTGTGCTCTTGTAAGGCGGCCAGGATGAGCACTGCGTCCATGGACTGTAGCAGGGCCAGGTAGTCTGCAACTGTCTTGGGATGGTCGATGGACAGGTCCTTTGCGAGGTTGTTCCAGGTAACTTGGGTGCAGTATCTGCTGATTATTGCAGAGAGGATCTCTCTAAGGTAGGTCTCGTTCTTTCCTCTCTTCAGCACGTCCCCCCGGATCCAGTCACTGTACGTGGCAAGGGTCGAATCGCTTATCCTACCGTGTTCAGCCATATCGTTCATGGCCGTGAGATAGCCGCCATGGACGAGGTACTGCTCGAACTCGGCGAACAGGGTCTCCATGCTCTCGGGCTCGGGCTCTTTGTCCAAGCCCATGAGCCGGGCCGCGTCCTCTTCCTTTAGCACGTCTTTTAGGAGGACCGCTTCACGAAAGCTCAATGGGTACAAGTGAAAGTCCACTCGAGGCGCCATACCCCTGCGCCCCGGGAAACGCATCCTGGCCTCCTGGATGAGAGCTAGGTCAGAGCCTGTAAGAACCAGGGCCACGTCTTCCAGCAGACCTGCATCGGCAAGGAACTTTATTCCCCTGTCCCATTGTCGGATGTACGTGACCTCGTCCAACAACAGGTACCGCAGCCCGCGGGCGGGCATTTCCTCGACGGTGTCGGTAACCAGCCTAACCAGGGAATGGTGGTCGTCGATCAGCTCTCCAGTGAAATAGGTTATTCGTGCCGGCTCCACTCCTCTGCCCAGCAGATCGTACATCCACTGCTTGAGTAGGGTGGTCTTGCCCACCTGTCGACCGCCTCCCACCGTGTATATTCCGGGAGTGGAGCTGGGCAGCTCATCCAGGACCCTGGACCTGTGCACCAGTCGGCTCCTGGATAGACGCCTCAAATGGGGATCCCTATCCCAAAAGGTTTCAGGATCCTCCAGGTGCGAGTTATGGGCTGCGAACCTTGCATCCATTTTTACTCCTGGTAAGTTTATTCATCGCACAATGAATAAATTTAGTCAATGGTCATTGATTAAACAAGGCAAGGCGGGGAGCCGGACAGCCGGGCAGTCCATCTCCCAAAACATGCCCCATAGCCTTAAGGCTCCCGAACCGGGGACGGAGGGCATCCCCAGTGCCATGGGAGTATAGCGTAATTCCTTGAGATGTCATTGGATTTTGCCGATCCCCGTCCTTGCGATTGCACTTTCTTGGCCTGGTTTTGGCCTGGTTTTGGCTTGGTTTTGCCTGATTTTGCAGTCCATGGCCTTGTACTGTGAAAAACAGACCACACCCATTGTATTCAATACGTCACTCCAAGGATCCGTCCGGCCAAGCCCGGTAGAATAAAATCCTGTTTGAACTTGGGGTTTCCTCGATGCTCCCGCATGGCACGGAAGTTGCTCTTCAGGCATGGAGAAAACGAGTGGAATTGTAACAGGAGGTGGAGCATGTTTGTTCCAAAGGTACTATTGCGTCCTTTTTACTTCTTGCTTCCGGCCGCATTCCTGGTAGCGCCGGGAGGTGCCTTTGCCAGGGAGCCTGTCAAGGTGTGCGTCCAGGTCAAGCTGGTCAGCGCGCGCCAGGACCGCCAAAAGCCGTTGGCAAAGAAGCTCCTGAAAAAGGACAAGAAATCAATTGTCAGCCAGGACCTCCCCAGCGGGCTCGACCCGGTGGCGTACCTCAAGCGGCTCCTGGAGTACTTCGTGACCCACGAGAAGGGCTTCTCGGCTGTCCAGGAGGGCTGCGACCAGCACCTGGACGTGGAGTTGTACCCCCTGGAAAAGGGCTGGACCGCCTTTGCAAGGTACAGCGGCCATTCCCGGGAGGAGCGCGTGGACAGGCTGTACAGCAGCGAGCTGGTAGCATTCGCAGAGCGCGCGGTCGTAGCGCTCCTGTACGACAAGCCCATCAGCACCACGATAAAGCGCGACAACGTGCTGACGGCGGACTCCATCAAGTCCAGGCGCACGGTCAAGGGCAGCCACCACTTCGTGTTCGACATAGGCAGCAGGCCCAGGGGCGGCATCCTGCCAACGTCGGTCTTCAGGAAGGACGAGGATAAGTACCGCATCAAGAACTCGACCAAACTGTTCTGGCCAATGCACATGTCCATGGGTTACCTGGCCAAGTTCGAGGCCTGGGGCATCGAGACCCTCGGCACCATCTCCATCGGCACGTACAAGCTGTCCGCGGACAAGACACCTCAAAAGGGCGGGCACGTGGACTACGGCGGAGACGCGGGCCTGTCCCTGCACATGCTGTACTACTTCGACCCCAGGGGCCTGACCTCGGCGTTCATCGGCGCAGGCAGCACCTTCGAGCTGATATGGTTCTCCTCTGTGAAGCCCTACACAAAGAGGGACCCGGACCCGAGGACCACCATCTTTGCCGGCGGCCTCACCGCAGACCTGATCGCGGGGTACGAGTTCATGCGGGCCAACGCGGCCCAGTTCAGGCTGGTCGCAGGGGTGCATCTGCCTACGTACATAGCCCAGTGCGAGGACAAGTACGGCGCGAGCGTAAACACGTGGTTCCCTGCAGTGTCGCTCGGCCTCGGGGTGATCTTCTGATGAGAGCGCCGGCATCCATAGCCAGGCTCCTGCCCGCCCTGGGCCTTGTCCTGGCTTCCTGGCCAGGCCTTGCAAGGGCCGAGGTCAGGCTCTGCGTCAAGGTGGAGACGGATCGCAAGGCGGACCAGGACGGCCTCGAGAAGCTGGTCAAGGACGAGCTGGGCCACCACCCTTCCCACGAGCCGGTTGGAAAAGGCTGTGACAGCACCCTGGTGGTCCAGCTCTTCACCGTGTCGTCCCAGACGTACCTGACGGTGAGGCTCGAGGGCCAGGTGCCGGTGCGCTACAGGCTCAAGGACATGGACCTGCTCGAGAAGAGGTTGGGCCAGGCCATCTCCCTGGTCCTGGAGAACGACCCGGTGTACCTGTCCAAGGACATGTCCAGGGCCACCATGATCGAGAAGGCAAAGCACGACATCCTGGTTACGGGCCACAACTACTACGGCCTCGAGGCGTTCCAGGTCGTCGGCAACACGAACAACGCCTTTGGAACCGCCAGCGGACTTGCCTTTGCCTTCAATCGCGGCTCCAAGGCGTGGCACGTGCTCATGCGCACCTTTGTCGCAGGCTGGCCGGGTTACGGCGGCAACAATGAGGCCGCGATAAAGGCGTACACCGGCGTGGACCTGGCAGCAGGTTACGAGCTGGACCAGGAGTCCATGAACAGCCTGTACCTGGACGCCGGCGTGTCCCTCGCGTACATGCGGCTCGAGGCGAGGCTTGTCGACCCCGGCTCGGGCAAGACGAGCTGGGAGTCCACGGACCAGTTCCTTGGCTCGGTGCTGGTCAGGGCCGGGTACAAGATGTTGAGGCTCTTCGACTTCAACGCCGACGCGTACCTGGCCTTGAGGATCCCTCTCCACCCCTTGAGGGACGTGGACTCCACCCTGTTCAAGGGATGGTTCTACACGCCCATGGTGGAGCTGGGAGTGGGGATTGGTTTTTGAGAGCGCGCGGGACCTCGTCCCCGATCCTCTCCTCCCTACACGGAATGAACCCCGCTTTACAAGGTCAGAATTCTGTGCCATATTCTGACTTACAAGGCGGAACAAGGAGGCCAATCCATGAACCTCAAAGAAGACATCAAGCCCATCACCTATCTCAAGAACAAGACCAAGGAGCTCATAGACAAGGTCTCTGGCAGCGATCGCTCCGTCATCATCACGCAAAACGGCGAGGCCAAGGTAGTGGTCATGCATGTGGAGCAGTACGAGCGATGGCGCAATGCCATGGCCATGATGAAGATCATCTCCCAATCAGAGGCAGATGTGGAGTCCGGGGACGTGCTTCCACAAGAAGAAGCCTTGTTCCTGGCCGGGGATGCGATCCAGGACCAAGGTGATGAGTGAGCAAAGCTTTGAGGTCGTCTGGGCACGTAATGCCGCAAAAGACCTCCAGGAGATAGTTGGTTACATTGCCGAGAACTCTCCGGCAAACGCACGCAAGGTTCTCGAGCGCATAAAAGCAAAGGCATCCGCTCTTTCGCGGTTTCCCCAGCGAGGCCGCGTGGTGCCGCAGCTCGCATCTTTCGGCATCCATACATACCGTGAACTCGTCATCCGCCCTTACCTGCTGGTCTATCGTATCTACGGCGGCAAGGTCATCGTCCTTGCCGTCCTTGATTCGCGGCGTGATCTTGAAGACGTGCTGCTTGAGAGGTTGGTTAGG
>JAADFL010000100.1 GCA_013152945.1 Deltaproteobacteria bacterium | reverse complement strand
TGTTCGAGCCGGAGTTGGCTATCCAGATGAAAGGCGTGTATATCTGTCCTCCGCCTTCACCCTTGTTGAGCTGGAGTTGGCCCGGGACCGCACTGTGGTTAACGTTGACTTCCTGGCCTTGCTCCCAGTCCGGGTCATCGGTCCATACATTCGTCTTCGCTGCGAAAGAAACCTGGGTCCAGAGAAAGGACAGGGCAAGGACAAAAGTATATGTAAAAGAAATATATTCATGGCGAATCATTTTTTAATACCCCCATGCCGGTAAGGGCCAATATTCTATCGATTTTTTACAATTCAAATATACTACGGGCAGATTATTTTTTCAACGTGGTGTTATTCCGCTATTACTTGTTCGTACCAACTTCCTTGCTGTAACGGCGAGTTCCCTCGGCAGGTTCGATCTTACTCGTACGCCGTTTGCTATTATTGTATCCGGTATCCCGATCAAAGCGGCATGCAGGAAGTGCCTGTTCAGCAAGGGCATGACCTTTACATCCTGTTCGGCATAGCCGTAGGTTGCGTCACCGGCTACCGGATGACCGATTGCCGCCATGTGAAGGCGTATCTGGTGCATCCTTCCTGTCTTTATGGCAATTGATACAAGTGTATATCCACCAAGGACGGCCAGATGGGTATAGCGGGTGACTGCCGGCATGATTCTGCCCCTTGTTTTTTCCCTGCCGTTTTTCAAGGCCACCATTTTTCCGGGATTGGACGGATGATGACCGATATCCAAAGTGATTTCGCCTCGTCCAAAAACCCTTCCCCTGACAAGGGCAATGTATTCTTTACTGATTTTTCCGTGCTTGAACGCCTGCCTGAGTACTTCGTATGCATGGTTGTTCCGGGCGAATACAACTACTCCGCTCGTGTCCTTGTCCAGCCTGTGGACCAGGCCTCCTTCCCTTGGATCACGGCCCACGAGACCCACTTCAGGGTACTTGCATAGAACTGCGGACAAGAGAGTGGGCACATCATCCTGTAACAGCGGGTGACAGTGAATGCCTGCCGGCTTCTCCACGAACACGATGTCATCGAGTTCCTTTATTACCTTCAGCAACTCCGGTGAATGGGCCGCAGGTTTCCAATCGCCGGGTAAACGGGATGTGTCGATTTGAACCACATCATCTTTTTCAATGAATCGGCCTTTCTTGCAAGGTCGTCCGTTTAGCCTGATCCCGCCTTCAAGTGAATTCACCTTCTGCCTGCTGAGTTGCAGCCTGTCGGCAATGAACCTGTCCAGCCTGGTTCCTGCTTCGTGTTCCCTTACGACCAGGGAAATCGAATCGCGCCTTTCCATTCTAGTTGGAATCCGAAACGGCCGAGCAGTTCCCCCGGTCCGGCTCTGGATGGGGCCTGAACCTCCTGGGCTCGCCTGTTCGTTTCAGTGATGAATACAACCTTTGTTCAAGCTTGGCCGAAAGCGCGTGATAGCTGCCCATGATGTCTTCTTTTGATGAACCTTCTTTCAAGTGTATCTTTCCACCTGCGGAGCGAACATGTCCGCCGGCAGCTCCCTTTGTACCTGCAATGCGTCTAACAAGGTCTCCCGCGGTTCTGCTTTTTCCGGATGTGCGAAGAGAAAACAGCAAGTCGCCGTTGTGCATACCTGTGACCAGGACCCAGCCAATCCCTTCGGCCTTGAGCAGAAAGTCGGACATCTCGGCTATTGCATCCGGGGAAGCTATGTCGTCCAGCCGGCAGGTCAAGACATCTTTGATTACCCTTGAACGTTCGATTGCGTCTGCGAAAACATACAGGTATTCCCTGGGCAACTTCGGATTTTGTATTTTGTGGAGCAATGGGAGCGATGCCAGTGAGAAAAGGTACTGCATGGCCTGTACGTCCTGCTTCAAACCTGACCTGCCTATTCCAAGGGTGTCGGTCTGGATGCCGTACAGCAACGCAGTTGCTATCCTTGCATTGGGTTCGATGCCGGCCGCCCTGATGTATTCCATTACTATTGTCGACGCAGATCCGTAATCGGGCCTTATATCCGAGAAATCGCAAAGGCCTGTCATGCGCCTAATGGGTTTGTGATGGTCGAGCACCGCTGCCGGGACAAATCCCCGGGGCAAGGGGTTGTTCGAGGCGCCTGGCTGCGTGTCAACAAGTATTACAGTGGTTTTTTTACCGAGCATCCTTTTATCGAACGGCCGCACATTGAGCCGAAGGATATTTATCATCGCCCTGTTTTCGGCCCTGCCGACAACGCCGCCGTACACTACTTTGGGCTTGACCTTCAACAACTTGCCGAGCAGCAACCTTACACCTGCCGCACAGGCCAGGGCGTCCGGGTCGGGGTTATTGTGGGTGCAGACAAGGATGTTGTGCTTCCCCCTTGCAACATCCACCAGCTTTTGCACTCTTTCGTTCGTCTCCAAAGCAACCTCTTTGACCTGGGTGAGGATACCTTGTCCACCTGGAACAGACAAGGCCCCTGTATCGGCACGATTCCGCGGTAGGAGTCGGTCCCCATTCGTGTGTTCCGTTCGTCCGCCCCCGTTCGTCCCGCCTGTTCGCTTTCCGTTGTTCCTCTGGCTAACGGCGACAATCCCGGTATTGCAACTGGTGTTGCCTCAGGCACTGTCATGGGTCCTTCAAGATACTTGGCAGCTCTTTTACTGTACTAGTGGAATGCCGGCAACCTGCTTGACTGGCATGAATCTACACAATTCCACCAACGCTCCAGGGTCCGGGCTGATTCCGAGCCAGGTAAAGGCCCTGCTCCTTGCACCTTGACTGACTGTCGAAACAAGTGGTCAAACTTTTTCCCATTTGGAGGCAACTTTACTCAGGATGGTTTTGTCAACAACATAATTTTCATAATACCCGCAGGTACTGCAGAGATAAGTCATCTTATCGGTGCGGGGTGTCATAAATCCCAGGCCTGTCACGAAGATGTGTTTGTCGCCCGAAATTATGCCGTTTTTACGGCGATAGACAGTATTTTTCTTACATCGCGGGCATTCTCCGTTAATCATTTCTCGAATCTCCCTTCTCGAAACCACCCAAGGCGGCAACTGAAACAATATTCGAAATTTTGGGCCCTCTCCTTCCCTGTTGGTCTCCTCTCTGTTGGTCTTGCACCCGCTGGTCTTGCAAGTCAGGCGTTGTTTTACTCGGTAATTGCTATCTCAAGTTGTATTCACCGTGTTATCCCTCTTTTTCCACTGCTGCCTCGCCTCCGGGAGTCTTAAAAGAAACTCTCCGTACCGGCTGGTCAATAGCAGGGCTCTGTACATCGTCCAAGTGTACCATGGTAACCCGCACTTCCTCTTCCTGTCTCACGTCCACCACTGCATAACCATATGCCTTGGTGTCCACGTATTCATAGTGGGGATTGCTGTTCATAAGTACATCGTCAATCCTGCCCACCGTATCTTGCAATCCCATCTTTTTCAGATTTTCGTCGATTTCCACGGCCACGGCGAGTTGCTCGAACACGGAGAGCGCCGATATCGAAGGCCCGACGTATTCCACGGTTGCAGGCTTGTCACTCGGCGAGTCAAAGTCGGTGTACACCTTGGACACCAGGGTGCCGTGTATGTCACCGGTTAATATGACCAGGTTTTCCACCGACTCCAACTTTGAAATCAATTTTGCCCGTTCGCTCCTGTACCCGTCCCATTGGTCCAGTTTGAAATAAAACACGTTCCTCAACATGGCCGGTAAGTCGTTCATGTTCCGCAAGTCCAGCAACATTTGTGACACAATTGTCGGGCTTGCAAGCAGTTTCCAGGTTGCGTCTGACTCCAGCACGCTTTGTTCGATCCAGGAGAGCTGGTTCTTGCCGAGCATGGTGGGTTTCTTGGCAGCCTCTTCCTTGTCGAAGCCATCTTTTAAGGCGAATATACGTGAACCAATTTCGGAATTCTCCTGGAGTTTGCCCACGTTCAGGTCTATCGGCCCCTCGGGCACGACGTGGTCGTCCCGGTAGTAACGCTGGTCGGTCAGGAAGATCTCCACATTCGATCCGAACCTTAAGGATCTGTAGAGCCGGATGTCGTTCGGAAATCCCTTGTCAGGCTGGTAAGCGACGTCCACGGGTATATATTCATAGAAGGCCCTTGTGGCCGCCTCGCGGCGTGCGGTCTCTTTTTCATCTCCTCTTGCCCCATCGAAGTCGTTCGCGTGGTCCTGCCAGCAGTCGTTGGCGAACTCGTGGTCGTCCCAAATGGTAATGAACGGAAACATGCGATGCGCCGACTTCAAGTTCGGATCACTACGCCATGTTCTGTACAGGGTGCGATAGTCCCGTAATGTGCGTGCGACCATTCCGTCCTTGTCTCCATCGCCCAGGGCCAGGCCGTCCGGCAAATCGACCTTGCGGTCAGGGGTGGGCTCCTGTGCCCCTGGTATCCTGTCGAACTCGTAGATGTAGTCACCCAGAAAGAGCACAAAGTCCAGGTCCGGATCAGTGCGGCACATGACCTGCCAGGAGTTGAAATACCTGCCCACCAGCGCCTGGCCGTAGGCCACGCCGAATTTAACGGGCCGGTCCGAATCAGGAGAAGGGGCAGTCAAGGTCCTTCCGACCTCTGACCGGCAACCATTGGCTTCGAACCTGTAGTAATAGTGCGTTCCCGGGTCGAGCCCATCCACCTTCACCCTGACGGTGAAATCGGCTTCGAGGAGGGCCGTGGACTTTCCTGTGAGGACCACGTCCCTGAAGAACTGATCCCTTGACACCTGGAAATGAACCAGGACCTCCAAGCCGTTAGATGGCACTGCCCTTGTCCAGAGCACCACGCTCGTACCCGTTGGATCCCCTGATGCCACTCCTTGGTCGAACCTTACTGTAGCGCCACCCTTCCTGGAGCATCCGAGGAGCACGAGTCCTCCGCCCAGGGAAGATGCCGTCAATATGCGAATGAAATTACGCCGGTCCAGATCGTCCATGCCATGCTCCCTGCCTGATAGTCGAGGTCCGGGGAGTCTGTTTATCCTGTAATGG
>JAADFL010000099.1 GCA_013152945.1 Deltaproteobacteria bacterium | reverse complement strand
TAAGACAGGGGTGCCGGACTGACAAATAATCGATTGCGTATTACAGCTCTTTGTCTTTCAGGCCAGGAACAGACCAATAGCGAGTAAGAGGTCCGTGGCAAGGACTGTAATGACATTGGCGCCCTGAGCCGGGATCATCTTTTCAAAGTTATCGTGGTGCTTGACGGCTGTGAAACCTGCCTTTGCCGCAAGGGGCAAGGTCAGAAAGGCCAGCCCGCACCAGGCCGGAAGCATGTGTAAAATCAGGGCTGTTCCTATGACGGCATACGTTAGTGCCAGGGCGGCTGAGTAAAGGATGGACGCTCTAGCCTTGCCAAGCCTTATTACCAGGTGTTTCCTTCCACCCTGCATGTCTGCTTCCATGTCAGGGAACTCGTTAAGGAACAAGAGTTCCGCTGTGAGTATTCCAGGGGGCACGGAAAGCACCACGACCGGCCAAGTCAGTGTTCCCGTGATTGCAATGTAAGTGCCGATTACAACCAGTGTGCCCAGGCAAAGGCCTGCAGCCAATTCGCCCAATGCCCATTTTGCAAGATGGGATGTATAGAATACCGATGCAACGCCGCCCAGGACCATTGGTATCAGCAAGTACCAGGTAGATACCGCGGCAAGGTAAAGGCCGATCAGGAATGCTATGAACAACGATCCGATTGCAGCTTTTTTTACAGTACCAGGCTTGTTGAGTCCCTGTTGCAGTGTTCCGCTGCCTCCACTGAAAGGAGTTTTCTTCGTATTGGCGTCAATGCCGGTCAGATAGTCCGAGTACTCGTTGAAAAGGTTCACCGAGACGTGAGCGAGGACAACGCCAACAGCGGCCAGTAATGCTCTCAAAACCTGTGTCGTACCATCCAGGTGGGCTGCGGCTGCTCCTATCAGCACCAGCAGGATTGATAAGAAAAGGAAATTGGCCCTGGTTTGCTTCGCCCAAATAGCTATCTTTGAGTGTCCGGTCATTCTTAAATGCTCCTTTTTTGGCAACTACTCCAATTTCGCTCACCTGTATATTGGATGTAGTAAAAAAATTCAACAAGTGGATTGGAGGGTAGGGTAAGGAGGGTAGGGGGTACGCATTTTTCACAAAGTCTTGACCAGTCGAGCATGGAACCTCATACTCCGGAATATGGAAAACTTTTTCATGAGTCTGGCAGTGGCAATTTCCCTGATCCCGGTCTCGAGCGGCTGTGCCTTTCTGGGGTTGGACAGGTCCGGCGATTCCAAGGGGTCGATTGAGTTGCCCCGGGTGGGAGCGTCGATGAAGGACATTTGCTTCAGGGACATGGAAGGCGAATTGATATGTCCTTGCCGTAATGGAGCAAAGTTAGTGCTCATCGAGGTTTTTACGACTTGGTGCACTCCATCGGTGAAGCGTGTGGCATACATGAACAGACTATTGAGGAACTATGGCGGATTCGGCCTTCACGTGCTGGGCCTGTCTCTCGATCTTGCCCCCGGCAAGGTCCTCGGGGCCTTCAACGAGGAAATGGATCCTCACTATCCCCTGGTAACGCTTTCAGAAGATGCGCGTGCAGGAAAAACACCCCTGGGTGACCTCAATATCGTGCCCATGGCCGTTCTTATTGATGAACACTGCAAGATAGCGAAGGTCTTGCCTGGAGATGTAAGACAAGAAACCCTGGTGAACGCAGTAAGCCTCCTGTTGAAGTAATAACGCAGGGCCTTTGTTTTTTGCAGCAGCTCTACTTGTAGCTTTTTATGAACTTCAGGAATTCCGAGTCTGGTGTGAGCACTATGGTTGTCTTCTTTTTCAACGCCGTGCCATATGCGTTGAGAGTCCTGTAAAACTGGTAGAAGTCAGGATCGACGCTGAATGCATCGGCATAGATCTTGAGGGCCTTTGCATCTCCCTCACCCATAATCCTTTGGGCTTTTTCATAAGCCTCTGCAAGTAGTATGGCTTTATCCTTGTCAGCGGTTGATTTGATTTTCGCCGCCTCTTCTGCGCCTTCTGACCTGTATTTTTTTGCATCCCTTTGGCGTTCGGCTATCATCCTGTTGTAAACAGCCTTCTCATTGGCCTCGGGTAGATCCGCCCGCTTTATGCGCACGGCTATGACTTCGAAGCCGTATTTCCTGGAGGCCTCGTCGCTTCGCCTGGTAACTTCATCCATTAATTCGGAGCGTTTCTTGGAAACTATTTCATCAAAGTTGTGACCGCCCACATCGACTCGGAGTTCGGAATAAACGATTTCATCCAGGCGTGCATGGGCCCCGGCCGCATTGTGAACCGATTGGTAGAACAACAACGGATCCGTGATCCGCCATTTCGCGAAGTTGTCTATCACGATTGTCTTCTTGTCCTTGGTCACGATGTCTTTGGGTGCTGCATCGTAGTCAAGGATCCTGTTGTCAAGTTTGACCACCTGCTGGATGAAAGGAATCTTGAATTTCAAACCCGGCCCCTCAATTACTTTCTTGGGCTTGCCGAATTCCAGGACTATCGCGGAGTTGGTTTGATCGACGATGAAGGCGCTCGAGTAGATCGCCAGTATCGCCAATGCGGCCAATATGAGAAAGACTATCGATATCTTGCCATTATTATTATTTGCCATGATTGCCTCCTATTTTCCTGCCTTGCCGAATGAGCCAAAAGATTTAAGCGGTAGGTGAGGCAATACGTTGCGCATGGCCTTCGAGCCCATGATAATCTTGTCCGCGGACTTCAGCACTGATTCCATTGTCTCAATGAACATCCTTCGCCTGGTAATATCCCTGGCTAATGCATATGCCCTGTAAGTCTTGTTGAAACGGTCCGCTTCACCCTGGGCACGTTTCACCTTTGATTGGGAATATGCCTCAGCCTGGTTTATCATCTTTGCCGCTTCACCTTTTGCCTTGGGCATGATGTCGTTTCTGTAACCGTCAGCCTGCTTGATGATGCGATCCTTGTCTTCCCTGGCGCTGGCAACATCCTTGAACGCCGCGTCCACCATTGAAGGAGGCATGACATCCTGGAGCTTGAGAGCCTGGAGCTTTATCCCGGTTTTCCACTCATTCAACACGGATTGCATCATGGCAAACACCTCGGTTTGTATTTCTGTCTTTTTCTCTGTCAACACGTCGTCGATTCTGTGTTTTCCCGAGATCTCGCGCATCACCGACTCCGCTACTTCCTTGAGAGTGGTGATCGGGCTGCCGATTTCGAATAGGTATTTTGCGGGATCTGCGATCATGTATTGCACGATGAAATCGACGGACACGATATTTTCGTCACCTGTAAGCATGAGTGATTCACTTGGAACATCCCTGTATCTTGCAGGCGGCCCGGGATCCACGGTCCGGAAACCGACTTCGATAGAATAGATTTTGCGAACATTGACCTTGGTGGCCGACTCTATGGGCCAGGGAAACCTCCAGTGCAACCCCGGACCTTGCAGGGGCTCGATAAATGCGCCGAATCTCCGGATGACCGCCTGCTGGTCAGGGGCAACCGTGTACAGCCCTGATAGAATCCAGAAACCGACTAACAGCAGTGCTATTATGGCCGGCCCGGGCAGCTTGATCTTGTTGCTGTATTTCTTGAACTTGTTTCGAAGTTCTTCCAGGTCTATGGGAGGCTCCTCACCCCCGCCGTAACCTCCTCCATGATATCCAGGCATTTGCGCCTCCTTTCAGAAAACTTGTCAATCCCTGCGCTGTTACCATAGTATCAACTTGGAATCAACACGAGTAATTTTGAAAGAGCGCGGGCTCTTGAATACAATGTAATTATCATATATTATAAATTCATCGGCATTTGGCCCGCGGCCTGGAGACTGACATGAAGAAATGCAAATTTTTGACTTTAGCTTGGTCCGGCAAGGTAATGTCGGTAGCATATCCTTTGTTTGCTATCGGTATAGTGCTGTTGTCATTGTCCTGCGGAGACACACCCGTAGAGTCCAAGTCATGCTCCAGGGACACGGACTGCAGGCCGAACGAACATTGCGTGGAAAATACCTGCGTGCCAAAAGGCAACGAATTTGCCGTGGATAGCGAGATCCCACCGGATGCGTTGGTAGAACATGATGGAAACAACGGCGATGCCGACTCGTCTCAAGATAGTGATTCGAAGACAGAAAGAATCGAGGGTAACGATTCATCCGACCGGCCGGATTATCCGGTATTGGCGACGGATCCGCCCAGCCTGGACTTTGGAGAGCCCATGATAGGCGATGCTGTTTCCAGGGAATTGGTGTTGCACAACGTGGGAGGCCGGCTTCTGGTAATAAGCCGAATAGGCTTCGAACCCGGAACCAGCGATGAATTTTCCGCGCAGCCCCAGGGTGATCTGGACATGGAGATTGACCCCAAAGATACCGGAACGGTGACAGTTACATTCCAGGCCAGGGACCCCGGAGCAGAGACCGGCAACCTGACGATAGAAAGTAACGACAAGTTCAACCACGTAACCAAGGTGCCCCTGATTACATCACAGAGCGGAAAAAGCGAGTTGGCTGTTGTTGGAGATCCTGCGGAAGCCCTGGTCGAGGTGAAGGAACTGGATTTCGGACAGGTCAGTGTCGGTGCTTCGGGTGTCAAGGATGTGTATATAAAGAACCTTGGTTCAGGCAATAGTGTCCTTACCGTATCCAAGGTTGAAGTCACAGGTGACGGGAAAGATTTATTTACCGTCAAGCCGGTGATACCTCCGTCTGTGTACCTAAATCCCTTCGATGCGGCCTGTCCGAATGGAAAGGGTGATTGCGTACTTGGAGAAACCTGCAGCAATGGTGTGTGTATCGATGCATCCGGAAAGATCAGGGACCTGCTCCGGTTGGAGATCGGCTTTTCGCCCGACACAGGGGGCGCGGTGCAGGGCACCTTGGTCATTGAGAACGACGAGCAGGACAACGCGCTGGACGGCGACGAGCGAAACTACCGGATAGCATTGAAAGGTTCCGGCCTTTTGCCCGAGCTTTCCGTGCTTCCCAACCCGGTCGATTTCGGCACGGTTTACGTGGGGAAGACCAAGGAACT
>JAADFL010000098.1 GCA_013152945.1 Deltaproteobacteria bacterium | reverse complement strand
AGGCAATGGGGCCCACCAGGCTTGCGGATGTGCAAGAGGCCCAGCAAGGCATATTGAGGGCTGCCAGGGGCCTTGAGGAGGCTGGACAAATTGTTTTAGGCACGGGAAAGGGGGATGGAGAACTTGTCTAGGACAAATGTGATAAAAAAGGACAAGGTCCGGCAAGTCCATGTGAATCCCGCGTACTTTGCCGGCGCGCACCTTCCGCCTGTTGATGACGAGGCTGTGCCTTATGATTTCCCGGATAGCGAGGAAATCGACTCTGCCCGGTCACATTGGCGGGATGCAGGTAGTGTAGAAGAAGACCAAGACAATACCCGGCGGTCCCGCAAATCAGAAGCCGGTGCAGTACAGGCTCGTGAGATGGGAACCGAAGATTTCAGGAATGGAGAAAATTTTAACGCAGGCAACAGGGAAAGCCGGACCGTTTCGACAGAGAATGATAAACCCAAACCGGACAAACCGCATGGGACCAACCTACCTGCAGAGACAAAAGCCGCTGTGTTGACGGCATCGGTCCTGGTGGAGGCCCAGAAACGGGGATGGCAAGAAGGAAGGGCAAAGGCGGAAAGTGAGATGAGGGAGCTTCTGGCCGGAGCTGCAGCGACATTGGCGCAGGTTGGAAAACTCGCGGAGTCACTAAGGGCGGAAGTTGCAATGGATGCTATGGAAATCGCTTCCGAAATAGCCCAAAGGATTCTTGAAAGGGAACTGGAGATCAGTCCGCAGGAAGTAGTGAAAATTGGCAGGAGGGCTATGAAGAAGCTCGGCGGAAAGCGTTTCATCATCCGAACCAATGAAAAGGATGCGGATTTGTTTAAGAAGATTTTGAAGCCGCCACAAGAGGAAGGGCAGGCCGTAAGCATCGAAATAGTTGTTGATAAGAAGATTTCAAGGGGTGGAGTGATCGTTGAATCCGAACAAGGCTTGGCTGATGCCCGTCTGAAAACGCAGGTGGAAGAATTGATTGGGGCGGGTTTCGGCAGACATGAAGGTAAGGCAAAAGGGGACCCATGAAATTGGCAAATCACATTGACGCGATACGACAAGGGGACCCAGTAAGGATCTTTGGTAAGGTAACCGCTGTTGCCGGTATAGGCGTACATGCTCACGTCCCGGGAGCGAAAGTGGGTTCGCTTTGCGAGGTTATTTCGGGTGAAGGAGTGGTCAAGGCCGAAGTCGTGGGTTTCGAGGGAGATACTTCCACCTTGATGCCGTTGGGCGAGCTTCGGGGACAGGGATATGGAAGCCTGGTCAGAAAATTGGAAACAGAGGCAAAGGTTCTTGTCGGACCCGGTCTTCTCGGTCGGGTGATAGACGCATTCGGTCATGTCATCGATGGCGGCGAGAGACCTCGGCTTGAAGACTCAACGCTTCTTTACAGCGAGCCTCCCCCTCCGTTGCAGAGAAAACCGGTGAGCCGGGTCTTGGACTTGGGAGTCAGGGTGCTGAATGCATTGGCTCCAATCGGAATGGGACAACGTATGGCTATAATAGCCGGTTCGGGTGTGGGAAAGAGCACTCTGCTTGGGATGATAGCCAGGTATTCCGAGGCGGATGTCAAAGTTGTGGCTCTGATAGGCGAGAGAGGCAGGGAAGTCAGGGAGTTCTTGCAAAGGGACCTCGGTGACGGTCTGGCTTCTTCCGTGGTTGTCGTTGCAACAAGCGACAAGCCTGCTCTGGTCAGGTTGCGGGCAGCCTATACAGCATTGGCTGTAGCCGAGTACTTCAGGGGGCAGGGTAAAAATGTTCTGTTATTGATGGATGCCCTTACGAGATTCGCGATGGCCCAAAGAGAAATCGGCCTGGCGGTAGGTGAGCCTCCCACTGCAAAAGGGTATCCGCCCTCGGTTTTTACAATGGTTCCCAAGTTTTTGGAACGTGTGGCCAATGATTCGGGGTCCGGATCCCTGACCGGTATGTTTACTGTTTTGGCAGAAGAAGACGATTTGAACGATCCCATAGTGGATGCGGTCAGGGCCGTTACGGACGGACAGATCGTGTTGACCAGGGAACTGGCGCTCAAGAATCATTTCCCGGCCGTCCATGTAGGCCACACAATCAGTAGAACCATTAGGTCACTGGTGAAAGAAGATCATATTCAAGCAGCCGGCCGGATGAGGAGCTTGTTGGCCGAGCTGTCAAGAGTGCAGGAGTTGATGGAGATAGGGGCCTATCAACCGGGCTCCAACCCGGATGCTGATCAAGCGCTGGTCCTGCGCGATGCCATGAATGACTTTTTGAGACAGAGCCCTGAAGAGCATTGTAGCTTTGAAGAGGCCGGGGAAGATCTCAAGAGATTGATGAAGAACAGGACTTGAGGTGGTAAGTGAACAATAGAGTGGCCATCGGCATCATTCTGCTTGTCCTTCCATTGCTGGGCGCCGGAGAAAAATCTGCTTCATCTACAAATCTTGGAGGCGAAGGTTCCGGGATAATGGGAGCCGGTGCCGGTGTAGCTCCGCTTTCAGTCCCGGCACAGGGTCGCTTTGTATCGGGTGAGAATGTAATGGATGAAGCCGAGAAAAATGCAAGGTTGGTCATTTGTTCAAGAATACTTGAAAAAAAGGAGGAACTCCAAAAGAAAGAGCAGGATCTGAAAAAGGTGGAAGATGCGGTGAAAAGTTTACAGGCGGATCTTGCGAAAAAATTGGATTACCTGGCGAATATCGATACGAAAATAAGGAAAAGGGAACAAGAGCTTGCCCTGAAGGAAAAAGCCTTCAGAGAAAAACTGGAACGAACTATCAAAGAAAAATCAAGAACCGCAAAGGTTGAAAAAAATCCAAGAAGATCGCCGCCGGGTAAGGCCGGAACCGAAAGGATAGATTCCATTGCGCGGCTCTTGGAGAAAATGGATACGTCCAAGGCGGCCAAACTGGCTGAAAATTTGCCTTCACGAAAACTGGCCTTGGTAATAGCCCGAATGAAAACCAAGAGAGCCGCACAGTTGTTGGCGGAACTTTCATCGAAGAAAGCGGTTTTAGTCCTCCAGAAACTTGGGGAGCGGTGAAGGAGTAAGATTGAAAATGATCAAGGGGATGATTGAAAGATTGGATTTTGTCGACAGGAATCTTGAAAGGCAACTGGAAAGAATCGAGTGTAATGATGTTCCTTCATCAATCTCTTCATTCATCCCCAATGCATCCGGTGGAGGAGAAACTCCGGGGTTTAAGACAGGTTGCTCACTTGATCCGGATCATGTCTCTCACCATCAATACGAAATACCGGCCGAAAAATTTGATACGCTTGTGATCGAGTACACCACAACCGTTGAACGAATCCGCCCCGAAATACTGAGCCGGCCGGCTGATCCATTGGGAGGGAGAGCACGCATCAAAGCGATGATTGCATGGCTGCAACGTGTAGCGGTCAGTTGCTCGATCAAGGCTCTTCATTGCGGCGGCAAGGCGCAAGTCGAAATCAATGACCAATGGTTGGGTAGGATAATAATACGGGCGGTTGTGGAAGGTTCCTCCATATCAGTGGAATTGTTCGCATCAGAGGCGGTTGCCGAGCAGGTAAAACCAATGATCCCGGAGGTCAGGAACAGGTTCAAGGAAGAAGAGCTTGATCTGGTGGTGGAGCTGCGAATGTTAGAGGAAGAGGGACAGAACAAAGAGCACGACAGCGGGGAAACCGGTGATCGACCGGGTATCCTTGATCTGTTGGCATAGGGAGCAATTATGAATGTTGACAATGTTCAGGGATCGGGAAACCAGGTCGGTGAGAACAACTCCAATCGCGCAATGGGGAAGGAAGATTTTCTAAAGCTGCTCACAACACAGTTGACCCATCAAGACCCATTGAACCCAATGGACAACACGCAGTTTGTAGCTCAATTGGCGCAATTCAGTTCATTGGAGCAAATGATCGAAACCAACAAGCGGCTCGAGATGCTGGCCATGTCCCAGTCATCTCTGACCAGTGCATCGGCTGTCGGTTTTATAGGACGTGATATCGAGGCTTGGTCCGATAGTGTCGAGGTACAAGATGGGGTCCCGAACCGGGCTACATTGGAGCTGTCGTCGGATGCCGCGAATGTAACTGTGGAAATAAGAAACGCAGATGGTGATGTGGTGAGAACACTGGACATGGGACCTCGGCCTGCGGGTCAGGTTCAGATCGAGTGGGATGGCCTCGATTCCAAGGGAAAAACTGTACCTGACGGTACATATCTCCTCAAAGTGAAGGCCGAGGATACGGATGGAAAGGACGTGAATTCAAAGATCCGCATCAAGGGCCATGTTTCGGGTGTCACCTTTGAAAAGGGATATGCCGAACTGGTCATGGGCGAACTTAAAATAAGTATGGCGGATGTAATCGAGATGCACTGAAGTGCAGGGCGAGATTTTGCAAACCCGCACGGAGCGGATCGGTTTTTCGGGTTGTTTCGTGTTGAAAGGAGGTGAGGCATGAATATCAACGAGCTAGACCGGACCAGGCTCCATAGTAAAGTTTGGTGAAATATGGATACAGCCTTTAGATGCGCCCAAGAAGCGCAAGGAAGGAGATGAGTCATGAGTTTGTTGAAGAGTCTTTATACCGGAGTCAGCGGCCTTACCGTGAACGGCATTGGATTGGACGTGGTGAGTGACAACATCGCGAATGTCAACACCATAGGCTTCAAGCGTTCAAGAGCTGCTTTTCAGGATCTGCTTTCGGAAACATTGCTGGGCGCCAATACATTGGCGCAACTCGGTGGCGGCGCAGGCCTGGAGGATATTAACCAGTGTTTCGAACAGGGTAGCCTCCAGATGACGAATAGCGCAACGGATTTAGCCATAAGCGGTGACGGTTTTTTCATTGTCAACGGGTCGGTAAATGGTCAAACCGGGAACTTCTATAGCCGTGCCGGTCAGTTTGTGCTGGATAACGACGGATACCTGGTCAACCAATCCGGATTAAAGGTCCAGGGATGGTCTGCCGATCAGGATGGAAACATAAGCGGCACAATAGGAGATCTAAGGATAACCGGCACCACTGCTCCGCCAAGGGCGACCACGAGCGCCACAATTGCAGCAAACCTCGATGCTGATGCAACAATCGGTGCAGCTTTCGATGCTACCGACCCGGAAGGCACTTCGAACTTTAACACATCGGTAACGGTTTTCGATTCACTCGGAAGGTCGCACCAAGTCGAATTGTATTTTCGCAAGAATAGCAGCTACGATCCCACCGGTCCGACTGATGCCCGTTGGGAATGGTATGCACTTGTAGATGGCGGGGAGATAACCGGTGGAACCGCCGGAACATATGAAATCGAAGCCCAGGGAACCCTGGATTTCGACGAAAATGGTGCTCTCGATGTGGTCGCGACTACGACGAATGATTTCGATTTCGCCGGAGCCGCCCAAAACCAGGCAATTGCCTTCGATTTCGGTGACGACATTACTTCCGGCGGAACCGGGCTCGGTGGGTGCACCAGCTTTGGAGGAGCATCCAGCCTGATGTACGTGGACCAGGACGGCTATTCGGTGGGCACCATCCTGGGTGTACAGATTCAATCCGACGGAAGCATAGTCGGGACATATTCGAACAGTGAGAGCAGGGTAATCGGAAAGGTGGCATTGGCCAACTTCGCCAACCCGCAAGGATTGGAAAAATGGGGCGGCAATCTATGGGTTGGCAACGAGGATTCAGGCAATCCAATCATCGGTGAAGCAAACACAGGAGGAAGGGGTGCAATCAGTCCAAACTCCCTTGAACAATCAAATGTAGACCTGGCCGAGGAATTCGTAAGCATGATCAAATACCAGAGGGGATTCCAGGCTTCATCAAGGTCCATTACTACCGCCGATCAACTTCTACAGGAAGTGGTAAACATCAAGAGATGACATCTTTCTGACTTTCATCCGTCAACCTTTCGACATCTTCTTACAACAAGTTGACGCACGTGCTTGATACACAGCCATCTTTACTCAACAACACTGGATTTTTTCGAATTGGAACGGGGTTTGCAGAAATTCGCCCGCGGGAAGAGAGGCTATGGAGGAAACATGGATATTGCCACAATTCTAGGAGTTGTTTCCGCCTTCGGCTTGGTCTTCGGAACGATCGCATTCGGAGGTGGAGCTGGAGCTTTTATCGATGTAGGCAGCTTGGCGATAGTTGTAGGCGGTACACTGGGGGCTGCTCTCATCAACTACCCGCTTAGGGATTTTTTGAGCACGGCCAAGGTGCTCAAGAACGCATTCATATACAAACTTACCCCGCCGCAAGAGACCATTCGGCAGATGGTGGAATACTCTGCACGTGCAAGGAAAGAGGGAATACTTGCGCTTGAATCCGCACTTTCCGATGACACTGATGAGTTCCTGGCCAAGGGTGTGAGATTGGCGGTTGACGGCCAGGAGGCCAAGGCAATCGAAAACATTTTGACAAACGAGGTGGATTACCTGGAACAGCGTCATGAAAAGGGAGCAGAAGTATTCTCATCCATGGGGGCGTTTGCTCCAGCTCTTGGGCTTATCGGCACTCTGATAGGCTTGGTCAAGATGCTCCAATCGATGGATGACCCGTCTTCTATCGGGCCGTCCATGGCATTGGCATTGATTACCACTTTTTACGGTGCAATCCTGGCCAACCTCGTTTTCAACCCGATTGCCGGCAAACTCAGAACACGGAGCAAAGAGGAGGTGTTGCTTCGTGAGCTTCAGTTACAGGGAATCCTGGCGATAACGAGTGGAGACAACCCGAGAATCGTGGAACAGAAGCTCAATGCCTTCCTGGCGCCCAAACAGAGGAAGAGCCAGTTCGAAGGCAAGGAGGCTGCATGAGCAGGGAAAAGAAAGACGATGGACCTGTAGAGGATAAATTCACCGTCTTGTTTACTTCGCTGAGTGTTATTCTGTTGGCCTTCTTCATATTGCTGAACTCCATGTCTATCTCCGATCAACAAAGAAAGAGAATAGCTTTCGGGTCATTGATTGGAGGCTTTGGAATCCTTCCCGGCGGGCTCAATTTCGATCGCGAGGGAAACATTCTGCTGCCGGGCACCCCGATGCTTGATAAAGAGGGAGTAGAGATTTCAGCAATTGCCCACTTGAAAAGATACATTGCAAGAAATGCGCTTACCAGGGATGTAAAAATAATTGAGGCCGACAGCACTTACAGAATCGAATTCAAGGCAAAGGTTTTATTCGTGTCCGGAGGCACGCTCATCAACCCGAGGTTCTTCAGGGTTCTTGACGAGATTGGAAGCCTGATAAAAAGATTGAACAGTCTCGTCAGAATCGAGGGGCATGCCGACAGGTTTGGAACTTCGAGGAATTGGAAACTGTCATTGAAGAGGGCAATTGCCGCAAAGGATTACCTTGTGGACGCCGCAGGTGTTCCGAAACGGTTGCTGCTTGCCATTGGGAGAGCCCATTACAGGCCGGAGACCATTGGGAACAATGCAAAAGACCAGGCTGTGAACAGGAGGATAGAGATCGTGGTCGATCGGGCCGTATGGCAGTGAGGTATTGTAGTGGCTAGGAAAAAGCAGGCAGCATCCAAGGTGGATACAAATGCGTGGATGACCACTTTTTCCGACTTGTTGAACCTGCTTTTGACGTTCTTTGTGTTGCTGCTGACAATGAGTTCGTTGGACAATAAACGTCTCAAGGAAACCTTCGGATATTTCAACGAAGCAGTAGCGGGACTCGGCACACGAAGTGCAACGGAAATAACACCGCCGGTTAGGAACTTTCCGCCTCCAATTCTGCCAACGGCCTTGTTCAAGGATTTGCGGAAATATCTTTCGGGGGGAAAGAAAAAACGTACACCCAAGAATCTGGACAGGCTGCGCAGGAAGCTCACCATGCTTGGAATGGCAGACCTTGTCGGCTTTCAGGAGGCTATTGACGGTCTAAGAATAAGTGTGGACAGCGAGCCGTTATTCGCCCCGGGGAGCGCAGATCCCCTGCCTTCGGCAATACCCTTTCTGACAGGTGTGGCGCAACTATCAAGGGACCTGGATAGACAAATGATAATCGAGTGTTTCTGGGATGGCAAAGATTATTCAAATGGCAATCAAACCGGGGTGTCCAAGGATCTGGCTGTAGCCAGGTCGGCGGCACTTGGTGAACTGTTCGTAAGGCGTTTCGGCATGAAAGGCAAGAATATCGGGATCTCGGCGTCGTCCGTGCCCATCAAAAGTGAGAGAGGCCGGGTTCGTTTCACGTACATGGATTGATCGGACCGAATAGGAGGAAAATAATGGCGGGCGAAGTAAGTGCTGCAAGAGCTACCACCGGCAACAATGATAGTTTCGATGATTTTCCATCAGTGCAAAGAAAATCCAGTTTACCATGGATAATTGCAGGGGTGAATATCGTGGCATTGATGGCTGTTGCAGGTTATCTGCTGTTCAAGGATGATCAAGGGACAAAGCATAAAGAGGATGGCGCTGCTGTAACAAAATCCACCGGTAAGCCGTCGGTGGATGTCAAAACGCAAGAAGAACCCATCAGCGTGGGTGATTCGATTGATATCGGCACCTTGGTGAAACTGGAAAATTTCATTGTAAACCTGAACGAGCCGGGTGCCAACCGGTATCTGAAGGTCGGTATTGACCTGGAATTGAAAAATTCGGCTGCCCAGGATTTGATAGAAAAATTGAAACCGGTCTTGAGAGACAGAACCATTGCCTATTTGAGCAGCCTGTCTTTTGCCCAGACTCAGGGATTGGTTGCCAAGGAACGAATAAGGTTGGAACTTTTGAACAGATTCAACGGGACTTTGGGCCGGCCGATTATCAGGAACATTTACTTTACGGATTTCCTGATTCAATAGGAGCGGAATGTGGATCAGATACTATCCAAAAATGAGGTCGATGCCCTTCTTTCGGCAGTGAATGAAGGGATCGTGGCCACGGAAGACGAGAAGGACATTGATCCCACGGTTGTAAGGTCCCTGGATCTTACCAGCCAGGACAGGATTTCCAGGCAGAGGCTGCCCGGCGTGGAAAGCCTGGCGGTAAAGACGGCAAACCGTATCAGGACTTTGTTTGCCGGCTTGTTCAGGCGCCCCATGTCCGTGACTTTGAGAGACACGGAACTGGTGAAATTCGGGGAGATTCTCTCGGGCCTTGGGGGATATGCGGTTATTAACTTGATAAAGTTGTATCCCTTGCACGGATCGTCGATGCTGGTTATCGAACCCGATTTGTTTCTGAGCATGATCACGCTCTTGTTCGGTGGAAAAAGGGCGGAGCACGTTCCCAGGAAGGGACCCGAACTAACTCCCATTGAAGCCAGGATGGCCAGGAAATTGACCAAGGAGATTCTCGAACAGATTGAATACGCTTTTGAGGGCGTCGTGAAGCTGGATTCGAAGTATATCAATACCGAGGTAATCCCAAGATTCGCGCCCATTGCAATCACAACCGACCTCTGTCTGCAGATAAAATTAAGGGTCGAGCTGGATGAAGAAAGGAGCGGCGATATACTACTGGTAATTCCCTATTCCGCTCTGGACCCGATAAAAGACAAGCTGAAAACACTCGCAAAGAACGAGGAAAGTTTGGATGCGAATTGGCGCAATGCCATGCTTTCACTGCTTGTTGGAGTCGATACCGACGTTTGGGCCGAATTGGGCAGGACCGAAATGAGAGTTCAGGACTTGTTGGAACTGCAGGTGGGGGACGTCCTGTTGCTCGATACTGCTTTAGGCCAGCCCGCTAAACTATTTTTGGAAGGACGCCCCAAATACCGGGGACTGCCGGTCAAGAAGAAGGGGATGTTGGCCTTTAAAATAGATGGGGCCATCAAAGGCGATGAAGAATGAGAGGAGGAACGAGATGAGTGGAATTCAGGACCAGGGTGTGGATGGAGTCCGGCAGAGTGGAATAGACAACGAGGAAGAGGGCGATGATCAAGCGGAAGTTACGGTAAACAAGACCAGCCAAGCCGGCGCCAAGGATCCAAACGCAAACGAAGATGGTGAAAAAGTCAGGAGCACGCCCCGGCAAGAAGCGATCAAAAACCTCGAGATGATCCTGGATATCCCGCTTGAGGTTTCTGTTGAACTGGGCAGGCGTCGAATGCCGATACACGAATTGCTCAAGCTCAATCAAGGCTCAGTAGTGGAATTGAGCAAGCTGGCCGGTGAGCCGCTTGACATTCTTGTCAACCGGAAACTGGTCGCCCGGGGCGAGGCTGTTGTGGTCAACGAGAAGTTCGGGGTGAGATTAACCGATATCGTCAGTCCGAATGAAAGAATCGAAAAGATTACAAGCAGGAAGGAGGACGAACAATGGTCTCATTCTTGACATGTATAATGGTGCAGGCCCTGGTGGCTACGCCGTTGGAGCACAACCATATCGAGAAGATAGCATTGAAATCCGGGAAAACCGCTGCAATAGAATTTACCTTCGGCAGGCCGGTGGAGTCGAAGCCCAGATTGCTTTACAGCAAAAACAGGCTCACATTCCTGTTTCCCGGAATTTCCTGGTCAGGCACCAAGCCTATTGTTCCGGGGGCACCGTTCGTTTCCTCCAGGGCCGTGGATAACGAAAACGGTACGCAGGTACAGGTTTTTCTGAATACACCGGTCCGGACTTTTCTTCGGTCCATTCATGCCTCTATGGATGGAAACAAATTGGCATATGTGTGGAGATTGAAAAAAATAAAGTCTCGAACAGCAGCAATGAGTTCCTCGATACCCTCGGGCAATGATATTGCCGGGGGTGTCACCGTATCAACCGCATCGAGCAGCGGTAAAATATTGAAACCGAATTCAAGGATCGAAGTATCGTCCGCAGAGAATGCAGATGACAAAAAAAACGGGAGGCCGGTCGGAGGAACTGCTTATGGTGATCTCGTTTCAACCAGGCCGAAGGCCACGAATGAAAAAGCAATGCCGGGACATCACCATCATTCCGATGGTGAACGCAAAGGTTACAAGACCGAGATGGCCGATAGACCATACATGAATGCAAGTTCAGGAAATGGGCTTAATCCAAAGGTCTCCGGACCATCCCGCATACCTGCTGCGGGCGTTTTAAGGGGATCCGAATATCATGCCGGCTCATTGGGTAGACAGACTGCGACCATTTACGGCGTATTGTTGCTTTTTGTCATGATCATAGGTGGAGGGGCTTTTTGGTGGAGCAGGAGAAACAAGGCACATGGTATCGAGCGAAAGGGAATCGATTTCCTGGGAGCCAAGTCATTGGGCCCCAAACAAAATGTCGTGCTCTTGAGGGTGATGGGCCGTAACCTCCTTGTGGGGTCTTCGGACAAGGGATTGGTCTTGCTTGCCGATCTCGGTTCGGAAGTCATGAAACATGAAGATGAAGAAATCAAGGTTGGTGCTCCTCTGGATTCGGTTACGGGTGAAGAAGAACCGGGCATGACCAAAACAGGTCAGGATACTGAAAACCTGAAGATATGGCTGCAAGGAATTTGAGGGTTTCATGGTGTTTGGTTACAAGCAAAAGTGGTACCCGATTATGTTAGGCTTGGCTGTCTTTTCAGCGATTTTCTTGATTGCCACCTGTTCTCATGCAGCCGATATCACCCTGCCGGGTTTGAAGTTGGAGATGGGAGGCGCCAACGATGCGGGCGATCTCGCTACAGGGATCAAAATACTTCTTTTACTGACCATTTTAGCCCTTGCTCCGGCCATATTGATAACCGTAACGGCGTTCATCAGAATTGTAGTTGTCCTGGCCTTTTTGAGACAGGCACTTGGAACACAACAGACGCCCCCCACACAGGTGCTCATCGCCCTGGCCCTTTTTCTTACCGCGTTTGTAATGGCTCCTACGATGGGAAAGGCCAATCAACAGGGCCTTCAGCCGTACCTCGCAGGAAAGTTGGCTGCAGAACCGGCCATTGAGAAAATAGCAAGGCCTTTTAAAACCTTCATGTTGAGCCAGACAAGGGAGGCTGACCTCGCCCTGTTCATTGACTTGTCAGGCGGAAAAATACCAAAGACCAGGGAAGACGTGCCATGGACCAGCTTACTGCCTGCTTTTGTCATCAGTGAATTGAAGACCGCCTTTCAAATGGGTTTTCTGCTTTTTCTTCCGTTTCTGCTGATCGACATGATCGTCGGAGCCATCCTCATGTCCATGGGCATGATGATGGTGCCGCCCATGATGCTCTCTCTTCCTTTCAAGATACTCCTGTTCGTATTGGCGGACGGTTGGCACCTGGTTGTCCAGTCCTTGATTAACTCTTTCTACGGAGGCGGACCATGAATATGGATATGGCACTGGATCTCGGAAGGCAGACCCTGCTTACTGCAGCGGCGGTATGCGCGCCCATAATAGGGTTCGCAGTGGTCGTGGGGCTCGTGGTGGCAGTACTTCAGGCATTGACGCAGGTGAATGAGATGGCGTTGACATTTGCGCCAAAGCTATTGGCCCTGGTCCTTGGGCTGGCGCTTTTATCAGGCTGGATGTTGCAGAAGTTGGTGTTTTTCACCCAGATGATAATAAACGATTTGCCTAGGGCCGCAGGATAATATCGTGATGTGGAATGCTTCCTGGACGTACATGATAGTCGCGGCTCTGCTGTTGGCTACCAGGATGGGCGGCATCGTTTTAATCCTGCCCTGGTGGGGCGCGGGCGCGATTCCTCCACGGGTAAAGCTCCTGACAGTCATGGTCTTGACCATGGCTCTTCTGCCGATAACCGGGGATTTGAGTCCTGCCTTGAAAAATGCGGATCCCATTAGGGCAACGCTGGTCGGTATTTCCGGAGAATTGCTCGTGGGACTGGCCTTGGGTCTCTCTATAAGGGTGGTACTGGCCGGTGTGGCATCAGCCGGCAAGGTGTTGTCCATGCAAATCGGGCTTCGCATGGCGAATGTTCTCGATCCGCTGGGTGGTTATCAGAGTTCCGTTGTGGATGCTGTTATGCAGGGAATATGCATCCTTGCGATGCTTGCGACAAACCTCCATCATGTGGTGTTGAGAGGAGCAGCCGCATCCCTTCGGTTGTTGCCTCTCGGTGTCGGCCTTTCACAGTCAACCATCGGAAATTTGGTTTTCAACGGCGGCAGGGCTTTGTTTGTTCTAATAGTACAAGTGGCGGGACCAGTGATTGCAGTTGCATTGGCCATGCACGTGGCCTTTGCAATTCTTCTCCGTTTTGCTCCGCAGATGAACGTGTTCTTCGTGGCATTTGCTCTTGTAATCCTGGTGGGTATCGCATTGCTGGCAGGTATTTTGCCACAGGCGATAGGCTCTGCGGTAAATGCCGGTGAGGGCCAGGTAGAACATTTCATGGGCTTGCTGGGAGGTTGATGGAAGACAATGGCTGAAGACAGCGCCCAGGAAAAAACCGAACAGCCGTCGGAAAAGAGGAAACGGGAATTTCGTGAAGAAGGCAGAGTGGCTGTTTCACGGGATGTACTCTCTATGGTGGTGCTGCTTGCGGGAGTTTCCGCCATGGCTGCCGGTTTTTCGGGCACAGGCGGCTTATTCATGGACGCCCTGAAAAAAACGTTGTCCGGCCTTGGAACATGGACATCGGTATCGAATGGCTCACCTCGTCCAATGGTCGTCGACATATTGATTGCATCGGGATATGTCATTGCCTTACCGTTGTCGGCCACGGTGATAGCCGCTCTCGGGGCAAGTCTCGCCCAGACCGGTTTCTTGTGGACGCCGAAGCCGTTGGCGCCGAAGCTCGAAAGAATGAATCCCGTTACCAGAATGAAAGAACTCTTGTTCTCGGCCAGGGCCTTGGTTGAATTGCTGAAGTCCGTCGCCAAGTTGGTGCTGGTGGGCTCGGTGGCCTACGTGGTTGTAAAGGCCGATATTTTTCAAGCCCCTTCGTGGGTGGGTCTTGGACCTGATGCCATGATTGGAAAGATACTCGAGACAATGCTCGGGATGTCTTTCATATTGCTTGCGGCCATGCTTCCGGTTGCTGTGCTGGACTACATATTCAACAGGTGGGACCTGTTGAAGCGCATGAAGATGACCAAGCAGGAAGTAAAGGAAGAATTCAAGGACAAGGAGGGGGATCCGCATGTAAAGGCTCAACGAAGGCGGATTATGCGGGATTTGAACAGGAATAGGATGATCAAGGAAATTCCGCGGTCGGACCTGGTCGTTGTCAACCCGACGCATTTTGCCGTGGCCTTGCGATATCGAAAACAGGAGGGCGGCGTGCCCAGGGTCGTGGCAAAGGGAGTTGACAGGATGGCTGGGAAAATCAGGGGAGAAGCGAGAAAACACGGTGTACCCGTGGTTGAGGACAGGCCGCTTGCAAGGGCGCTGTACAGGACGACAAAGGTTGGACAAACTATTCCCAAGGCTCTGTACAAGGCTGTGGCAGAGCTGTTGGCCGTGATCTATCGGCTCCGTATGGCCAGGGGCCTGCCGGTGCCGCTATGAGGAGCGCTGTCATGCCGAGAAGGGGCCTGGCGAGCGAAACGGCAGGTGCCTTGCTGGTTGGAGGCATGCTCTTGATCATGGTCTTGCCCTTGCCTACCCCCTTGTTGGACCTGGGCCTGGGGTTGAGCCTTGCCAGTGCATTGACTCTCTTATTCGTGGCACTGTATCTGAACAGGCCATTGGACCTTTCGACTTTCCCGTCCATATTATTGATCGCTACGTTGTACAGACTTTCACTTAACGTGGCTTCGACAAGACTCATATTGCTGCACGGGCAAGCCGGCCCCAAGGCGGCGGGGGCAATAATAGCATCTTTCGGTTCCTTTGTGGTGGGCGGCAACTATGCAGTGGGAATCATTGTCTTCTTGATATTGGTGGTTATCAATTTCGTGGTTATTACCAAGGGGGCCGGCCGAATAGCCGAAGTAGCGGCCAGGTTCACCCTCGACGCCATGCCGGGTAAGCAAATGAGCATCGATGCCGACCTCAATGCAGGATTGATAGATGAGGGCGAGGCAAGGAGACGTAGAAGAGATATACAGTTAGAGGCGGATTTTTATGGAGCCATGGACGGAGCGAGCAAGTTCGTTCGCGGGGATGCGATTGCAGGTCTGCTTATCACGGGAATCAATCTTGTAGGCGGTCTGTTGATTGGCGTCTTTTACAATGGAATGGAAGTCGCCGAGGCTGCAAGAACATACACGATTCTGACCGTCGGAGATGGTTTGGTGTCACAGATTCCGGCCTTGGTCATATCTACTGCAGCCGGTGTCCTTACCACCAGGGCCGGAGGGACCCAGGACCTTTCCAGCTTGGTCACCGATGAACTTTTCAAGCACAGGCGAGCATTGGTTTTGGTATCCGCAGTATTGTTCTTGTTTGCCTTTCTGCCCGGAATGCCTGCGTGGCTGTTTCTCGGACTCGGAGGAATTATGCTCCTCGGCGGTCTCAAGAAGGAAAAGCCAAAGACCGCGACAAGAGCTGCAAGGGATACGTCCAAGGCTCCTGCCCCGGTATCAGAGTTGGAGCGTATAGAGGCGGCGTTGCCGGTGGATCTTTTGGGCATGGAGGTAGGCTATGCACTGATATCGATGGTTGACAAGCAAAGGGGCGGAGAACTGCTGGCACGTATCAGTTCCATCAGGGAACAGACTGCATCGAAACTTGGGATAGTGGTTCCCCCGGTCAGGATACGGGACAATCTCCAATTGCCGCCGGCCGCCTACTTGGTCTTATTGAGAGGCATCGAAGTCGCCAGGGGAGAAGTGGTGCCGGACCGGTACATGGCATTGTTCCCGGGTGACAAGATGCCGTCCCTGCCCGGCATTCCAACAAAGGAACCCGCATTCGGTTTGCCTGCGTTATGGATAGAAGAAGGCAACAAGGAGAGGGCGGATGCCTTGGGCTTCACGGTTGTGGATGCCGCCTCTGTTATTGCGACCCATCTGACCGAAGTAATCAACAGGCATGCGGATGAACTGATTGGAAGGCAGGAACTGCAACAACTGTTGGATATAGTCGGGAGGTCGAGCCCCAAGGTTGTTGAAGAACTTCTTCCCAGTTTGATGACACACTCGGAACTCCTGAAGGTTCTCCGCAACTTGTTGGCGGAGTCGATATCGATCAGGGATTTGAGAACCATTATGGAGACCCTGGCCGACCATGCTGCCTCGGTAAAAGACACCGATACTCTTACCGAAATAGTAAGAGAGAGGCTGTCCCGGTCGATAACGGCGAAGTTTGTCGATTCCGGCGGCCGGCTAAATGCGATTTTCCTGGACCCCGGGACCGAGGAAGTATTGATGCGGTCCATTGAGATGGTGGATGGAAAACCGGCCCTGACCATCAAACCCGAATTTGCCAGGAACCTATTACAGGCGATTCAAGACAAGTTACGAATCGTGGACAGGGATGATGTGCAATTCGTCCTCTTGGTGGGGCCGGATCTCAGGAGGCCGTTGTGGAGCTTGTTCAGGCGCTTTATGCCGGATTTGCCGATAATGTCTCACAGGGAAGTCGATACGGGCGTGGAAATTAACAATGTCGCGGTCATCAAGGTTTGAAATCACTCGTGGAGGTAAGGCATGCAATCCAGGATTTTCATAGGAAGTACGCCACAAGCAGCGCTTGAAAGGGTGCAGAGGGAGCTTGGCAAGGATGCACTTGTACTCTCATGTACCAAGCGTGAGGAAGACGAAAAGTTCGAGATACGAGCATCTCCTCCGCTTGACGGTCCGGGCAACAAAAACCTTCATGAAATTCGCGGCGACAACTGGATATATCTCAATTCCGGGTTGGACAGGCTGATTTCCAGGTTCCGGTCATCTCTTGGCAAACTGCCGCAAGACCTTGCTGCATGGACAAGAAAGGGTTTGCCCCTGGATTCGGCAATAGCGCTCGATGTCATGGCCAGGGAAAAAGGCGCAGCCGGGTTGCAGGAACTCCTTTTATTATTGCCTTCTCCAAATTTCGGGGCCAGGACACATATTTTCATCGGCGCTCATGGTGTCGGAAAATCGACGATCGTCGCAAAGTTGGCGATCGAGGAGGCTTCCGGGAATGATGCGTCATCGTGTGCCTTGGTTGGAGTCGGGCTCCAGCGGGCGACCGATGTGGACAAATTGAACGTGACATCAGGCATCACGGGATGTCCTTGTTATGTGGCGAATGACGAAGAAGAGATTCGCAAACTTAGTGAAGAGCTTGGAAAATTCCGTAAGATTATTGTGGATACGGCAGGGCTGGCGCCCTGGGACGCGGACAGTCTGGCCGAGCTCTCGAACGTGTTGAGGCCCCTCAAGGGTGCGAGACACCTGGTGATTTCGGCGCAATCCCGGCCGAATGACATGTTGGTGACCATGGCTGCCTTCAGCGGAATGGGATTCGATCACTTTGCGTTTACCGGAATGGATAGGGCAATCAGGCCTTCGGCTGTCTTGTCCTGCGTGGCGTATAAGCCTATGCCAATTTCTTTTATTTCAGACAGCCATGATTGCAGCGTGAAATTGATCAAGGGACTGCCTGGTCAAGGGATTGCATTGATTAAGGGGAGAGGAAGAGTTGGTACGAAGATTGGATCTGTTCCATTGGCGGGATGAATCTGAATCCGAGTGGAGGATCGAGTTGAAAAGTAACAAAGTCATCGAGAGACTGGACAGCGTGATTACTGAATCACTGCCTGATAGGGCAAGGGTTGTTTCGGTAACGAGCGGAAAAGGTGGTGTAGGTAAGTCAAACCTTGTTGCAAACTTGGCAATCGGTCTGGCTGCCGCCGGAAGAAGGATTCTGATCCTTGACGCCGATCTGGGGCTTGCAAATATCGACTTGTTGTTCGGCCTGGCTCCGGTAAAGACCATCGACGATGTATTGCGTGGTAGTGCCAAGCTTTCAGAGATCTTGCTGGAGGCGTACAAGAATGTTTACGTACTTCCCGCCTCGAGCGGTGTGGCCGAACTCGTCGATCTCGATCCCTCCGTGAGGTATGGACTTTTGCATGAGATTGAGTCTTTGGACAAGGAGTTCGATGTCCTGCTGTTGGATACGGCCGCCGGGATCTCGAAAAGTGTGCTTGCCTTCAACGGCGCTGCGGACGAAATAATAATCGTAACAACAATAGAGCCAACAGCCATTATCGATGCTTATGCCACAATCAAGGTCTTGAGACGGGAATCAGGCATTCGAACTTTTTCATTAATCGCGAACGACGTCTCTACGGCCAGGGAGGGCCTTGAAGTCTACCGGAGATTAGGCGGGGCTGTCGACCGCTTCATGGACATCAGGTTGGATTATCTGGGCTATGTACTTCATGACGAGAACTTGGAGAGAGCCGTCAAATCCAAGAGTCCCCTCATGGAGATATTTCCTGATGCTCCTGCCAGCAAATGCATCACCAGGATTGTCGAGACCATGCTCGCAGAAGAATACGCACTCGAACCAAGGGGGGATGTCCAGTTCTTTTGGAAGAGATTATTGAACCAGGAAGCGGAATCGATGGAGGCTTCATGAAACAGGCTGTTCTTCGTTACCGGGAAATAAGCAGGTCATCCGACAATGAACGAAACAACAAGATAGAACAGTACTTGCCGCTGGTCAAAAGAATTGCTTTCAGGGTGTCATCCCGATTCCCGGGGGAACCGACCATGGAGGAATTGGTGAGTGCCGGGGTACTGGGCCTGATAGACGCAGTGGACAGGTTTGATGTCAGCAGGGGCAAAAGCCTGGCCGGTTACGCAGAACTAAGAATCAAGGGAGCGATACTTGACGAGTTGCGGAAACACGACGTTCTTTCCAGGCAATCCCGGAGACGGCATCGTAAACTGGAAAAGGCCAGGCAAGAGATGACCAATGAACTGGGCTACGTTCCTTCAATAGAAGAATTGGCAAGCAAGCTGGGGATGCAGGAGGAGGAGGTACAGAATTATGATAAGGACAGCCAGCCCCCGGTCTTTTTACCCCTGGACAGCCTGGCGGCCTTTGATGAGAGAAAGGTGGTGGAAGCCCGTGAGCAGTTGCGATTCGGCGACGGCGAGAATCCTTATCAAAACCTGTTGCTGAAAGAAATGAAACAGAATGCCATGGATGCCGTTCGTGCCTTGCCAATGAGGCTGCAAAGGCTCGTATCATTATACTATGCGGATGGACTTACGTACAATCAGATAGCAAAAATCATGAATGTGACCGAGTCAAGAGTATGCCAGATGCACGGCGATGCTGTAAAAAAAATGAAAGCATATCTCAAAGAACTGGAAAAAAAGGATAGGGCCGCACTTGCTCGCCCTGATTCGAAACCCGGCGTTGTATCTTTCTCCTGATTCATCCGGCGGCAATGATGTTACGCGATTCAGGTAACCCTTATGAAAAATTATTGAAGATAAGGCACTTGCAAGAAGATGCCTGTCGTGCCGCATTGGCGGCCTTGGTGTCGAAAAGGGAAACACTCGAACAGCGTCGTGATGAACTTAGGGCTATTAGACGATCTGCATACCCGGTATATCCGGCGGCAGGCGGGCGACTTCGGGGTTTGGACCTCGTTATTTGGCAGGAGCGTGACAGCGCTTTGAAGGTGGTCGAAGAAAACCTGGGCAGGGAGATGGATTCCATCCGGGTAATGGAACAAGGGCAGCAGGCCGAATTGTTCGAAGCTGTGAAGAGGCGAAAGGCTGTGGAGAAGCTGGACGCAAGATGGAAGGCAAAGACGGCCGGAGAAGAAAAGAGACGTAAACGCAGGGCCTTGGACCAGGCGTACCTGTTGTCGAGACGCGGGATAGGGGGAGCTTGACTTGAAGGGAACACCCGGGCGGCGTAACGAACATTAAGACATTTTCATTGAGACCATTTCAGTAATGCCGGAGCTGTCATTTTGCATTGACGAGTTCGGCGTAAGAAGCCGCCAAGTTCGAAATAATGCTATCTTTTTTAAGACCGGCAAGTATGGTTTTTGCCTGTTTTGTCTTTCCTGCGTTTAACAAACAATGTGCGGCAAGCAAATTCATCGCTTCCCTGGAGTTTTCGCCATTGGATGATTTTTCGGCTTTTAAAAACCATTTGGCTGCTTCCCCATATTTTTTGAGCTTCAACAATTCCTGTGCAAGCTCGAAACGTAGCGATGCGATATCATCGGGAACGGATTCATAGGGAAGGTTCTTGTACAGCTCATCGGCCTTGAGATAGGCAATCACGGCTTCATCGGACCTCCCCATGGCCCTTAACGCTCGGGCTTTCAGCAGGTTCAGCCTTGATAGAACTTCCTCGTTTTTCAACTTTCTTGCAAGGGTCTTGTCCAACAAATGAATTGTCCCGGCATATCTTTTTTCCCGGTACCGAATTCCACTTTCCAAAAGTACCCCGTCGATTGGAAGATTGTCGATTTTCCCCATTCGACTGACCATGTACGCCGAGGTGGCCTTGGCCCTATAGAAATCACCGGCCGTGAAATATGCTTTTCCAAGATGCGCAAGGCGTTCCAGCCTTGTCCGGATATTGCCTGGCCTTTGAAGTGACTTTTGGATGATTTCCACTGCATCATCATAGAATCCGAGAGCAACGAAAGATCGAGCAACCATCGACTCCAGTTTTTCAAGGAGTCCCTGGTCCGCGACAAGGGGAAAAGACATGTGGTCCCTGATATACCTGGCACAGACACTTAGCGGGTTTCCCTGTTTCATGCGATGTTCGTAAATTTCTTTTATGAGCTTGTTTCGTTCATTCTCAAGCCTTTTCGAGAGTGTCCTGCCGATAGGGTCGGCTTGGAGATCCAAATAGTCGTTCCAAGCCTCGTGCAGCTCGCCTGTTGCATTGTGACAGCGTGCAAGCGCAAGAATTGCTGCTGCTCTGGTGTAAGGACCGGGCGAGGTCCCGGACATTTCTTTGAACTCGGCTATGGACATGGCGTCGGGTCCATCTTTTATAACCTTTAAGACCTGGAGTCTCAGCCGGGCCAGGGAAGCTGTGTCTTGATCCTCGAATGCGGCGGCCTTTTTATAGAAGATTCGTGCCTGTTCCATGTTGTTCAGGAAGAAATAGGCATCACCGATACGAAGTGTCAGTAGTGACAAAACCGGAGAAGTGAAAAGCCTGTAATTGTCGGCTAGTTCCTTATAAAGTTTGAGTGCTTTTCCGGGCTTTTGTGATATTAGCATGGTCTCGGCCATTCCAAAAGCGGCTGAAGGATTTTGCGGCCGGGATTTCAATATGCTTGAGAACATTTTATATGCCGCTGACAACTCTCCTTTCACAAGGAGGTGGTATGCGACTGTAAGGTTTGCGGCCAAGCGGATTTTTACAAATTTTGTTTGTTTATTGATCTTTTTTAATAAGAGAAGGCCTTTTTCCGGATCTTGCCTCAAGTAAAGAATCGCCCTTGCCAATTCCAGCCTATTCCTCAAGAGAGGTGGTAAAGGCTTGGAGCGTCTCTGCCCTTCCAACGCCATTTCCAGGTGTGCTATGGCCTCGGAATCGAGGCTCTCCTCCTGGAAAAATCGCGCCAGAAGTAAGGCCAATTCAGCTCTTTCTGTTCGACCGGAAAAGGAAGAAAGGGCATGGGTCAAAACCTGGATGGAATCTTTTCTACAAAGCGATGTTGGATCAGCAGCGCATGGTATGATTGTGCCCCTGATCTTTTCCAGGGTTGCATGCCGATGAGATCCATTTTGGGTGGTTTGTTCATTTGAAATAGCAACCAGATCCCTGATGATAGACGCGGACGTTTGCTTTAGATCCGGTCTCGGTATCATCGGGCGAACAATGGGCATGGGAAATAAGGAAACATTTTGTTTGTCGCCCATGATAAGGTCGGGTGCGAGTTCAATAACTACAAGCTCGGGATTGTGGCTCCTTCGAACCCGGAAATTGAGGCCTGGTTTGGTAAGAGTTATTCTATACGTAATGCTTGATTTTGAAGGCAGGCTTTCTATGGCCGCAATTTTTCCTTTTGCACCCGGCAACCCGGCGGAAAGCGATTTCAAAGGCCTGGGGGTCAGGATGAGGTCCAGTATCTGGCCCCTGTAATATGAATGGATGGCCACCCTTGTATTTTTAGAAGCCGGAAAAACAGCCAGGCTTAACGGAAGCGCGTCGTCGTCGAAATGGTATCCTGCCGTGGCCACATCCGGAGGGATGATGGAAAATATCGTTACGATGAGTGGTATAGCTGTTTTCAGCTCTTGCATGGCGGATTTAAGTAGCAAAGTTGATGCCAGGCCGTTTTTCGGCTGCAGGTTATTATAATTTCTCCCAAATAGACAAGTGAGGGCCGGGTTTGGCTTAAAAACAATCCATGCCTTATCAAAGACATTCTAACTATTCAAAACAGCGGCTGGAACATCGCTTCGTCATATTTTTGACACTAACCGTCAGGCCCGCGGCGAAAGCGAACGGGTTTATTTCAACCATTTTCCCGGAATAATTTTTTCTTCTTTATTTTTTCCACCAGAGTCGTTCGGTTCAATCCCAGAAGATCGGCTGCCTTTTGCTTGTTGCCGCCGGTTCTTTCAAGGGCTTGAAGTAGGAGGTCTTTCTCGAGCTGGGATACGATTTGCTTGAAATCAAGTCCGTGAGCCGGGAGTTTCGGCCAAGGCTTGTCATCTGCGCTTGTGTCTCCCTTTCTTATCTTCGATGGAATCTCGAGCAGACCTATTTCTCCTTCACCCTTGAGTATCACCATTCTTTCGATAATATTTTTTAGTTCCCTGATATTACCCGGCCAGTTGTAATTCATGAGTGCGTCCAGCGCATGCTTTGAAAGGCCGGTGACGTTACAGTTCTTTATCCTGTTGAATTCGTGGATGAACTGTGTAATCAACAAGGGGATATCGATTTTACGTTCTCGAAGAGGCGGCAATTCCACCGGAATGACACAGAGCCTGTAGTATAAGTCTTCCCTGAAATGGTTGTTTTCGACAGCCTTTTCAAGGTCCTGGTTGGTTGCGGCAACTACTCTGAAGTCAGATACCTGCGATTGCGACGCACCCAAGGGCTGGATTTCCTTTGTCTGTAAGACTCTCAAGAGTTTTACCTGCAAGGAGGGAGGCAGTTCACCCACTTCGTCTAGAAAGATCGTCCCCTTGTCAGCCAGCATGAACCTGCCGGTCCTGGACCTGTATGCTCCTGTAAAAGCTCCTTTGACATGGCCAAAGAGTTCGCTTTCCAAGAGATTGTCTGGAATCGCTCCGCAGTTGACCGGAATCATTGGGCCGCTTCTTCTCGAGCTCCTGTTGTGGATTTCCTGTGCAACAAGCTCCTTGCCGGTGCCGCTCTCACCCTGTATTAGAATCGTGCTGTCCGTGGGAGCGACGCGTTCTATCAATCGGAGCACATTGGACATCGCCTCTGTTTCGCCCACCACCCACTTGGGCCGGATTTTCTTGCTTTTGGCCCTGGAAGGGCCGGTTGCCTGCTCCGGTGCCGCGAATTTTCCCATAAGCACTTTACGAAGGAGAGCGTCAAGGTCTTCGGGCCTTACAGGTTTCTGT
>JAADFL010000097.1 GCA_013152945.1 Deltaproteobacteria bacterium | reverse complement strand
TGGATGGTAAATCTGGGAAGCTTGCTGAAGATCAGGGTTGTGCATGGAGGGAAAAAATGAGGTTTGACAGGAGTGTTGTCATCGCACTGGCTCTAGTGTTTGGACTAGGTGGTTGCGTCAGGTACTACAAGACATCGGATATACGGAGTTCCCTGCATCGTGCCCAGGTCGATACCGGAAGGATGGTGAAGGAGGCGGACAAGGTGCTCGTTAGGGCAAGGTCTGCCTTGAGGACCCTGAAGAACGAGACGCCGGACATCCCCGCGGGCACGTTGGGAATGCTTGATGCCATGGTGGCGGATCTCGAGAAAGGCATGGGACCGATCCGTGCGGGTAGCCGGAAGATCAATGCCTTGGTGAAGCGTTTCGAGGGCATCGCCGGGAAGAAGAAGAAGATCCGTTCCGACAGGCCGGAGTGGGACGAGGTTGAGCGGCTCAAGGCCGACCTGGAAAGCCTGCACGACAAGCTGGAGATGGCCCTAAAGGAGTACAAGAAAAGACTCAAGCGCTTGGAGAAGGCGGTGAACGAGGCGATCAAGCGACGAACGAGTTGATTGCGGGCGGAGCTATTACTCCCGGCCCTAATTTTTATGCCATGGAACGGGGAGGCATCAGTGGACACTTGAACTCCTGGATCTTTATAGGGTTCATGGTTAGAAGGCTCAAGCAGCATAAAAAAGCTCCATCAAGCTCTGAAGCTCTTGCGGCAGCGACTTAACTCCGTGGAAGCCCCTGCTTTCGACCAGGCGCAATGCTTCTCTTGCCAGCTCGATGTCGTCTTGACCAGCTTCTTCCATTAATGCTTTCAAATCCGACAGGTCCTGGGGCCTTGCTTGGTCATCCCTGGATAAGACCTTGACTGCAATTAAATGACCAATTCGTGGAAGAGGCACGACAGAGCCGGGAAAGATCTCCACACGCTCGGCCTCTTCCGTTAGATTTTTAAAACCATATTTGTAATTTTGACAAAGCCGGTTTTCAGATTTTGGCAGGATCGGACAATCCCAACCGGGTCAAAGACGGAGGCACCCAAGCACCGGGGTGGTGAAACAGTGATAGTGAAACAGTGATAGGTTAACGATATTAAATGGTTTCATGCTGAAAGATCGTGTTTGTGTTTGGACTCAACCTCCGTCCCCGCCGTGACCCGCCGTGACCCCCGCCGTGACCTCCGTCCCCGCCGTGACCTCCGTCCCCGCCGTGCCCCCCGCCGTGCCTTTCCCCGCCGTGCCTTATGGGGTAAAACCTAGAATCCGCGGTCTTTCAGCAGCCACACGGCCGCCGGGTGGACATGAATGGTCTCGGGAACGCCTGTTGCGCTTTCGGGGGTAAGGGTGACTAGGTGCAGCTCGGCCTCAGGGTGCTCCTCCTTGGCTGCCAAGAGAGCGCGTACCTCCCGCTCCCTGGTCCGCGGGTCATCGAGCTCGGCGCACACCTGGATCAATACTGGGTGCTCGCCGACGCGGCGCGCCAAGAAATCTACCTCGTAACCGTCCCGGGTCCGTACATAGGTCACCTCCATGCGGCGACGTTCCAACTCTATTCGAACCGCGGTTTCCAGTATGTGTCCCTGGTTGGCGCGTCCTGTCCGGTCGAACACAGGGATGAGCCCCATGTCCACGGGGCATGCTTTTCGCGGGTTGACCATGCGTCGGCGTTCAGACGATGCCTCCACCCAGGATGTGCGAACGAGGAAGCAATCCTCCAGGTATGCGACCAAGTGGTGGACCGTATCGCGTGAGATGGCTATTCCCTGTGATTTCAAAGTGTTATAGAACTTTTCTACGCTGAAGGACCCACAAGGATTGCCAAGCAGGTGCCGTACGAGCCAGCGCAGGGCCACCACGTTAGACACCTTATGGCGCTCTATCACGTCCCGCAACATCACCACGTCCACGTACTGGCCCAACAGAGCCAGCCTGTCGGTTTGCCCGAGCCGTTGAACCTCCGGGAACCCGCCGGTCTTCAAGTATGAGAGCAACACGTTTTCGAGATGCGATCGCTCGGAAGATGTCATCGCATCGAGCGAGTCAGGCATGTCGTACTCGTGATGGCGTAGGTACTCCTCGAAACTAAAAGGATGGATAACGATTTCCCACCCACGGCCGCGCATGCTCGTGGCCACCTCTCGACTCGATAGAGCTGCAGACGAGCCACTCAAGAAGACCTCGACCTTCTCGGTATCCAGCAGCCTGCGGACGAATCGCTCCCAGCCCGGAACCACTTGGATCTCATCGAAGCACCAAGTGACCTGCTCCCTGCCGCGCAAAGCCGGGAACCGGCGATAGTACACGTCCACAAGCACATGGAGGTGGCGCGCCTCCAACCCTGCAAGGCGCTCATCTTCGAAGTTGATGTACGGAAGCCATTCCAGCGGGGTTCCCCTATTGAGCCGCTCGCAACGGATCTGGTGCAGGAAGGTGGTCTTGCCGGCCCTGCGAATACCAACGATAGCAGTTGCCTTGCCCGGCAGGCTCAATGTTCCATGTACGCGGCGTGGAGTGAACGAAGGAGGTTCGGTCACTAGGGAGGTTACCAGAATCTCAGTCAACAGTTCCCTATATCTTGCCTCATAGTCGGCTTCCATAGGTGCCATTTTCTCCTTTTTATAAGGAGAATGTCAATATATATTCTCCTTTTTATAAGGAGAAAGTAGGATAAAGGTGCCTTTAAAACAGTGTGCGCCGGGCGGATGAAACTGGGCTGCGCCGGACGCACCATTGAACCAGGGGATCACAGTGGTTTGCAAACCGCCCTTTATCCCCCTTGCTCCCTTTCTCCCATTTCATGGGCGAAAGGAGATTGAGGAGTTCTTTTCCAATATAAATTGACCTGGTGTGTATTATTCCTCTTCCCCTAGCCCACGCAATGGGAGAGGGGTGGCCGAAGGCCGGGGTGAGGGGCGCGTGTTCTTCCCCTTGGACGTGAGCTTGATCCGTTGGCTGCTGTATGCTATCCAGTACCTTAAGTGTGAATTTCTTATGCAGGAGAAGATATGAGGTACGCGAGGGTCATGCCTCTCCTGGTGCTGTTGCTTTTCGGGGTGCTTACCGCAGAGGCAGGGGAAAAGCCTAAGCTTGCGGTAATGGATCTCAAGGCTGACGTGAAGATGGAGAAGGGTACCGTAAACACGTTGAACCAGCTTTTGCTCACGGCCTTTCATGATTCTGGGCTTTTCGAGGTGATAGGCTCGACCGATATAAGGGCGATGCTCACCTTGGAGGAGGACCGGATCAAGCTGACCGGCTGTTCGGATGACTCGTGTCTTGCGGAGATTGGTGGTGCCCTTGGTGCGAAGTATGTTGCCCTTGCCAGGATAGGCAAGCTTGGAGAGGAGTTCATTTTAAGCTTGAGCCTTTTGGACGTGAAGCAGGCGCGGGTGGTCGAGCGGACGAGTCAGGAGATACCCGACGACGAGTCCAGATTCGTGGGAGCGATCAAACAGGCGGTTGTCGAGATTACGTCCGGTGTGCCAGGTGCGATAGGAGGATCCGGCTCTGGAACCGGCAAAGGGGAGAAGAGCGCAAGTGGCGTATGGTCCTGGACTCCATGGGTCATGGTTGGGCTGTCCGTTGTTGCAGGGGCCACGGGAGGTGTTTTGGGCGGTCTTGCGTACTCGGATGGGAGCGATGCGTCTTCCAGGTATGCCGGAGATCCTGCTGTGAAGGATCTCCAGGACTCCAGCGAGAGCAAGGCGCTTGCAGCGGACATCTTGTTCGGCCTGGGGGGTGGAGCAGCAGTTGCCGCGGTCTTGATGTTCGTGTTGGCCCCGGAACCCGGGGATTCAGGAGTTACGGCAATGGTGCTGCCGTGTCCAGGTGGTGCAGGCGCTGCTATTTCCATTGTGTTACCTTGAGGTTGTAAGGGTTGACGGAGGAATGTCATATGGCTCGATCTTGGTTCATGTCAGTGGCCGTGCTCATTATAACGAGTGGCTGCAGCCTCTTCCTAGACGACGAGCCAATGCATTGCAGGACCGACAAGGACTGCGAGGATCTTCATATGGTATGTGATGAGAGTGAAGGCAGGTGTGTAGAAGCCGGGGATGGTGATACGGATATTGACATTGACACAGATACCGATACCGATGCGGATACGGACACGGATACAGACACGGACACGGACACGGATACAGACACGGACACGGACACGGATACGGACACGGACGCGGATACGGACACGGACACGGATATGGACACGGACACGGACACGGATACGGACACGGACACGGATACGGACACGGACACGGATACGGACACGGACACGGATACGGACACGGACACGGACACGGATACGCCTAATACGGAAGCGAAATTCGAGTCCGAAATGGAAGCCGACATGGAACCTGACGCGGATCTCGTTAGGGATGTGGATGCCGATACCGAGATGGAAGCCTCTTTCGATGCGACTTCAGAAGAGGAAACCAGGCCGCGTTGCGTGGTCTATGTGAACCTGGCCCAGGTCGCCAATACCCCGGATGGCCTTTCATGGCAGACTGCCTTCACTGGGATCCAGCAAGGTATAGATGCCGCACGAGCAGCCGATGGATGCGAGGTCTGGGTGGCGGAAGGCACCTATTATATCTATGGTTCGAACCTGGAAAACGATGACCACCACAAGGATACCGTGAACCTCGAGGCAGGGGTGGATGTGTTTGGTGGTTTCACAGGTAAAGAGGATGCACGTGAACAGCGCAACTGGGTGTTCCACAAGACCGTGCTCGACGGCCGGGGTAACGATGGTGGCAAGGAGCAGGTATGGCACGTGGTTTATGCCGGGCCTGGAGTTGACTCCGTGCTCGATGGTTTCACCGTCACGTATGGCCGTGCCCAGGGGGATTGGCCCAACTACCATGGCGGCGGCATGTTCATTCAAGGCGCTTCGCCTACCGTGCGTAACTGCCTCTTCTTCTACAACCAGGCCACGAGCCAGGGCGGAGGCATCTACGCTCGAAGCGGGGCCTCTCCCACCATCGTCAACTCATTATTGATCAACAACACGGCAGAGGAGGGCGGGGCAATGCGCTTCTATGACAGCGAGGTTACGATCATAAACTGCACGGTGACCGACAACGAGGCGAGCAAGGTGGGAGACGGTATCTCTGTAGTGAGTACGGCACCGGTCATGATTTTCAATTCCATATTTTACCACTATAACAACAAGGGCGAGATAGTATGCGACTCGAAGTCGTCTTGCCTGGTCAATAACAGTGACGTCCACTGGGGTTGGAGCGGCTCGGGTTCCGGCAACATCGATTTGGATCCCATGTTCGTGGAAAGCACTTGGAACTATCACCTAAAAGCAGGTTCTCCTTGCATAGACATGGCGCTCGACAATAAGGCGCCATCCCTTGATTTCGAAGGTAAGCCGCGCTACGACGTACCTGGAACAGGTAATGCCATCGCCGATATCGGTGCGTACGAGTACCACCCTTGAAGACGGCGTAGTGCCGTTCGATGCTGGTGGGGAGTAAGGGGATGAAGATGTCAAACAAGGTCATGTTCGTTGTCTAGAATGACTCATACACCGTCGGAGACAGCGAGTCTAAGCCCCGTTTCAGACCTGCAAGTTTTGTATAGACAAGGTCCTGATTTTTTTATGATATCAAAAAATTCAGAATAAAATAATATCAACTTGGCTCATGCTATAACTTAACATTGTCCGGGAGGAAGCCGTCATGAAGGTTTTTCTGAAAGCAGGCCTGCTCTTATACCTTTCCATTCTCGCGCTTATAGTGGCCACGCCGCTGTCATGGGGCATTTTAGGATGCTCGTCGGGTGGTGGAGATAGCGACACGGACACAGACATCGACACAGACATCGACACAGACATCGACACAGACGTTGATACGGATGCCGACACTGATAGCGACACAGACACGGACACAGACACTGACACAGACGTTGATACGGATGCCGACACAGATAGCGATACAGACACTGACACGGACGTTGATACGGATGCCGACACTGATAGCGACACAGACACGGACACGGACATTGATACGGATGCCGACACTGATAGCGACACAGACACGGACACGGACACGGACGTTGATACGGATGCCGACACAGATAGCGACACTGACGCTGACACGGACACCGACACCGACACCATTGTCCGGCATGGAGACCATGCTGTCGTTATTAGTTATGACCTGCCTTCAACTCTTGATTGCAATGCCGTGTACCAGG
>JAADFL010000096.1 GCA_013152945.1 Deltaproteobacteria bacterium | reverse complement strand
GCCTGTCAAGACTCCTGTACTGCACTGCCTCAGCCACATCACGGGCCAATATCTCCTCCCTCTCCTCCAGGTCTGCAATGGTCCTGGCCACCTTGAGTATCCTGTCGTAAGCCCTGCCGCTCATGCCGAGCTTGTCCACGACAGCCTCGAGCAGATCCGAGGTTCCCGGCCCCAGTTTGCAGTACTCCCTGACCATTCTGGCCGACATGCCGCTGTTGGAATGCACTCCGGTTCCTTTGAATCTCTGCTCCTGGACTGCCCGGGCAACTTCCACTCGATCCCTTATCACCTTGGACGGCTCCCCGGATCGCTCGGCTGAAAGCTCTGCATACGGCACGGCCGGCACATCCACGTGCAAGTCGATCCTGTCCAACAAGGGACCGGAAAGCCTCGAACGGTAAAGCTGAATCTGATTGGGGGTGCACGTGCAACCCCTTAACGGATGGCCCAAAAATCCGCAAGGGCAGGGATTCATTGCTGCCACGAGCATGCTCTTCGCAGGATAGGTGATGGTGATCTGGGCCCTTGCAATTGTCACTATTCCGTCTTCCAACGGCTGGCGCAACAGTTCGAGAACACTTTTTTTGAACTCGGGCAGCTCGTCAAGGAACAAGACTCCATTGTGCGCCAGGGATATCTCGCCCGGCCTTGGTATTGATCCGCCTCCTACCAGGCCTGCGTTGGAAATCGTGTGGTGCGGACTTCGAAAAGGCCTGGCCTGCACCAGTCCGGCACCGTTCAATAATCCTGCAACAGAGTAAACCTTGGTTGTCTCCAGGCTCTCCTCGAATGACATTGCCGGCAGGATGGTCGGCAGCCTCTTTGCAAGCATGGTCTTGCCGGAACCCGGCGGCCCTACCATGAGTATGTTGTGACCACCTGCGGCAGCCACTTCGAGTGCCCGCTTGGCGGATTCCTGTCCCTTTACATCCGCCAGGTCCACTCCTTGTCCTGTAACAAAAGTCTTTTCGCCTCCAGGTTTCGCCAACTCCAGGTCAGCATCCCCTGAAAAAAACTGCACTACCTCAACCAGGTCTCTTGCGATTCGCACTTCAATACCAGATACGACCGCAGCCTCTGCACCGTTTTCATCCGGAAGAACCACTCCCTTGAGTCCTGCCTCCCTGGCAGCCGCTGCCAATGAAAGGGCACCGCGAACAGGCTTTAATTCGCCGGAGAGGGATAACTCGCCTGCCATCATATAATCCCCGAACGGCCCGGGCTCGAAACCATTGTTTGCAGCCAAGATACCCATGGCTATGGGCAGATCGAATGCTGCACCTTCTTTTTTCACCCCTGCCGGGGCCAGATTGACTGTTATCTTCCTGGTCGGGAATTCGAAACCTGAATTCAACACAGCCGACTTTACCCTGACCTTGGCTTCCTTTACAGCGCCCTCGGGCAGACCGACAGTGGCAAACTGGGGGAGCCCGCGAACAGTGTCAACCTCTACTCCCACCAGGTATGCATCCACACCAAGCAACGCACCTGAAAGCGCTCTTGCAAGCATGGACCACCTCCTTGTTCTCAAGGGTCAATCAAACAATTACCGGTTTCATTTTAGAGCAACAGGCATGCCAACAATAATTATGTAGTAATATCAATGCAATTAATAATATCACCTTTGACGGAACGACCAAATTCCGGTCAACTGACCGGAATTTGGTCAATCTGCATTAGAACTTTTATGATATCCGCTATCTGGTCCGCACTACAGTTCCATAAGTTTCTTGATTGCCCCAATCGGAATAGGGCCACAAGCAAGGACTCTCTCGTGAAAATCCAAAAGAGAGAATTTTCTCTGCTTTTTGGCTTTATAGTCTTTTCTGAGATCCATAATCATCTTCTTGCCGATAAGATAGCTCAAAGGTTCCGTAGGGGATGTGCAATATCGCCTTACCTCGGCCTCCGCATCCTCGGGATTCAGCTTGGCCTCGCTTGCCAGGAAATCCACGGCCTCGTCAAACCCCATCTTACCGGTATGCAGTCCCACGTCGATAATAGCCCTGCATGCCCTAAACAATTCCGCTCTGTATATGAACAACTTTGAAGCAGGATCCTTGAAAAAATTCGATTCCAGCATAAGCTGTTCGCAATACAGTGCCCAACCCTCGACAAACACTGAATCCGCCATCAGGTAACGCAGTGGCCTGCCCACACGCCCGGCCTTGATTGTCTGCAAGTGCCTACCGGGATAGGTTTCATGCACAACGACTCCGGGGATTTGCAATGTTGCATGAAAGGCCATTCGTTGCTTCCATTCGGCAGGTGAACATGACTGGGGGGCAGAAGTGACCCAAAAGTAACCTTTCTGGTCACTTTCAAAAGGAGCAGGAGGCAAATATGTCGCGTACGGCACGGTCGGTCTTGCAAACTCGGGTGTGTACACCACCTGGAGATTTTCTTCAGCAGGCAAATCGAAAAGTTTTTTTGTAACAACGAACTTCCTGGCCCTGTCCACTTCCCTCTTGTACACATCCAAAAGCCTTTCAGCCTTTGGAACCCTGCGGGAGTACTTCTTGAACAACGCCTCCCAATCAGGTGTCTTACTCTTGGCCTTCTTTGAAGAAGATTTCGTTTTATCAAGCTCCTTGGCCACAGCCGCCAGGTTTTTCTTGGCAACTTTCAGCTCTTTTTCTCCAAGCTTGCGTATATCGTCCGCCGACAAATGCACATGGTGCACCTTGCGAAGCAAGATATCGAACAGCTCCTTGCCGAGAGCAAACCTGCCCTTTGACCTTTGCAACAGGTCATCTTTGAGAAATTTCCTATAATCTACGAGGGCATCGCTCGCTTCCCTCAACGCCACGTTCAACTTGACTCTGGCCTTTGGGGGAACATCCTTTGCAAAAGCAGGCACGGCATCCTTGAGAAAATCAAGAGTCCCCTGAACACTCAAGTATGCTGCCTGGGTAAATTCTTTGGGTGGATTCTTGAGGTTTTTCTTTGCCTTTGCAAGATATACCGGAGTGGCTGCCAGTCTTTTGCTAAGGTTCTGTGCCCTGACCTCGGGTGGTCCGAAATTCCTGGTAATCAGGGGATAAATTCCCCTGGTAATCTCTTCCACGTACGAAGTTGGAGAAGTCCTGAAAGACGGATGTCTTTCTTCAATTTTTATTCTAAAATACAAGTTGCCAAGGGCAAGTTCGCGATCGATCCTGTTGTCGTCTGTAAGGTCTTTGTAATTGATTTTTTTGAACTTTTGCAAAAACCGCTTCTCTTTCTTGACGTATTGCCCCACTTTTGACTGGGACCTGTCCGAGAGGACGCCGTCATAAAGGTGCACGCCTAGTTCTGTGGCTCTCACAGGATCCTGAGCCAGCCTGAAATTCCAGTATTCCCGGACTATTTGTTCGAATTGCACGTTGGCATCGACCATACGCACACCCCTTTATTACAAAATATCAGTTTGTAAGAACAATCTCATAATCAGAATATATTAGTTTCAAACAAGTGCAAGGTCAATCCTTTTCCAAAAATTATATTTTTTCATGAAAGTAGAGAAAACATCAACCTGCACAACACGCTTTTGGAAGGCTCCGACCCCTTTTTCAAGGCAATATCAGCTTCAAGAATGCGAGCAAATCCATGCAGGAGATCCTCTTGCTTGAACCTGCCTGCTCTTTTCACCAGGAGTCCAAGACTATATGGTTTCCTGGCTCCAAGAAGTTCTTTGCCCAAAGGATCTTGTTTCGCGGAAACTTTCTCCTTCAGCATGGTTCCCAGTAAATTAGGATTCTTGCCGGCTTGTTGCACCAGATCGCCTGCGATCAATCTCGTGTAACAAACTCTTCGCCATTCGTTTGTCACAGCCGCCAAGATAACCAGGGGATGAATATTTTTATCCAGCCTGTCCAAAACCTCTGCCACAGCCTTGTCCAGATTTCTGTCTGACACGGCAGATGTCAACTCCCACAATGGTTCTTCCCGGGTCTTGTGCACCAAGGCAGCCACTTCTTTTCCCGACAGGTCACCCCGGGTACTCGACAATGCAGCAACTTTCTCCAGTTCCAGCCGTAACAATTCCGGGTCCGGCGTCGACCTTTCCGCAATTATTGCAAGCACTTGGTCGGACAATTCAAGACCCATCCGGTTGGCCAGTCTATTTAAATGCCTTAAGGCTTCCTTTTTTGCACTCCTCGAGTCATAGGCCTGTCCGATTTTCAACACCACACCCTTTTCCTGAATCTTTTTCAATAAAATATCAGTGGATGAGGCTTTCCTTGCTGTCATCAAAAGCACTGACAAAGGATTGAAGCCGGCATCCAACCCTGCTGTCAGTACTTTGGCCGATTCCTGGGCCGCCTGTGGCTCGATATTATTTTGGGCCACGAAGTCAGCCACTTCCTGGATTACATCCTCCAGTTCCGCTGTCGGCTGCATTCCGGCCTTCTCAAGCCAGGAATCAGGGGTCAAGCTTTTGTTTTTAAAATCAGAGGCATCCAACTCCAACCTCGCACTGATAGCCAGAAAAAGGCCGGCAGCCTTGTTTATTTCTTTGCGCCTCATAAGTTCTTCCAACCTTGTCACATCCTTTGCCGCCGAAGACCTGCGGCTCGTTCGCGGCACATCGAAGACATCGGCGTCAAACCAGGCTACAACCATTGGCCCCGGCATCAGCGATCCGGTCTTTAGTTGCATTACCACATCCGATGCATTGCGCCCGGCTCCTTCAAGCTCGGAAAGATTGGAAGACCGGTCGCCGGCCGGTAAGAGTTGATCCAGTAGTTGCCTTGCATGGCTCCTGGCTATTCCTTGGTCCTCACACAGAAACAGATATACCGGCTCAATCTTGCCCCTTTTCACATCTTTCAATACCGAATCAAAGTCTTTGGCCATGGCAAAAGGATGTTAGTCGAGTACGCACTTTGGGTCAACAAAGCGCATCCGGGCAATGGACGTGCAAAAAGCCGGGGAAAAACATTGCCAATACCTTGAATACCGGTAGGCAACCTGGTAACTTTTTTTTGAAACGTCTGATTTACGGGAGCCGAACATGGAAAAAAAGAAAATGAGCATCTCCCTGCTTTTGATGATTGCATCGGCACTATTCACTTCTATGCCGGCACATGCCGGTTTGTCCATAGAAGACGTGACATTCAAGGCCGGCATAGCTGCCCGGGAAAGGCCGGGCCGAAATTTCAAGGCAGGTGAACTCATCTGGGTCAGCTTTACGGTCAAAGGTTTCGGCCATGATGAAATAGTTTGGCTCGAGCAAGACCTGGAGGTGGTAGGTCCGAACGGAAAAATTGTATACAAACAGCCAAATGCATCCAGGTTCAAGGTGAGCTGGGACGAGGAGATGGACCAGGCATTTATCAGAAACAACATCAAATTATCACCAGGGTCCCCAAAGGGCGAGTACAAGGCTGTCATAATCATTAGGGATAGAATCACCGGCAAGAAGAAAAAATTTGTTGAAAGTTTCTTTCTCGGGTCTGGAAAAAGAGAGACGTACCTACCGAAATCGAGAACCGGAAAAGGTCTTGCAATAAAGGCTCCGGTTCTTCTCTCCGGTGACGGTTCCACCAACCTGTCCGGAGTATTCCGGGCAGGCGAACACATGGGCTTGAGATTCCAGGTCAAAGGCGCCGCCATTGCAAAAGGCGGCAAGATATGGCTCGAACAGGACCTGGAATTGACTTCACCCGGCGGCTCCAGGGTTTTCTTCAGAAAGAACATCTCCACCTTGAGAAAAAGGGTGAGCCTTGAGGTGGACTGGATAACAATGACAAACACCATACTTCTCCCAAAGGGACTGGCCCCGGGGAAATACAAGCTCGTGGTGACCTTGAGAGACAAGGTGGCAGGAACCAACGCTGTCGCATGGCGGGAGATCGGCGTTCAATAGACCTACCCATGGCCCGCCCGGTGCCGGCCCCGGCTTTCAGGCAGGCTTGTTCAAGTCAATCAGAACCGTTCCAAGACGTCTTGTATTATCTGGTCGGTAGTTACACCCATCGAGTCAGCTTCAAAATTCAGAACCATTCTGTGTCTCAAAGCGGAAACCGCCACCTTTCTTATATCCTTTTTCTCGACACTGAACCTGCCGTCAAAGAGGGCCACTACCTTTGCTCCCAGCAACATTGATTGAGCCCCCCTCGGGCTCGGACCGAACCTAACGTAATTCCTGACCGACTTGGGAGAATCATCTCCATCAGGCCTGGAGGCGGATACCAGCTTCGCGGCGTACGCCGTTACTTTTGATGCGCTCGGTACTTGCCGGACCAATTCCATGTAACTGATAAGCACATCTTTTCCCATGACCTTGGATGCCCTGGGCACGTCTCCCGAGGTGGTTCTTACGAGAATGTCATTCAATTCAGCCTTGCCGGGCGGTTTTACCAGGACCTTGAAAAAGAATCTGTCGAGCTGGGCCTCGGGCAAAGGATAAGTGCCTTCGAGATCGATTGGATTCTGGGTAGCAAGTACCAGAAACGGCTTTTCCAACACCATGGTTTCAAGCCCCACCGACACGGAGCCCTCTTGCATTGCCTCTAAAAGCGCAGACTGTGTCTTTGGTGTAGCCCGGTTTATCTCGTCTGCGAGCAGGATATTGGTAAAAACCGGGCCGGGCCTGAAATCGAAACGTTTCTTGCCCTGTTCCTCGATTATCAGGTTCGAACCCGTCACATCGGCAGGCATCAAGTCCGGAGTGAATTGCAGCCTGTTGAACTTCAAGTCCAGCGAATCTGCAAGGGCCCTTATCAAAGTAGTCTTTCCCAGACCGGGCAGTCCTTCCAAGAGGGCATGTCCGCCGGCAAAAAGGCAAATTAAAACACTTTGTATCACCTGCTCCTGGCCGACCAGCACCTTGCCCAATTCCAGGCGCAACCTTTCTACGTCGTTGCGAAACCTATCGACCAGGGCCTCGACCGCCTTTTGGTCCAGGTCTGTTTTGTCTTGATTCAAAATATTTCCTCTCACCAATCACTTTACTTGCTTGTTGGTCGCCTTGGGCATGATTCTCATTAAATGGGGAAGGTTCCCGGCCTGATTCAACGGAATGAACTTGAATGCCCTGGAAGGTTTGATATCCCGTCCAATCCTGTTCAGCTCTCCCTCTATGGCCTTGTCGAAACCAGCTTCTGTGTTGAAATTCCTTAACATCACTCCATTGATAAAAAAGGCAGGCACGCCCCTTACCCCAAGCTTTTCAGCCTCTTTGCTCTCCTTCTCTATACGGGATTTGAACTTTTGCGAATCCAGCGCCTGCCTGAACTTCCGCACGTCCATGCCAACAGCCGCGGCATAGCGCTCCAGGAGTTTTCTGTCGATTTCGGCACTGCTTTTAAAAAGCCGGTCATGGTAATCCCAGAACTTGCCCTGCTCTTGGGCGGCCAGGGCCGCCTCTGCCGCTAAAAAGGCATCCTTTCGGCCCGGCAGGGGATATTGTTTGAACGCCACTCTTACATTGTCCTTGAACTTTTCAATTACTTTCCTAAATATCTTTTCCGCCTTCTTGCATGCCGGGCTCACAAAATCCGAGAACTCAACAATGGTTACCTTGGCGGTTCGAGGCCCTTTTACCGGCGCGTCACCGATTACCACTGTTTTTCTCATTTCCAGCATCTTTCTCGTGGTCACGCCGTCTTTAGTCAACTCATCGTAGATCCTGCTTCTCTTTACACCTCTCTTGAGCAGTGCTCTTGCCTTCCGTATTTCTCTTTCCACTAACTGCTCGAAACGGGAATAGGGTTGTGCTCCCACCAGCTTGTGCCCGTTGATGTATGAATTTGGAGTTCCCAGCGCTCCAATCTTTCTTGCAAAAGCGGCATCTCTTCGAATCCCGCGATCAAACCTTCCCGACTGGTAGTCCTTTTTCCATCTGGCAACGTTCAAACCCACTTCTTTTGCATATTTCTCAAGATCCTGATCTTCCAGGTGTTGCTGGTTTGCGAACAACTTGTCATGGTACTGCCAAAACTTGCCCTGCACAGCCGCAGCATGAGCGGCACGCGTTGCAGCCAATGCCCTTTTATGAAAGGGTAATGGATTGTCTTTCCAAACAACTTTCAATTCTTTTTTATATTTAGAAAGCAATTTTACCAGGGTGGGTTCCAATCTCCTGCAATAAGGACACTGAAAATCATCGAACACGACCAAGGTCACAAGGGCATCTTTAATTCCTCTATAAGGTGAATCGCCCAACTTGATTTTGTACACCGCGTCTGGATCTTCGCGTGGAATCCGGCGACTCCTCCTGGGTTTGGCCCGCTTCAGGGCATTCTTGGTAAGCTCGGTGTATACCCTTGACGGCTCGATCCCCTTGCGAACAAGCGCCGATGCTTCGGATAACTCGAAGTCGATCAGCGCCTCGAACCTGGATTGGGGCTGGGCACCTGATAGAAACCTGCCGTTGATGAAAAACGCAGGGGTCCCCCTGGCTCCGAACTTTGCCGCCTGGGCCTGCTCTCTCTTTATCTGTTCATCGAATTTACCGGACAGGTAGTCCTTTTTCCACCGGTCTATGTCCAATCCCAAATCCGTTGCATATCTTTGGAGATCCTGGTCCTCCAGGTGTTGCTGGTTGCTGAAAAGCTTGTCATGATACTGCCAGAACTTTCCTTGCTTAAAGGCAGCCATTGCCGCCCTGGCCGCAAACTTGGCCCTCCTGTGAAAACCGAGTGGATTATTGTGCCAGATCAACCTGATCTTTCCCCTGTACTTGTCCTCCTTCAATATCTTGGCAATGGTCTTCCTTGCCCGTGCACAAAAGGGGCACTGAAAATCACTGACCTCGACTATGGTTACAGGCGCATCCTTCGGGCCCTTTGAAGGGCTTGTTGCCTCGAACAGGTCAACGTCATACCTGGTATAAAGGCTGTCTGCTTCTTGCCGGGTCAGCTTTTCGACTTTCCCGCGCTCTTTTCCTTTCTCTGTTGATTTAACAGTGCTCGATGCAAGCCTATTCCCCTTGACGGCAACTCCCCTCATTACGTATCCGAGAAAGAATCCGACGCCGAACAGGATCAGCATTCCGGTTATGCCAGTTCTTCTTTTCATCTCTTTCTCATCCCTCCTCTCTGCAAAGGCCTTCAAAAGGCCCAGAGGTGAACATTACCATGTTGGCATGCAATACCAGATAAACCTCCTGCACGCAATACACCAGGGCCGTTGCGCCTCGATCTCAAAATCCAGGTCCAAATCCTTGATACAATGTCATCAATCTTGCAAGCGTGCCAAAAGGATCGAAGCGCTCTTGAAGCCATGTTTGCGCAGCAAGGCCCATGGCAAGCCTCTCGGCCGGATTCGATTCCAGGTAATCCGCCTTTGCCGCAAGATCAACTGCATCTCCGGGGCCTATTTCCAAACCGGTCTTGCCGGGCAAGAGCCAGTCACTCACTCCGCCACGCAGGGGAGCCAAAACCGGCACCCCGGCAAATCCGGCTTCAAGGCCGACGATTCCAAAGGGCTCGATCCAGGTAGATGGCATCCAGAGTGACAAGGCGCCATGAAGTATTTTCCAAAATTCCCCGTGCTCAAGCCAGCCCAGGAACCGTACCCCGGATCCTGCAAAAGATGCAGCCTCTTTAACCTCTTTCTGCAAAGGTCCGTCACCCGCCACCACCAACCTAGTACCTGTAGCCAATAAAGAGGCAGCCTCCAGGGCCACCCTCACGCCCTTGTGCCGCACCAGCCTACACGCCAGGAGGTGATACGACCCGGACGGCAAATCATCCTGAAAACCAAGGCCCCAGGGCAGCTTGACAATTGGCGGAATAACAAGAATCCTCGCCTTGTCCACGCCTACTCTCACAAGCTCTTTTGCCATGTATTCGGACAGCGTAATCACTGCGGCAGCCTTTTTCGCAGCCTCCAACCTTTTCAACGTTAGGTCGAGCATGGCATGCAGGTACGAAGCATCGGCAAGGCATTCCCCGCATCCAGGTCCGAAAATCCTGTTACAAATCCGGCCCGACGGAAGTGCCTTGCCCGGGCCGGGACAGAAAAACCTGTGGTCCTGCACCGTGACTACGGCCTTGCCTGTTACTGCAATCAAATCCAACACAGCCGGATCGACGACGTCATTGCTGTGAATCACATCCGGCCCGAAATTCCTTATTGCATCTTCGAGTTTCTCGAGGCAGCCGCGCGTGACACGTCTGCCTATTCCACCGGTATCCAGGCCCTTCAATCTCCTGGCAGGACCGATCCGGCGCAGTTCGTCCGTTGGCATGTCTGCATCCTGCCTCGAGAAGAGCATCAGTGTCTCGGCCTTCCCCTGGAGTGATGCCACGATGTCCAGAAGCCACCGATCGGCTCCGCTCTTGTCCGACAGCCTGCTATTTAAAAAAATCAGGCGCATGGCAGGATGTTACATCCCGGCGGCCGACTGTCAATCCGCAGGCCTGGTTAAACGCCTCCGGGTAATACTCGTATCCGCCTTTTCCAAAATCGAGATTGGCTTTATTTATGCGAATGATTATTTGATCAACCTGTATAAAAGCATGGCCATTGCAGCGGCCAGAAGCAGATAGGTCAGCACCTTGGACAGGGTTGATTCTTTGCCTTTACTCGAAACAACGTTCTTCAGGCCGCCCCTCATTCTCATCAACGACCCGCTCCTCAATGCCTTACCCCCCTTGCTTCGTCTTCCACTCTTTTTCTTTTTCCTCTTATCGCTCGTGTTCCTTTTACTGCCTTTCTTCGATGACATGGCAATAAAACCTCCTGCACCGTCTTTGTTACCATGAGCCATTATAAACAGACAAGATGTCTGCCGGAAAACCTATATCAACAACTTTCGCCGAATCATCACATCCTGTTCAGGCGGCATTGACGAAAACACGGCTGGAATGTTACTCAATCATCTGGAAGGTAATTGGAATGTCCTTCACCCGGTTATCAAGGTAAGGGCGTTTACCTGGCAACCGGGCACAGGAGGGGGAAATGAAACATTACACCGGATATTCAGGTTTCCTGGCCCTGACCTTACTTCTCAACTGTTCACCGGGATGTACCGGAAACGTAACCCTGGCCTGGGAGTATCAAGGCAGTGAGCCAATCTGGTCCACTCCCCTGGTATTGGAAACAGGTGATGGTGAAGGATTGATTCTCATGGGAGATGAGGCAGGTTTTTTAAACGCAGTGGATCTCAAGACCGGAACCCACAAGTGGAGATTTCCCACGAGGCAGGACATATATTCATCTCCTGTCGCCAGCAAAGACGGCAAGCGCATAATGTTCGGAAGCACCAATTATTTCTTCTATTGCCTGGACAGGGAAGGCAACCTGCTTTGGAAGTTTCCAACCGGCAGCAGGATAAAATCCGATCCCGCGGTTTTTAATGGGATGGTGTACTTCGGAAGTTATGACAAGACCATGTATGCCCTGTCAGTGGCGGACGGTTCCGTGGTATGGACTTTCCCTCCGAAAGCGGGAAAACCGAAGCCCGGTGGTTTCTTATTGACCCTGACCACCAACGGGAAAAAAGATGCCGGGGACAAGGCATTGAAGCAGAATGCCAAGGAGAACAACGGGAACAAGGCCGCAAATCTTGAAAACAAGAAACAAAATGCTGCTGACGAGATCGAAAAGGCCGGGAAAGTGCAAGAGTCACCGGCGGTAAAGTATGAGACTGGAGCCTTTTCATACTCATCACCAATCATTGCCGACAAAACCCTTTTTGTCGGCAATATGGACGGCTATTTATATGCCCTGGATGCAAAGACAGGAGTGCTCAGGTGGAGAACCAGGACAGGAGCTGAAATCACATCCACTCCCGTAGTGGACAATGGCCTGGTGTATGTTGGAAGCCATGACAAGAATCTGTATGCCCTTGACATCCACAACGGCAAGGTGAAGTGGAAGTTTCAAACAAAGGGCAAGATAATGAGCGCAATACGTACATACAGGGGCAAGGTGTTTTTTGGATCTTTCGACACCGACTTCTACTGCCTGGACGCCGATTCCGGAAAACTTGCATGGAAATATGGCACAAAAGGGCCGATTCTATCCGCACCTGCTTTTCACGACGACAGGGTCTTCTTTGGCGGCGGTCGTGGTGACCATAACTTCTACGGTCTGGATGTGAAAACAGGCAAACAGGTCTGGATATACAAGAACCATGGAGGCCGGATGGATGCCGATGCGGTTGTCTATAAGAGCATGTTGTTTATGGCCTGTGGGGACAGAGAATTGTATGCGTTCAAGTTGGGCGTTTATAAAAGAAAATGATAACCCGGCATTCTGTTATGGGAACACAAAGGGCAGGTGAAGGCATGAAAAAAACCTGGCAGACATTAATTGTCTTTTTCACATGTGCAATATCTTTCGAAGCATCGGCCGATATCCTTTTGGTCTATGCCGGCCCAAAGGTCGGGTACAGCATAAAGGGCTGGACATTCAGTGCAGATGACTATCGATCTTCCTCCGGATCGGCAAACAAGATCCCACCCTTGGGAGGTGGTTTGTCGGTCGGAGGCACTGCCGGCATCAAGCTCTTCAACTTCATAGGAGCACAAACATCATTGTGCTGGTACGACCTGGACGATCCCGGAAACATTACATCCTGGACCCTCGAGGTCGTGCTGGGGCCGACCATTGCGGATTTCCTCGAACTCGGAGCCCTTGTCGGAGTCGGGAGCCAATGGCTCAATAGTGATGCAAATCTGGCGCTAAAGGCCGGGGCTTTGCTCGGCCTGAGGCTCCATGAATGGTTCGAGGTTGGAGTGAATGCTGATGCCGACTTTTGGTGGTTCGAGAAATATGCTGCTGCCAACATCACCCTCTCGGCATGGCTTAGGCTTACCATATAGAGCCGTTACAACGGCTCAAGCACGCCCTCAAGATCAAGAATTGGACGATATGACCGGAAAATAATATAATCAAATCATGGAAAGATTAATACGAGAGCGGTTTCAGCAACAAGCATACAACGCCGTATTAATATTGTCATGCATGACCCTTGCTTTTTCCCTGGCTGCTTGCACGCCCACACAGGTCAAAAAATCAAAATGCCCTGAAGACGCGAGGCTTGTAGGCACGGGACCGCCCCAGGGAATCGAAAAAGGATGTATCAGACTTAAGAGAAATGGAAAAGCCGAGAGACACGGCACGTGGCGAACCTGGTACGACGATGGAAGTCCAAGAACCGCCGGTGAGTACAGGTGGGGAAACCGCTGCGGCATATGGAAGACCTGGGAAAAAGACGATAGCAAGCCAAAAGAAAAAGATTTCGGCCCCTGCCCTGTCTACAAACCCTGCAAGCAAGACCTTGATTGCGAACCTCCCTTCACCAGATGCGATGAAAGCAGGGGATATTGCGTAGATGGATGTTACCAGATTCCATGTGACAAAGGCTTTGTCTGCTCCCTTGAAACCGGTGAATGCGTTCGTGCCGTCAATGGTATCAAAATAGAACCGCCTAATGCACACTGAAGGCCATGTGTACTGGTTCGGCGGAAACGTGAAGTCGTGGATTTTGGTTCGGGTATATCACCGGTCCTCGGCGAGGGCATGGAGCGTTATCCAGGGTCTAAAGCACCTGTGACCGGCAGAGCTTGGCTTGTACGCCCCTGTCACTTTCTCCAAAGTTTTCTTCTTTCCCGTGTAGATCCCGGCTTCTCTCGCAAATTCTCCCGGCCATAGCCCGTATCTTTCGTGGTTTCCATCATAGATCACTTAAAGGTCGGCGCCAGGGGAACCGGTACACCCAATTAGGAAACGGCTCCAGGCCAGGTCATGGAAAGATACCCCTTGTACGTAAAGCCTTCTCCACTCTACCTATGGCCAATACATAGGCAGCAGTTCTCATCCTGATATTCCTGTCCTGGCTTTCTTTGTATATTTGGTGGAAAGCTTTCCTCAAGACCTTTTCGAGGTAGTTCTCGATGGTTTCTTCGTCCCAGAAAAAACTTTGCAAGCTTTGCACCCACTCGAAATAACTTACAGTCACACCACCTGCATTGCACAAGATATCAGGCAGGACAAACACCCCGTTTTGTGCAAGAATTTCATCCGCCTCCGGTGTAGTTGGAGCATTCGCCGCTTCGAGGAGTATCTTTGCCCTCACCTTACCGGCATTTTCTTTATGTAACAATTCACCGACCGCGGCAGGTACTAACACTTCAATGTCCAGTGCGATCATGTCATTGATGGAAATTCTTTCACCATCCGGAAAATCTGACACGGTCCCGGATTCCTGTTTGTGTCTTGCCAATGCAGGTACATTAAGCCCTGATTCCTTGTAGACAGCTCCACCGGTATCGGCCACCGCAACTATCTTGGCCCCGTCATTTTCCAACATTTCAGCCATCTGTTTACCTACGTTGCCAAACCCCTGGATTGCAACCCTGGACTCTTCTACTTCCAGGCCTGCCAATGCACAGGCTTCCCTGAAAACGAAATGAGCGCCCCTTGCAACAGCCCGGTTCCTCACCTTGGAGCCACCGGCTTCCATTGGTTTGCCTGTGACCACACCCAGCGAGGTATGGCCCACAATCTGGCTGTACGTATCCATCATCCAAGCCATGACACTGGAATCAGAACCCACATCCGGCGCCAGGACTATCTTGTCGGGACCAAGTTCATTAGCGACCTCGGCAGTATAACGTCGTACCAACTTTTGTAGCATTGAAGTACCAAGCAAGGATGGATCAACCCGGAGTGAGCCCTTGGCTCCACCGAACGGTATCTCCACTGCGGCACATTTCCAGGTCATAAGAGCAGCAAGAGACCTTGTTTCTTCCAATGTGACATCCGGATGGATGCGCAGCCCCCCTTTTCCTGGCCCCCTGGCGGTATTGTGCTGCACAAGGGAACCTTCCATGACTTCAATCCCGCCGTTTTCCGTTACCACCGGACATTTTACCAGCACCTGGCGTTCCGGAACCAGGAGAACCTTCATTATATCATCTTGCAGCCCAAGTAACTCGGCTGCCCGGAAAAATCTCTGGTGTTGCGCTCCCTTGATATTTTCGTACAAAGACTCCATCTATCTCCCCATGCTTTTTTCAAACTAATTCTTGTACTACTTGCTTTCACGGTGTCAAGCAGGATTGCTGTGCCTGCATCCAGGTAACTGCCGTAACCGGCCTTTCATTTGATTACCAGCTCATCTCCTGCAATTGTTGCTTCCAAATATTTTGTGTAATAGCATGTAAAAGCATGAAGACCTTGTGCAATGTTAGGTTCTTGTTCCTTGTCCTTTTGACACAGTTTCTAATGCATGGTTGTGTACTTTTTTCCATAAGCAAAAAAGAACAAGGTTTCAGTCTCGGTCAAAAACAAGTCAAGTTACCGGACTCTCCGAAAGAACTGTTGAAACTGGCCGGGAAAAAGGCGGATACAGGGCTGAACAGCGATGCCAGGATAGTCCTCAAGGCAGTGCACAAGGCAAGAAAGTACGGTGCTTCAGGACCCAAATCGGACATACTCGAGCTCAAGGCCTTAAGCTGGCTTGCATTGTACGGCAGGAACAACGAAAAACACGATGCTGCTCGCCGCGCATACAAAATTGCTGAACTTTTCATGCGGAAAAATCCGAAAAAAGTCCAAGGTTATTATTATACGGCTATCAACCTCGGCCTGCTTGTACAATCCGATCCTTCCGAGGGTATTTCCAGGTTGCCTGACATCATCTTTGCACTCAAAAAAGCCGTTGAACTGGACGAGACATTCTTTCATGCTGCGCCAAGGAGGGCGCTCGGTGCCGTCTTTTTAAAGGCTCCATCTTATCCATCAGGTCCGGGTGACCTGGATGCAGCACTGGAAAACTTGGAAAAGGCAGTTGCCTTGGCTCCGAGATGGCCTGAAAACTGGTTGTACCTGGCAGAGGCCAAGCTGGAGGATGACTCCCTGAAAGATGCAGTCCATTGCGCAAAGCAGGTCCTGTTCTTTGCAAGAGATATGATCGGCGAGGCAGCCTCCGTGTGGAGGAGCAAGGCCAGGAGCCTGTTGAGAAGAATAAGGGAAAAGCTGCACAGGTCACGGGAGTTCGGATTGTGAAGAATATCTTCCCGACCTTCACTACCCTGGCGGGTGCGTGTCTGTTCGTATTACTGTCCTGTTCTTGCAAAGAAAAAGGTCCAAACTTGACCCTGGTCTTCAAAGATAACTTCAACCGGAAGGTCTTGGGCTCCAACTGGTATGTACAGGGCGGGGACTGGCGAATAAAGGACGGCGCAGCACACTCGACCCTGGCTCAAAACAGGAACCTGGTGCTCAAGGGAGTGAAACTCCCGGACAACGCCGTCATTGAACTGGTTATGTGGTCCGAATCAAAGGCGGTTGACATAAAGTTCAATGCCTGGGGAGACGGAAAAATTCATGAGCATGGTGACGGGTACTCCTTCATTCTCGGCGGATGGCATGACCGGATATCGGTAATTTCCAGGTTGAACGAACACGAGCCTGAAAGAGCGGAGGACCGATCGGCAAATTGGCTGCCGAATAAACGTTACAAGTGCAAGGTAGTCAGATTAGGTTCCGATATAACATGGTACCTCGACGAAAAGAAATTCTTGTACAGAAAAGACCAAAATCCGCTCACGGCTTCGATGGGATACAATTACTTTTCATTTGGAAATTGGCGAAGCTCTGTTTTCTTCGATGACCTCAGAATCTACAGGATTGACGATTAACAACGGTACAATCGGATAATTGATTCAGGCCGAATCGAAGCCGTAACCCAATTGCCTGAAATCATGTACTTGGAGCCGCCGGCAACAAATAGTATTCGGTATTTCCCACATCTCACCGGTTCTCGACAAATACTCCGGCCGTAAATTGAACATTTTCTATTTTCATTCTTGCCCGCAATCTTCAAGCTGGTATTATTTTGACCAAATGGATGAATATCCTACCAAGTTCGGAAGGTACGAATTGCTGGAGCGTATCGCCATCGGCGGTATGGCGCAGATATACCGGGCAAGACTACACGCTGTCGAAGGAACGTCAAAAGAGCTGGTAATCAAGAGGGTCCTGCCTCACCTGGCTCAAAACAGGGATTTTATCGACATGTTCATAGACGAAGCCAGGATCGCCATGCCGTTGAACCATGGCAATATCGTGCAGGTCTTCGAGTTCGGCCAGGAAGGAAACGACTACTTCCTGGCAATGGAATACGTAAACGGCAGGAATCTCGAAAGCATAATGGATCGCCTCAACGAGTTGGGCGACAACATGCCTGTCCATATCGGACTATATATTGCTTCAGAGGTAGCCAAGGGACTCGATTTCGCCCATAGATTCAAAGGACAGGACAACAGACCGGCGGGCATCATACACAGGGATGTAAGCCCACAGAACGTACTCGTAGGTTTCCAGGGACAGGTAAAGTTGACTGATTTCGGTATCGCAAAGGCAAAGAGCAGGATACGTCAGACAGCAGCCGGAATCATCCAGGGAAAGGCATGCTACCTGTCTCCGGAGCAAGCCGAATGCAGGACATTGGATCACAGGTCCGACCAGTTCAGCCTGGCAATAGTGATATACGAGATGCTCACCGGCGTAAGACCGTTCGAAGGCGAAAGCGAGGTTGCGACCCTCGACCGGGTGAGGAGTGCAAATGTTGAGCCTCCGTCTTCACGCAGAGCTGGAATTCCACCTTCGGTAGAGCAGGCTGTTCTAAAGGCATTGTCCCGGGACCCGAACAATCGTTTCAGGAGTATGGCCGATTTCCAGGTCGTGCTATCCCGAACCCTTCATGAACTTGCCCCTGACTTTACTTCCGTATCTCTTGGAGAATGGTTACAGAACATGTTTTCAAGAGAATTGGACCAGGAGCAAGGAGGATACGACACCAAGCAACGCATGGCGCGCCGTCTGGCTGCAGAGGGTGTAGATGTCGATCCTGTCATGAGAACCGAGGAGCTTCTCTCCCTCGGCACGGTTGCTATCAAGAGTCAGGATGATGTTACACCCGGGGCGACACAGGATGCCCGTGATCAACCGTTTGGGGAAATCAGTCCGGTCCCTCCCCCTGGTGAAACCGGGGACCGAGACTCCGGGAACAAATCCCGTGGATTATCCGGCAAGCTGAAGCTGTTCATGCTGATTATGGCAATCGGGGCAGCTCTCTGGTTCGGCATACCTCCTCTTCGTGACCTCATGCTGGGAGCGGAACCGCTTTTCCCTTCGGGTAAGAAACAAGTGCAGTCCAGCCAGAAAGCCGACAACCCCGCCGACAACCGGGACAACAAGTCAGCGGACACCGCAGAAAATGCCGGTAAAAAAGAGCATCAACAAAACAATGGGGAGCAATCCGGTAAAACAGTGACGTTGCAGAAAAATGAAAAACGTTTCGGCTTTCTCAACCTGAATGCATCTCCCTGGGCCTATGTGACGGTCAACGGCCGTAAGCTCAAGCAGGAAACTCCATTATTCAAAGTCAGGGTTGACGCAAACAAAAAACTCGAGATTCGATTTTTCAACCCAAAGCTTAAACTGGTAAAAACGAAATACATCACCGTCTCACCAGGCCAAACCAAGTCGGTCACGGTCATCCTGGCCGAGCCCTGATTCCCGCCCCCGACTCCTGTCCCGGATCACAGGTCCCGCAGACGGGAAACGTGAAACAGGAAACGCTATTACAGGGATTCTCCTTTTTCCAGCTTATCCATGCAGTAATTTATTTGCTTCATCATCCCCCGGAACATCCTCACCTCCCTCGAGTCCAGGGCTGCTCTTTCGAATACATAACGAAAATCTCTCATTCGATCTTCTGACTTTCCTTTTCGAAAGAACCTGATCCTACGCATGGTTTGCAACATGTGCTCGTATAGTCCTTCGAGCTCGCCCCTTGTAGCCCTGGGCTTTTTTTCAAACGGTTCGCCTTCCCTGTTTTCAAATTTCGATCCGCTTGCAGCCGTAAAAATGTAATGCCCCAAAAGTAGCACTGCCTGTGCCAGGTTATACGAACATGATTGCGGGTTTGCCGGCAGTTCGATGGAAAAGTGGCACATCATGAGTTCCCCTGATGTAAGGCCGACATCCTCGCTGCCGAAGAGAATCGCTGTTTTCTTTTCCCGGGATACGGAGAAGATTCTGTTCACACCATCTATGGGATTTAAAAAAAGTCCCCGGGCCTTTCCTTTCCTTCTACTGGTTCCTACAACGAGGTGACAATCACGTACGGCATCTTCCAGCCTGTCGAATGTTTGAGCATTCTCCAAAATATTCGTCCCTGCCATCGCCATCTGCCAGGCTGCCTGGTTCAAGTGCCTCGCGCCTGAGACTATGCGCAGGTCGGACAATCCTGAGTTGGACATGGCCCTTGCAGCCGATCCTATGTTTAACGATCCTTTCGGCTTAACCAGAACCACGATTATGTTTTCCAGGAGATTCATGTGCAGTCCCGGGTCAAGGATTGTAGATTTCATAGTCCGGGGTGGACGGCTGCCCGCCTTGCCCGACACCGCCGACCAGCACGACCATGCCATTCGTCAGCAGCGCCGCCGAGTGGCCGGCCCTTGCAGCATTCATGGGCAGGACTCCCAGGTTGTATTCACCACCCACCGGATCGAGCAGGACTGCGTTCTGAAGAACGGCCGAGCCTGTACTGGTAGAGAAGCCCCCTGCAACCAGCACTTTTTGATCCGGTAATACCGTGGCCGTATGCCCCCAGCGTGCATAAAAGAGCTTGACATTCTCCGGTGCCATTTCGGATTTCATGGTTTCCGGATCAAGGCATTCGCACGTGTTGTCCGGCTCACCATTGCCTGATATACCTCCGCAAATGAAAATCACCTGTTTTTCGTCCTTGTCCTCCACAACAACCGCCGTATGCCATGCCCTGGGCTTTCTAAGACAATCACTGTAAGTATCCACTGACACCGATCCGTCACCATTGGCTCGTATAAGATCAACCTGTCTCGTGGGAGTTGCGTCCCCATCATCACCAAAGCCCCCTGTTACAACCACCCCGTTCCCGGTCGAGACGGATCGCGAACCACGGCGGGCCACGCCCAAGGGGGGGCCGCCGACAAAGCTCTGTTCATTGGAATCGAATATTTCAATTGAATCCAAAACCTGATTCACTTCATTCCTTCCGCCGGCGATTACCAGGGAACCGCCTTTGCCGGGAAGTTTACCCGCAACATGCCTGGACCTCGGAATATTCGGAGCAGGACCTGGTGTGAAAATGAAATCAACCGGATCGAAAATCTCGGAGTAGGGGGATGTTATCGGTTCTCCACCAATGACAAGGATGCGTTCCAGGTCATTAACATAACCGGCTGTATGAAAGACTCGTGGCTCCTGCATGCAAAGGGCCTGACCCTGCTCGTCACATTCTCCCCTCTTTACGGATGAAACAAAGGCGCCGGAAGTAGGATCGAAAAGCTCTGCCGTAGGAATGACACTGTTGGCGCCCAATGGAGAGAGAAAATCCAAAACGGCCGGATCTGCGCCGCCTGTAATTAAAAGCAGCCCGTTCGGCAAGGCTTGCACTGCTGAAAAGGCACGGCCCTTGATATTCTTGTAATTTCGCATTTCAGTCGTGTAATTGGCTTTCCACCCGCTACCGGATACTGATGGCGGAGGCGAAAACTCTCCCTTGTTGCTGAAGAAAAGGTAAATCTCTTTTCTACCTTCTTCCACTTCGAATGGAGTGCTTACTCCCCTTGAACGAATCCGCCCGGAGCGGTCTATTCCCTCCACGCTCAGTATCCTGTCTTTGCCCGGAGGTATGTTGCCTATGGAACCGGCCTTCGAAGATATGGCGAACTCTTTCTCTCTCGGCATCATGTCCGGTCCCTCGATTCTCATTTTGAGTTTATCCACGTTCTTCAAAGGATTTTTTTCCGGAACTGCATTGTACGCAAGGTATACATCAATAGTACCGACATTCCATTGACAGGAAGTCAAGGCGGTCCCTAGAGCCATGAGAACCGCCGGAATCATTTTAGTAATGGATTTTGACATCCACCACGTCCTCTCTGTACACAGTAAGGGGCAATACAATCGCCACCACTGCGCCGGCCATTAACACGGCGGAAACGGGCCAGATCCACCACTGCTTCCTGTACCACGGTTCTTTTTTCACTACCTTGTTTCCCTGTCCTTTTTCCAATCCGGTCATGATCTTTATTTGAAGTCCCTCGACTATTGCTCTCTGGAGCTTTTGCGCCAATGCCTTGGGACCACCCTGGCCCGGCATCATTGTTTCCACGTCAGTGAATCTCCCTGAATTGGAATCGAAGAATGCCGCCTTCAGAACAGCCTGCTTCCCCATGTGCTCCACCGAGAATACGAGTAAGCCGTCAAGAGCGGCGGTCTTTACCAGGCTCTTCAACTTGGAGGGAACCAGGAAAGAATGCGAAACGTACGAGGTGAATCTCTTCTTTACCCCGGCAAAGAACTTTCTCACCGAAGGGCTGTAGTAACCCTCTGAAAGTTCAAGACCGGGAAGGGCTGCAAGCACTTTTCTGAATGCCAGCTCGGCTTCCTCGTAACGTCTTCCCTGGCACAAGGCGACTCCAAGCCGTATGTAGGGCTCGGCCCAAATACCGGGATCGTAGAAACGGACAAAGCTTTTTTCCAACTCGGCCTCGGCCTGCCTGTAATATTCCGCGGCCCTGGCCAATTTAAGCCCAACATGAAGCTTCTTGCCCTGTTCCATCAGGATTGAAGCCTTTCTTAAGAAGCCTCTTTTTTGATCAAGCCTTTTCAGAAAGGATTTAATCTCTTCCTGATCCACCATTTTCACCGGCATCTTGGACATTTCATCCAGCACACCGGCAATCATGGAATTTATTTCACTATTCCCGCTATCCTCATCACCAATGAATTCCAGCCATCCAAGCGTTGATTTGCCGTTATTTTCGTGTGCCGGTTTCGGTGACAGCCCGCTCTCCTGCACACCTTCGCCGGCAGCATGTGCGTTGATGGAAAACATGGTACCTGCATAAAAAGACACGCAAAACAAGAAAAATTCCAATGAAAGAAAAAACGAGAATCTTGGAATCCCGGAAAAATGAAAGGCACTGACTTTCAAGCTGTTCAATGCAATCGGTCCTTCATTGACAAGACTGGTCATGATGGCTCCCAAAATTCCTTTCCTGCAACAAAAGCTTATACCTTTTCTATGTGGTAATTGGCAAGAAAGGTCGATGAAGATACAGCCGGATATGCAAAACAACGGGTTCACACAAACGACGTACTCACTTCACCGGATATAATGGGCAATAGTACAACAACAGTATAAGCATAAGCATTGTTGCGGACATGCTGTTGACTGGTCCCACGGCATGGGTTATTGCGCTACATGGAGGCCCATACATGAAAAGCGGACCTTTTGACTATCGAGGGTTCTCTCCTCCCGCAGTGCATATGGCTGCAACAAGATCCCGTCTGTCCCCAACAGCTTCCGGAATATGGCCAAGGCTTAGATTGCCTGCCGCCGTCTTGGCGCTGCTGTCATGGATCGGCGGATCCTTTGCAGTGGCAAGGCTTGGCATGGATGGAAGAGCGTTCGAGTTGCCAAAGGTCAAGAGGGGCCTGAAACAAGGGCAAACCACATATATTGCTGTTTACAACGGCAAGAAGGTAGGAAGCACCACTACATCGATAGAGGCACTGGAGCCGGGTTCGAACGACAAGACTAAAACCAGTGGCAGAGGCCGGGGCCGCGAACTTGCAGGTAATCCCGGGTGGAGGATATTCAACCGGACCAGGCTCTCCGGTATTCCCCTCCTCGAATCCATGGACGCTGAAACAGAGATAACGCTTGGACGCGATATGGGCATTCATCACCTGGAATCAAGGATCGACACCGCAATGGGTGAACTGGTTGTAAAAGGCGAATCTGTTTCGGGCAACAAGTTGAAACTGGATATCTCCATAGGTCACAGGTCCTTTTTCACGACCATCAATAAGGCGGCCTTTCCAACGATCTCGGATATATTCTTGCAGAGCATTTCCCTTCGAGATCTTGTGCCCGGCAGGATATACCAAGTACCTTTATTGGATCTCGGCACAGGTACTAGGCTCAAGGCCTCTGTTGAATTACGTGATGTCGAGCCAAAGCCTGACGGAAGACTCTTTCACCTGCTGCTTAGATACGGAGACGGGCCCGAGCTTAGGGCCCAAGTCAACGAGTACGGCGAGGTTCTTATGCAGGAGCTTCCCTATGGAGTAACTCTTGTCAAGGCGGGTGCAAGGTCTGAAAAGCCGGTCAATAAGCCTGTAAATGGAAAGCTGCCCACAAGATGATAGAGCTTGCCGATGTGACAAAGGTTTTCTCCAACCTGGTTGCCGTAGATTCGCTGTCTCTGAAAATCCCAGGCGGCGAGGTTTTCGGTTTCCTCGGGCCCAACGGCGCAGGAAAGACAACTACAATGAAAATGATTGCAGGTTTGCTCGAACCTACCCGGGGAAGGATCCTCGTGAACGGCATTGACATAACCAGGGAACCGGTTGGGGCAAAGGCCATGATGGGCTTCATACCGGACAGCCCATACCTGTATGAAAAGCTGACTGCACGTGAATTCATGGAGTTCGTTGCCGAGATGTACGGAGTGGATCGCACATCGGGAACATCCAGGATTATGCGATTGCTCGATCTCTTCGGCCTGCAAACAAGAGAGGAAGAGCTTATCCAGGGTTATTCTCATGGCATGAAACAAAGGCTTGTAATGGCTGCGGCATTGCTTCACGAACCCAAGGTCTTGATTATAGATGAACCCATGGTCGGCCTGGACCCGAAAGGAGCGATCCTGGTAAAGAGGTTATTCACCGAGCTTGCCCATGAAAAAGGGGTGACAATCTTCCTGTCCACTCACACTCTGAACGTGGCCGAAGAGATATGCGATGAAACCGCGATCATTCACCATGGTAAGCTGGTTGCTCAGGGAACACTGCAAAATTTGAGGAAACGCGCCCAATTGGAGGGCGGAGACCTGGAAGAGGTATTCTTGAAACTGACCGAATCTGAATAGGCCCTCCCCACCCGGCCCTCCCCACCCAGGTTGATTTTCAGGGTGCCTAAAATATGCTGTTATTTCATGAAGATAGGGGCGGTTCGCGAGCCGCCCATGCGAGATCCAATCCTAATAATTTGTATTTTTTTTCATCTGGACCAAGCCGGCTTTCCACCGCCCTCACCCCCTTTTGTCCCCCTCTCCCGCAAAGCGGGCGAGGGGGATCTTTTGGTACCAATAATACCGCAACCGCATGTTGTTGA
>JAADFL010000095.1 GCA_013152945.1 Deltaproteobacteria bacterium | reverse complement strand
AGGCAAAAGAGTCGGGCAGGAACCGCGTAGTAGCCTGGGAAGGAAGTGACGGAAGGAAGTGACTGATGAGACGAGTCGAGACCGTAATAGTGGGCGGGGGCATTTCCGGGCTGGCCTGTGGTCGGGCCCTGTACCAGGCCGGCAGGGAGTTCCTCTTGTTGACGGACAGGCTGGGCGGCAGGATGCACGCATCGGTCGACGGCCTGAACTACGGAGCTGCATACGTGACGCGGGATTACAAGCACGTACTCCAATTCGTCGACAAGCTGGCCGAGAACCGCATGCGCGACGTGTACTTCTGGGACGGACGGCGGATGATCAACGTGTTCCATCCTTCCAACTTGGCCCGCGCCGCTGCGTTCGCCCGCCTCTATCGTCTCCTCATCCCATTCAGGGAGCACGTGAACCGCCTCCGAAGAAGAACTCCCGACACATGCCAGAAGGCGCTCCTCGAGCAGGATCCACTGCTCGAGCGATATGTGCGACTCTCCGCAGAAGAGCTCATAGCCGAGCAAGGCCTGGAGGAACTCACCGAGATCTTCGTGGGCCCTTTGCTGTTCTCTACGCTGTTCCTGACTTACCAGGAGGTCAACGCATTCTTTTACCTGGCCATAATGTTTCCTTCACTGATAACGGCGTACACCGTCGATGTCCGCAACGCCGTGAGGCGACTCACGGCAGGATGGCGGGATCGCATCATGATGCAAAAGGCCACTGCCATTGATGGGTTCGAGAACAAGGAGCGTTTCGAGATAAAGGCCGGGGATGAGCTGTACTCGGCCAGGAACCTCGTGCTCGCAGTACCGGGCCACAACCTGGAGGGCCTAGCCCCTGTGGAGTGCACCGCCAAGCAGGTGCCTTACTGTACGTTGCACGTGCGGGGTACACGCAGGTCCCATTACATGCCGGGTAAGACGGTATTCCTGCGCGAGGAACATCCTGTCAGGGTGCTTTGGCACCAGCCCGGCGACGCCGATGTAATTTTTTCGGGAAGCACCGGGCCCGACCTGTCGGAATACTACGAGCATTACGAGATCACGGGAACGGTGGCATGGAAGACCGCATGCCAGATATCCACCGACACGTGGAGGCCCCTCATGCCCAGGGAGAACCTCTTCACCATAGGCGATCACAACATCCTCGGTCTCGAGGACAGCTACCTGACAGGCCTTTTCGCAGCCAACCGGATAGCAAGGACCACGCCCGGGTGATTACACCTGTACATGCTGCCGTGTACACTTGACCGGAGCCCTTGCGGCTCGTGGTAGAGATGTCGAAACATCCAGAAATCGCACGATAAATTCAACCTCCGTCCCCTCCGTCCCCTCCATCCTTAGCTTTTAGCTTTCAGCTTGCCGCTTTCCTGCCAGAGTGACAAGCCTGTTGCTGTGTCAGCCTTTCTGACAAGTTCCACATCATCGGAAGTCACGATCTCGAACTCGCAGGCAAATACCGTGGCAGAAAGCAGGTGTCCTCCGTACACGGTACAGGCCCCTGGTTTCACCGAGGACAGCAAAGCATGCAGGTGCAGGAACGGCCGTCCTTCCTTGAATGAAACGTTGCCGTTCAGCATCAGGAGTTCGTGAAGGCCCTCCAGGCGAAAAGGAGGCCTGTAGTCTCCTTTTTCAATATCATATTCCGTGAGTTCCGCGGTTTCGAATGCCCCGAGACCGCGAATAAACCCGGCCTTTACATCGAACTTCTCGCAGGTCGTAAGCAGGCTTTCCAGGAGGTTGTCTCCCCGCTCGAGCCTGCCGATTATTCTCCTGCCCTTGTTACTCTCGAAAACCACCATGGCGAATGCCCTCCTTTCAAAAAAAAAATATCTAGATCAAACCTGCATGATGCACAAGAACCCGGAACTTCACATCTTGACCTTAACCCTGTTTTTTGTATTCAATTGGATTAAGCATTTAGAGCTATGTTTGGCATTGGAGGCAAGGAAATGGAAGAGGATAAAGGCAAGAAACATATCTCATTGTCAATGGCGTTCAGGGACTGCGAATTGCCGCCTGTCCACGACGCCCTGGTTTTGGGCAAGCGGGCCTCCGTTGGTTCGAACGGGGTTGTAAAGGCCATGCAGGCAATGAGCCCCGGAGATTTCGAACTCGTAAAAGTGGATCATCCTGTGATCGAGGCAGTGCTGGTACGTGAGTCGGATCTCCGGAAGGTGCCCAAGGACAAGCTGGTGAACATGATAATCGAGCATGCAGGCTCAATCATGGATGAAAAAGGATGCGCTGAACGTGACCCTCGAGGTCGAGATCGAGGTGCACGAAACCCTGGATATCGGATGAGCCACCAATGAGCCACCAATGAGCCTCTATTGAATTATCGGGGCGCCGGGGAAAAAAACCGCCTTTAAATTCGACCCGGTGGCGGAAATCTGAGCCCCTCCGTCCCCTCCGGCTCCACCCCCTCTGGCTCCGTCCCCTCTGGCTCTTTCCGGCTCCGTCCCCTCTGGCTACCCCTCCGGCTCCGTCCCCTCTGGCTCTCTCCGGCTCCGTCCCCTCTGGCTACCCCTCCGGCTCCGTCCCCTCCGGCTCGTCCCCTCCGGCTACGAACTACGAACAACGAACTATGAACCACGAACTACGAGTTTTTCGCGTGCCGCTTCCCTGCCTTGTCCTGCCTTGACGCTGTTAAAACACCGGTGATAACTTGTCCTACGAAAACTTGGCCTGGTTTGAAAAAAATATCGGTTTCATGCTCATGGACTGAAACAAGGGGGCAAAATAAAGATGCGGGACAATATTCCGAGTCTTGGTGAGATCCAGGGAAAAATACTGGTGGTAAAAGAGGATAAAACCCTCGGGCATGTGAGTGCCGAGTTGTCCGAGGGTTTAAAGATCATTATAAAAAAAGACAATGAAAACTTCATGCTCAGTCCGGACACTCTGGCCCTCTATCCCTTTACCAGGCTGTTGAGCGATCTTCCCCTAGAAGCTGTTCCGGTTGCCGATTCAGGCATGACTGTTCTGGACGGTCTTGCACTTATGGAGGACAAGGGAGCAAGGCACCTCTTGGTATTTGCCGGAAACGAGCCCACGGGTTATGTCAGCCGCGAGATGCTGCTTGAATCCGTGCTCGCTATTGCAAGGAAGAGCGAGCGCCTGGCGGTCCTGTTGACCGAGAGCCTCAAAGCAGGCAACACGATTGCTTGGCGCATCCTGCTGGAACAAGGAGAAGATCCCCGGCTGGACAGCCTGGATTTGAAAGCGCTTGAGGTGTACGGCCCTGTGTCCGACCTGCTTGGATACAAGGTTGAAAACCTTGTTGAAAAGGGGCGTGAGTGGGCGCGCGAGTTAATCCATCCGGACGATCTGGAGGCAGTGAAAGAAGGCTTATACGATCTCTTGCAGGGCAGGCGGCAAACCGCCACAAGGCTGCGGTTACGCCACGGCAGGAACGACAAGTTCGTGTGGGTCCAAAGCATCATGACCATGGAGAGGGACGGCTCGGGAAAACCTTTGGCTTTGAGAGGCGTTGTAACCGGGGTGGACCAAATAGTCAGGGCTGGAGAGAAACAACGCAAGATGCTGCACGATATGAACGAGCTATTGGAAAAAAAGGTCAGGCAACGCACCTTTGAGCTGGAGGTGCTCAAGGACATGGCCCTGAAGCTCGGCACAGCCCTGCATTATGACGACCTGTTTGAAAAGGTGGCAATGGGCTTAAGACCGGTTATCGATCACGACCTTTTGATTACCATAGTGTACACGGACGAGGTAAAAGAAATCATATACTATCCAAGGAGAGACATGCCTGATGAGCTTATAGAGCGCATGTCCAAAAAACTTATTCATAGCTTCGTGAGAATGGGGGGAGGCGAGACAAGGCTTGACCAAACCAGGAAATTTTGCGGGCACAAGGATTTCAAACCCAATGGTTCGCGCTTTGTGCAAGACCTGGAATCAATAGTTCTCGTACCCTTGTTCGTAAACAGCGGCAAGGAGCTTGTGGGCATGATGCTGGTTGCTGCGGAAAGGCCGGATGCCTTTGACATGGACCAGATAAGGCTCATGAACACGGTCGTGCAACAGGCATCCGTATCAATCGAAAAGCTGCGAGCACTGGTGGCTGCCCAGCGCCACAGGCTGGAGAGCATGGTGGAGCACCTCCCGGAAGGCGTGGCGTTATTGAACCAGGATGGCAATGTGCTGGTGTACAACAACAGGGCAAAGGATTTCTTTATGAAGGCATTGGGCTGGAGGCCCGGCCGTACACTTGGCACTTCCTTTGGCATAAAACTCTTCAAGAGCCTCGAACAAATGGAAAAAAGGTCCATCGAGATCCCGCTCAATGAGAATGGGAAAGATGACAGGAGAGTTTTCGAGTGTAAGTCATCCAGGGTGGTTAACCGGGCGGGCCAGGAAGACCCGGAAGAGAGTCTATGGGTTCTCACCATGCGCGACGTGACAAGGGAAAGGGAGATAGAGCAGCAGGCAATGGCCCAGCAAAGGCTGGTTGCAATCGGTGAGCTTTCAGGAGGCGTGGCCCACGACTTCAACAACCTGCTGACAGTAATAATAAACCTGACCGAACTCATAATACAGGATCTTAAGCCAGGTGATCCGATCAAGGAAGATCTCGAGCAGGTCATGGACGCGGGAAAGAGGGCTGTCTCCCTGACCCGCCAGCTCCTGGCGTTCAGCCGGCGCCAGGTGTTGAGGCCGAAAAGCATCAACCTTAATGAAGTAGTCAGGAACCTGGATAAGATGCTCAAGCGGTTAATAGGCGAGGATATCAAGTTGGTATCGAATCTGGCCGATGACCTGCCTGCCATCGAGGCGGACCCGGCCCAGCTTGAGCAGGTGATAATCAACCTGTCTGTGAACGCAAGGGACGCCATGCCCGAGGGCGGCACACTTACGATCACCACCAGGGAGGTCGAGTTGGACCGGGATTTTGTGTCGAGGCACCTTGGAGCAAGGCCCGGCAAGTTCGTGATGTTGTCAATCTCTGACACAGGCATCGGCATGAACAAGGAGACCAGGGCCAAGGTGTTCGAACCGTTCTTCACAACCAAGCCGCAGGGAAAGGGAACAGGCCTGGGCCTGTCCATGGTCTATGGAATCGTCAAGCAGAGTAACGGCAATATCTGGCTCGACAGTTTTCCCGGCAAGGGCACGACGTTCAGGGTGTACCTGCCTGTATTCGAAGGCGTGGGGGATGGTGAAGGTTACCGGGAAGGCGCCGGTGACACCGGGGAAATCATGAGGCCGGGCGCAGGGGAGACAATACTGGTGGTCGAAGACGAGGGCCCTGTCAGGCGACTTGCAACCCGGGTGCTGAAGCGTGCAGGTTACAACGTGCTCGAGGCAAGGGACGGCCTCGAGGCCATTACACTGGCGGGGCAATACAAGGGCGACATAGACATGGTACTCACAGACGTTGTAATGCCCGGTCCGAACGGCCGGATGACAGTGGAAGAGCTGAAGGCAAGGAGGCCCGGCATAAAGGTATTGTACATGTCCGGGTACACGGACAATGCCATTGTTCATCACGGAGTCCTGGAAAAAGGCGCTGAATTGATGGCAAAACCTTTCAATATCGACGAGTTGGTCAGGAGGGTGGAAAAGCTGCTTTCAAAAAAGAAAGGAGATTGAGTTCAGGCTGAACCTTGCCAGCTCCGGGAAATTATCCCAGCTTGATGGCTTTTAACGGGCATGCTGTTACGCAGTTTCCGCATCCCTTGCAAAGACCGATCTGGAACGGGGGTTCGCCGGGCTCCTCCTGCCTCAATACCTTGTACTCGCATGCCTTGGTTGCCGGGCACTTTCCGTCAGGGCTGCACTCGAAAGGCTTGCACTTTTCAAAAATCACCATTGCAAAGGGTTTTGCCATTATTGTTTCTCCGTATCAGGGCAGACACAGGGGGTTTGGGCAGACACGGGAGTCTGCCTCTACAACAGTCCACAGGGGTTTGGACAGACACCGGGTTTTGGAGAGACACCAGGGCCTGTCCCTACGATATTCCGTTTTTTTGTGATTTTTTTCTTTTTTCTATCTCGTCTTCCAATTCCTCCAGTTCCGAGATCATTGCCGGCCTTATCGAATGTGCCGGTATCCTGCCTTTGAGGTCTTTCAATTTCGCCTCGAGTTCTTCAAGGGAAAGGGATGAAAGATCGTTGTCAACCATGATCATGCCTCCAATTTCTTGATGAGCTGCGTGGCCGCCACCAGCAACGGATCCCAGGTGGGGCCGAAGGGCGGCGCATAGGCCAGGTCAAGGCCCCCGAACTCGCGGGCACTCATCTTTGCGGCCAGTGCGGCTGCAATGGTGTCTATCCTGTGGGCAGCGCCTTCTTCGGCAACTATCTGGCCTCCGAGGAGCCTGCCGGAGCGCTTGTCGGCCACCAGCTCCACGGACATTTTCCCCGCGCCCGGAAAAGCATGGCCCCTGTTGCTTGCGTGAATGACAATTGAGACAGGCTCGAAATTCCCTGCCCGGGCCTGGTCGAGCGAAAGGCCGCTCTTTGCGACTTCCAGGGAAAACAGCTTGAAAACCTGCGTGCCTGCAACAGGCGGGGCCTTGAGGCCTGCGCCCACTGTGTTGGCTCCTGCTATCTTGCCGGCCCTGTTTGCTCTCAACGCCAGGGGAATCCAAGCCCTTTTTCCCGTCACAACATGGAACGCATCCGCGCAATCGCCTGCAGCATAGATGTCAGGGTCATTGGTCTTTAATTCCTCGTCCACCATTATCTCGCCGAACCGCCCTGTGTCGAGCCCTGCGGCTGACGCAATTTCACTGTTGGGCCTTATTCCGACCGCAACAACGGCCAGGTCGGCCGAAAAGTTGTTCGGACCTGCCTTGACGAGTAAAAGATCGCCGGACTTTTCAATCGAATCCAGGCCCGCGCCTGTCACAAGGTCTACCGAATTCTTTTCAAGCTCTTTTAGAAGGCGATCTTCAAGGGCCTGGTCCATCCACGAGAGAAGCTTGGGCTTACGTTTTATCATTGTGACATGGTGGCCCAGGGATGCGAGGGCATCGGCAAGTTCCAGCCCGACATAACCTGCGCCTGCAAGCAGCACTCTTGCCGGCTTGTCGAATTTTTTAAGGGCCTGCTTGAGCCGCCTGCCGTCTTCCAAGGTATGGAACGTGTACACATTGTCCAGGTCAATTCCCGGCAAATCAGGGACCACGGCCCTTGCGCCCGTAGCTATCACCAGCTTGTCATAACCTATCTCGAAATTTCCATCAGGTGACATGCCCTTGACGGTTTTGTTGCTCCTGTCGATTTCCCCGGCCCTGTGCTCGAGTCGGACGTCCAGGCCCCGTTTCTCCCTGAATTGCCCGGCTGTAATCACCACCAGGTCCTGCATTTCCCTTTTCGGGTCTGAAATATTGTACGGCATTCCGCAAGCGCCATAGGATACATCCAGGCCCGATTCGAGCACCACGACCTCTGTATCAGGGGATCGCCTCTTTGCCTGGCTCGCCGCACTCATGCCGGCGGCAACCCCACCGATTACCAACACCTTTTTCGCCATTGCCAATCAACCTCCGCAGAGTTGTGGATCCTTTCCATAGACGTGATCCTTCGGACATGTTCCTTTCCTTGTATTCGGATTGGCTCCGTCCGGGCCAACGCCTGCGCAAACACCTACCAGGCTGGCAGCGACCGCACGCAGTTCTTTCAGGTTCCTTGTCCCGATGAATCGCACGCGCTCCTTGCCGCCCCCATCCAGTGCCACGAACGTGGGAACTGCTCTTATGCCGAAGCTTTTCACAAGTTTCTTGTTTTCCGGATGTTCGACATCCACCTCAATGACCTGAATGCGCCTGCCGATACAGTCATGCTTCAGTTCGTTCAGGGCAGTCCTGGATTTTTGGCACGAAGGACAGTCATGTTTGAAGAATTCCACGAGCCTTGGGCTTGCTTCCTTTCCCAGAGGCGGTTCGATGGGTCCCTGGAGCGATATTCCCGTGGTTGGGGCATTGTCGTCCATCAGGCCGGCTGGCAGCCCTGCACCAAGGGCCAGGCCCACGGCCCCAAGCAACAACAATGCCCCTGTGACCTTTTCAATGAGCGGCAGCTTGCTGTTCAACATCTTGACCCGCGGCAAAAGCGCCTGGCCGAAGCCGGCGATTACAAGGAGCGGAACAGCAATACCGGCGCTGTATGAAAGCAGGAGCAAGGCCCCGTATGACCAAGTACTGGAGGATGCGGCGGCCACAGTCAGGACTGAACCGAGGATTGGTCCGGCACAAGGGCTCCAGCCCAGGCCGAAGACGATTCCGCCCAGGACTGCGTCGAGTCCGGATCGGCCTGTATTCGGCGCCTTGACCGCAACTGTCCGGTCCAGGAAGGGAATCCTTAGCAACCCGAGCATTTTGAGGCCGAAGAGGGCCAGGATGCCCGAACCTATCCAAAGGAGCAGGGTCCTGTGCTCCCTCATCACGTCGCCGATGCCGGATGCCCCGATTCCAAGCAAGGTGAATACAATCGTAAAGCCTATCGAAAACAGGGCTACCGACCAGACGAGCTTCCCCCGTTGCTTGCCGTGTGCGGTCTGGGCCGATGCGCCCAGCATTATTCCAAGCAAGATGGGAAGCATCGGAAGGATACAGGGCGTAAGCAACGTCAATGTACCTGCCACGAACGCTGCCGGCAATCCGAGATCCACGACTACACCGCCTTGTTTCCAAGGTGCTTTTTCTTATTGCCCATTGTCGTCCCTCTTTTCCGGGCCCTCCCATCCTACCAGCGTTACCGCCATTAAAGCGCCGAAAATGGTGGCCACATAGGGATTGCCTGTAATCGGGCAGCTTCCTGAAGCACAACCAATGAAATAGTAATAAGCATAACCCAGGAGCCCGCCGATCATCGCTGCAAGGCCGGGCTTGAACAGGCGGTTTTGAACAAGTTTTCTGTATCCGCCTGGATTTTTTTCCCGGGCACCGGTTTTGACTCGCGTAATATTATCCATTTCCACCTCAGCCTGCTGTTGCCGCTTCGCCCTCGTCTTCGAGTAACTCGTTGTCAATGAACTCCGAGTGGTACAGGGATCCTCGCAGGCCCACCACGCGTTCCACCTCGCGGCCTTTCTTGAAGTAAATGACGGTCGGCGTGCCCCTGACCCCCAGGCTTCCAAGTACCCTGCTGCCGGTTTCAGTGCTGATTTCCGCCACCTTGAGCCTGCCCTTGTACCTCTTTGCCAGGTCTATGACTATGGGCTCCAGTTGCTTGCACGGCACGCAGGTAGGACTCCACACATCTAGAAGTACGGGCAAGTCGGATTCCACTACCTCGGTCCTGAAGTTATTGTCGTTCACCGATACTACCGGAACCGGTTCGACCTCAACGCCTAACAGCCTTTTCAACCATCCCATGGCGATAATCCTCCGTTATCACTTTTTCTTTTCAGCCAAGGCCTGAAGCTTGTTCTGCACTGCAGTTACCAGGTCATCAGGTAATATTTGCCTGCATGCGGAGAACAACATTCCGTGTTGCCCGCTTGCGATTTCAAGATTGTTCAACTGTATCACTGCTTCTTCCAGGTGATCAACCAGGGCAAGAGCTGCTATGAGCCTGCACCTCGTCTTGACCTCTTCAGGCTTTTTTTCCAGGACCTTCTTGTAGAGTTCGATTGCCTTTTCTGCATCTCCATCCATGAGGTACCTGTTGGCAAGCATTTCGCTCATGTTGTTCTCCGGTTCAATAAACAAAGCAACTGCCATGCCAGGTGTTCCCGTGCAGGTTTTCCTTGAAATTAATACAAATTTATCGTGTTAAAAAAAGGCGGTATGTTACATTATGTTGCATGGCCTTATTGATGCAACGTCAACATGTTGCATGTTGCGGCCTTGTTAGGGACAATCATGTCCTTGCATCCGGTTCATATACATTCTTGAAAGGATCCGTTTGCCTTAAGCTTAGTGTTCCGAACAGTGTATAGTAACGCCTTACATTGCCCATGTCCCTGGCTTGTGATTTATGGAGTTTTGTTGCCTCGAGCATGAAATCCCGGCATGTCATCCCGGGTTTACACCTGGATCTGGCATCCCATGTCTCTGTGACCGGTCCCGGATCCGCAAGACCAAGGATGCGGAAAAGCCAGAAGCGGTTTTCCACGTAATAGGTGCGTAAAACATGGTGAGTGGCCTTGCGGATTGCAGCAGTGGCCACCCTGGAAGCGAGTTGGTGTTCAGGATGGCCCGTGGCTCCGTGAAAAGGATCGAATGTTACTATTATTTCCGGCTTGAACTTTTCTATTTCCTCAAGCGCGACTTTAACAGGGTCTTTGTATTTCAGCCACTTTGCATATATCTCGTGTCTTTTGGGAAAACTTTCGACCGGAAGCGGGGCATTGAAGAATGACTCGTGCCTCAATGAAGCCTTGTACATTGCAGCGACTCGCTCCATTTCAGCGGCCCTCACGGTTTTCAGGTCAGGATGGCACCCGCCCCTGATGCAACACTCGCCTCCGTCCCCCTTGGTGAAGACCAGCATGTGCAACTTGTTGCCGTAATGTATGGAGGCTCTTGCAAGCAGAGAACCGGAGAAGCACTCGTCGTCGGGATGGGCCGCAATCCACATTACGCTCGCACCTTGCTTGAGAAGTGAATCGACGGGCTTGGTCTCCGGTGAGCCGTCAGGTCTTATAGGAACCGATGCGCATCCCTTTGTAACAATACCTGCGCCTACTGCAGAGCCAAGCGTTGCCAGGGCCTCCAGAAATTCTCTCCTGTTCATTATATTTTCCTTTCGTAATATCTTCCTTTCGTATTTTCTGTTCCCGTTTTTTCTTTGTATATCCTTTTTTACTTTAGGTTGCGTGACCTTGGAAATTTTTCTTTGCCGCAATGAAGTCAGGTAGATTCCTTAACAACCTCCAGAGGGAATTACGGTGTACGAATGCTCTTTTCATAAGTTTTTTTCGCCAGCTCTTTGAAGAGTAGAACCTGGATACCTGTTCCCTGTATAAATCTTCGAGCCTGTCAAAGGATTCTATTTCATTCGGCCTGAACACGAAATTCAGGCAGTTCATCAGGCGCCAATCCTGTATGAATTCCCCGTGGGATTCGATGTCGGCCCAGACCGGTGCGCCCGGAAACGGTGTAAACTTGGAGTAGTTCAGGTCGTCCAGGTCCAGTGATTGGGCAAAATCTCCGGTCTTTCTGATGGATTCATCTGTTTCTCCGGGCAAGCCCACCATGAACAGGCCCTTGACCCAAAGGCCGGCCTGTTTTGCCATGGCAACGGTTTTCCTTACCTGTTCGAGTTTTACACCCGCCTTGTGGCGATCGAGCAAGGGCTGATGCCCGGATTCAATGCCGAAAGACACCATGAGGCATCCGCCGGCCTTTAATGCGCGAAGCAGGTCCATGTCGACTGATCCTATGCGGACCGCACAATTGAATTCCATGTCCATGTCACTGGATGCAAGCATGTCGCAAAGCTCGAAGATTCGCTTCTTGTTGACAGTGAACAGGTCATCGTAAATAGTAACATGCCTTACCGAGAATTCTCTTTTCAGGAACTTGAAGTGTTCAAAAGTATATTCAGCGGAATTGAACCTGTACGAGCGGCCGAAAACCGACCGGTCGCAGTATGAACAGGTAAAAGGGCAGCCCCGGCTCGTCACAAACGAAGCTCCGGGTGTTTTCGTGTAACTGAAAAGGGGGAGCCGGTACTCGTGTGGAAAACCGCGCAGCCTGTGGTAAGCCGGAAAGGGCAGGGAATCCATTTCAGGCAATTGCACCCTTGGCGGATTTTGCCTGGTTTTGCCGTTGTCCCTGAAGGCGAGCCCGTTTATTGACTTCGGTTCCCTGCCCGATGCGACCTCTGCCAGGGTTTCCTCGCCTTCACCCGTACAGAGCATGTCCATGCCGCCGGCCTCTTTCAGCAAGGTTGCTCCAAGGGATGATACGTGCACACCGCCTGCAATGGTAATAACGGACGGCAACTCTCTTTTTATGGATTCAGCCATGTACGCTGCGTCGGGAAATGACGACGTAGTCGCGGTGAAACCGACCAGATCGGGTTTCATGTCGATGATGGTCCTTGTGTTTTTGTCCGTGTCAGGGCTTGCGTCAGGGCCCAGGCAATCCAATATCCCGACTTTGTGGCCGCCTTTTTTTTCAAGGTAAGCTGCAAGGGAGAGTAAACCCAAAGGAGCCATTCGATTGGCGAGGGGAGTAATGTCTTTCTTTCCAGGGAACCAGTTCGAGCCTGCAGGATGGACAAGGACTATTTTCATCCGGGTATCCAGTCGAGTTCAAATTGCCTTGATAATCTTTCAAACTGAGCTTTAGCGGCGCTCATGTGCACCGGTTATTAACTACCAAAAAGAGATTATAGGCAATGAATCGAAAATTTGAAAGAGGCAAGTGTTTATCACCGGTCTAACCTTTTATTGATGAGATTCGCGCCGCGCTGAGACAAGTTTTGAGTCCTTAAGATTTCCTCAAGTTTCTTCGAGAATAATGACAATGTTGTAAACGCCGGTAACCAGTGCTAGCTTGCGTCGGGTGCGGAGGTTGAAATAGTGAGGTCGGCCATTCCCGTATCCCTGCTTTTCCTTGTAACCATGGTCTTCTTGCCGGCCCAGCCGTTGAATGCCTCGGCCGCGGGTGAAAAAAAGAGAACCCTGTCTGTCCGGGAGTGTATCGACCTGGCTGTCAAGGCGAATCCGGACATAAAGGCGGCCCTGTTGGAATTGAAGGCTGCGCAGGCAATGGTGGAGACGGCAGAAGGCCGGTTCAATCCTTTCCTGTCGTCCAACCTGAATTACAACAGAAGCACCAGGAGGGATTTCCTGACAGAGGGAATCCTTGACATGTTCAAGCCTACTCAAAACAACAAGGAAATCTTCAGCCAACAGGGGGTGGACCTCAAGGTCGGCGTGAACAAGTACTTTTCCACCGGAACCAGCGCATCTCTTTCTTTCGAGCACGGCTGGAGCGAATACGAGACCTTTGTGACAAGGGAGACGGCGCCCGGCCTGTACGAGCCGGGCAAGGGATACAGGTCGATCTGGACCACGGATTTGAGATTGACCTTGTCACAGTCCTTGTTGAAAGGCCTGGGGTTCAAGGCGAACCTTGCGCAGATTGAGGCGGCCGAGTCATACAGGGACCAGGTTTTTCTCGCCCGAGTCGCAAAGGTAAGCAACGTGCTCGCCAAGGTGACAAGGGCGTACTGGAACCTGGTGCTGGCAAGGGAAGAGCTGAAAATAAAGAAGAACAACCTCGATCTTGCAAAGGAGCAGGAGCGTGCGGCCAAGGCTGCCTTCGAGGTGAACATGGTGCCTGAGCTTTCGGTGTTCCAGGCCTCGGCGGCGGTGGCGTCGAGAGAGGAGTTGGTTCTCCTTGCAGAAACAAGTGTAAAGGAGGCTTCCAGCGCGCTTGCATTGCTCTTGAACCTGCCGACCGATGTACTGATCGTGGCCAAAGACAAGCCGGGGAAAGGGAGCGCGAGTCTTGACACGCACGATGCCGTGGATATGGCCTTGAAGCTGAACCCTTTATTGAAAGCCGGTAGGCAGGATGTGGTGAGAAGGAAACGATTGCTCGAATCCAAAATGGACAAGACCCTGCCGGACCTTAGCCTTTTCGGGACAATCGGAACCACCGGCTATGCAAACATCAAGGGCAATCAAAATGGTGGAGATGACTATTCCGACACCTGGAAAGACCTGTTCGACCAGGACGGCCTGAATTACGGCGGAGGCCTGATTTTCACCTATCCGCTTGGAAACGATGCGGCAGAGGGAGAACTTGAGAGGGCCATGGCTGACTACAAAGAAGCCTCCGTGAGGGTGAGGCAGCTCGAGGCTTCCACCAAGAGCCAGGTGGAATCGGCAATAAGGGCGGTGGAGACGGCCCGAAACAGGATGGTTGTAAGCCGCAAGTCGAGAATGTTCGCGGAAAAGAGACTAGAGGCTGAAAAGGCCATGTTCGAGCTGGGAAGGAATACGACCAGGGACGTGCTCGAGGCCCAGGACGTGCTCGAAAACGCGAGGTTGTCGGAACTCAAGGCCAAGATAGACCTGGAAAGGGCCTCTGTTACGTTTCTGGATCTTACAGGCGGATTGTTGAAGCACCTCGATGTGAGCATCAAGTGAGAAGGATGTCAAAGCGAAGTTTCTTATTGTGGCCCGCTTTTGTTGTAACGATGTTCATTTTGCCGGGGGCGTTTCATGCCTCTTTTGCCCGGGCCGGGTCCCTGGGACACAACCTTGACGACCTGTACGGCTCGAAAGTCAAAATGGCGGCGGACGGGTCTCCCCTGCTTACAGTGGGACTCATGGAGAACAAGCCGGTTGTCAGGGTAACCTGTAAAGGCCGGTTCAGGGTGGAGAGCCTGCTTGGCAACGGCCTGGAAATGCAGGCAGGCACCGAAGTAACCGTGCGAATCATCAAGGCAAGGCCGGCAAAGATCCGGACCTGGGTCGAGGTTGCATCGTGTGACCCTTCCAGGATCGATTTCGTCAAGTCGACGCTCCAAAAATGGCGGAAGCTCGGATATTCGCCGCGGGCTTATCTAAAGGGCGGCCTGATCGATATTGCGGGAAAGACACTGGATACCCGTTCATTTTCAATAGTGCTGAAGGGTTATGATTCAAGGGCCGGCGCGATGAAGGCCGTAGAGGACTTGTACAGGAAAAAAGGGGTAAGGGCCTCCTTGTTCGAAGAGATGCTGAAGCTGCCGGGCGGCAGGGTGCGGGTTTCTTTGTCCGGGAGTGGTTCAACCTTGCTCGAAGCCCGGGACGGTGTCAGGTTCAGGCCCGCGGCAGGCGACAATCCCGTGGTGGTGAAGTCCGTGGAATACGGCAGGGGTTACCCCTGGCATGGGTTCGAGGACAGGGCTTTCAGGGGCGATATCGTGGTCGCCATAGATTCAAAGGCCGCCCTTAGTGTTATTAACGAGGTTTCCCTCGAGCACTGGCTGAAGGGCACCGTGCCTTCCGAGATCTTTTCACGGGCAGCCATGGATGCGCTCAAGGCCCAGGCATGCAGCGCAAGGTCCGAAGCCCTTGCAAAACTCGGCACAAGGCACCTGGCCGATCCTTTCATGTTGTGCGCTTCCCAGCATTGTCAGGTGTACGGCGGAGTGACCAAGGAAAAAAAAAGGACGAGCGAGGCAGTGGACAGCACCAGGGGAATGGTGTTGTTAGACAGCACTGGCAGGGTGCTCGATGCCGTGTACAGCGCGGTCAGTGGAGGTTTCACGGAGAACAACGATGCTGCATGGCCGTCGCCTCCCAATCCCAATTTAAGGGGCAGGCCGGACGGGCCTACAGGCGATCGATCATGGGACCCTTTCAGGCATGGATTGAATGATTCGAACCTGCGTGAATTCCTGGCCCATCCTCCCTTGACCTTTGAGGCAAAGTCGAGTTTCTTGAAAGCCGATACATTCAGGTGGACGAAAAAACTGAGCAGCCGGGAACTGGATGCACTGGTTGCAAAGAAGCTGGACGTGGGACATGTGGAAAAGCTCGATGTCCTGGAAAGGGGCGTGTCAGGCAGGATCGTGCTGTTGCGTATCTTGGGAGACAAGGGTTCGGCCGTGGTGCAAAGGGAACTCCCGATAAGAAGATTGTTTGGAGGACTCAAGAGCGCAATGTTCGTGATTGATCAATGTGCAGGTTCGCAATGCACGGGCCCGGACCGGAACGGGGTCTTTGTTTTCAGGGGCGGCGGCTGGGGACACGGCGTGGGCATGAGCCAGATCGGAGCCATCGGCAGGGCAGAGGCAGGGCAGGATTTCAGGCAGATCCTGGATCACTATTTCAGTAATGCCGGTCTTCAGAGACTATATGGGAAATAACTTGAACAACCGAAAGAGCATATCAAGGGTTTCGATCGCCCTGTTCTATGCCGGTTTCATTGCCCTGGCCCTGGTATGGGGATGGTTGCGGCGCGAGCCCGGGGTGTTCTTCACGGGCGCTCCGTTGATCAAGCCTGTAAAGGCCTTTACGGGACCGTGGTCCCCGTGGGCCGAGTACACCTTGCTGGGCCTCTTGGTTGCAGTGATCGCTGTCATTGTTTCAAGGCTCATGCACGTGCATTTCAGGTGGGCCAGGGTGCTTGAGAGAGAGATGATCAAGATGATCGGGCCCATAAGCGTGTTGGATGCAGCCTATATTTCCCTGGTTTCCGGTGTTGCGGAAGAACTGCTGTTTCGCGGCGGGGTCCAGCCACAATTCGGATACGTGATCGCAAGTATCGTCTTCGGCGCAGTGCATTTCGTGCCGGATAAAAAATTCCTGCCATGGACTATTTCAGCACTTGCAATGGGTTTTGTCCTGGGAGGGCTTGCTCTCCTGACCGGCAACCTCCTGGCCCCGATGACGGCGCACATAACCATGAATTTCATAAACCTGTTGCGTTTACGCAGGCTGGCCCCCTTGTTCGGCGTGAACAATTAGAGCCTGTGCCGGTCCAGTCTCTCATGCTTTCAACCGTTTCAATAGAAATATGCTGATCGGTGTCATGAGAAGTATTTGTAACCAACCCTGGACTCCACCTGCTCGAACTTGTTAATCTATGCTCCGGGATTTAAAAGGCGGGAGGTGAGAATGAGCCTGCTCAAGCTGCTCGGCATTGGTAAGAAGGAAAATACCAATAGTGTCCATGTATCCGAATCAGAGGCCACGCGCCGGCTTGCAGCACAACTGTCCGACATTGAGCCGTCCAAGGCCAGGTACATCGCGTGTTTTGCATACCTCTTGAGCAGGGTGGCGAGGGCCGACATGCAGGTCTCCAATGTCGAAACAAAGGCAATGGAAAGAGTCCTCGAGAACGAGGCCGGGCTGACCGTAAGAGAGGCTTCACTCGTGGTGGAGATGACCAGGAACAGGGGCGAGGTCTTCGGCGGCACGGACGACTTCATCGTTACCCGCGAGTTCAACAACATTGCGAGCCGCGAGCAAAAGCTCATGCTCTTAAGATGCCTTTTTGCAGTGGCTGCCGCAGACCATGATGTCAGCAGCGAGGAAGACGTCGAGATAAGGCAGATCGCAAGTGAACTCAACCTCGACCATCGTGATTTCATTGCAGCCAGGGTTGGTTTCAAGTCAGACCTTTCAGTCTTGCACAAGCCTTAGCAAGGCCTGAAGTTCAATGAAAATTTCGATAACCGCCCTGGTTCTTCTTTCGGCTTCAGTGGTCCCGGGTTCCGGCTGCAGTGATCGAATAAACCCGGGCCATGGCGTGTCTGCCGGTTCTCCTGCAGGACCTGCAAGGGCGTACTACCTTGCGACCTGCAATGCATCCGGGTGCAAGGATGTGCTTTCCGGCGCCCTCGAAGATAGGGATCCCTTGGTTCAGGACGTTGCGGTTCAGCTCTTGCTGAAACGATATGGAACAACAGGTTTCAAGAGAGTTGCAGGGTCTTTTTCCTTACTTGGTTCAAAAGCAAGAAAGAGCCTTGGCAAATGGCTGCACGAACATGCAAATAGCCTGCGCGACAAAAATTACGCAGTTCTTGTCCAAAGGCTTGAAAAGGAAGTTTCAAAAGAGGCCGGGCACGTGGATGTTCCTGGTTCGAAGTCAAAGGAAAAGGTTTCCTCAGAACAGGCGGGCGGGTCCGGCGATGGCAGGAACGAGGCCTTTAAAGGCGCAACCATAAAGGACGGGCACAAAGAAGAGGTGCTCGAAAGAAAGCTTGCCCAATCCCTTGAAGCAAGGAAATACGTTTATGAGCATAAGTTCCTCGCAAGGCGGGACATTGAAATGCAAGGGACCATTTCCATGCCCTTGAGGCTGCAATTAGAAGAAGAGAGAGAAAGGATCGAGCAGGCAACAAGGGCCCGCGCAAGAGCCGGTTACACGGCCGGGCTTGCATACGAGCTGGGCCTGGTGGGCACACGAGGTGTCCAGGATTTCGCGCTGAAGCTTTTGAAACAGGACCCGTCACTCGGCATCGACGCGCTATTCGAAGACGAGAAGAGGGCAGGGGCCATAGTGCTGGCGAACATGCCCGTGCCGGGCGAAAAGGGCTGCAAGGTCGCATCCGGTTTTCTTGATGAAACCGATGATGTCACGTCCGTTCTCCTTGCAAGGACAGCGCGGAAATGCGGTAAGAACCAGGCAGCCGCTGTGGTAAGGTCCCTTGATAATCTCATGAACCTGGATACTTTCGGGCCGATTGGCACTGCTGCACTCCTTGACATGGACAAAGAAACCATTATTTCTTTTTTAGACCCAAGCCGCGATAACAGGGAAAATAAAAGCACCTCCCCTGGAATCTTTTTTGCCATGTCCGGCCTCACCTTGGACGGTTTTAAGCAACTTTTGTCCGGTTGGAGCAAGCAAGACCTGGAGACATTGACCATGGCCTTGAAAAGGGAGTCTGAAAGCCAAGGGGCCGTTTACAGGAAGAATGTCGCACGGATATCGGGCAAGATGTTGGAACTCGTTTTTTCAAAGGACGTGGCACGCCTGGATGCAGCACTTGTAAGGGACAGGGATCCGGCCGTCAGACGGGAAGCAATAGCCGGCCTTGTTCGTGCGGCCCCGCCTTCGGCCTTTGATTTTGTCCGGCCCTTTATAAGCGCGGTATTGCTGGACGGCGATGCAATGGTTCGCAGGGCCGTTGCAAAAGCGCTTTCTGAAAAGAAGTATGCAAGATGGCTTGACATGCTCGCACTAATGGCATTGGACCACGATGAACAGGTAAGGTCGAGTGTTGTCAGGGGCGTTGTTTCGGGCAATCTTTCCACTGCGTGCGATGTCCTGGCTGAAATGGCTCTCAAGGGACCGGGGGCCGTTACCCTTCAGGCCCTGGAAAGCATGTCGGGTCCAGGCTTTCGGGGGGAATGCGGCCCCAAGGTGGTTCCTTATCTCGAAAAAATCATTGATTCACCCGATGTCTCCCTGGTCGCAAGGAAAGAAGCCATGCACGTGCTCGCAGGTATGGATTCGTCAAAGGCAAGAGATGCCCTAATGAAACAGCTTTTCGCCTCGCCGCCTTTCCTTGGATGGATTGCGTTCAAGGCCCTGGCTCCGGGGAAGCCCGGCCTTTGCCTGGATATTGCCGGACCTCCTGCAGCAAAGGCGGAAGCAGAAGGCACGAACGACCGGGCCAAGAACGAGGGGCCGGGTCCGCGATTGGGAAAAACAGGCTTCGAACAAGCAGGCATTCAACCGGGTCCCGGGCCTGTTGCAGGATTGCATGTATCTCTGAAGGGCGACAATAAGGGTGGCCGGGTGGTGTTGCAGTGGATCCCTTCGCAAGACGATCCCGGATCCAAAGGAAAGCCGGCGGCAGGATTCGAATACCGGTTATATCGCAGTTCGGACAAGTCCGGGCCTTTCAGGAAGATACAATCCATGCCCGCGGGATCCTCCGAGTTCAAAGACAGGAAAGGCCGGGGCCGCGGCTTTTACTACCTGGTTGCGGCCTGCTCCGGCATGGTGTGCAGCAACTCGCAGGTGCTCGGACCCGTGGTTTTGAAAGCCGGGTGGTTTGTTTGGTCCAGGCTGCACATCTTGATAGCAGTGCTCTTGTTTACAGGGCTGGTGCTCATGTTCACCAGGAAGGCGGGCCGGAATCCCGAAGGAATGTACCTTCGTCCCATTCCCGGCCTGGACGCGATACGAGAGGCTGTGGGCAGGGCAACGGAGATGGGAAAATCAGTGCTGTACTCGACAGGTCTCGGGGAAATGTCGGATATAGGCACTGTCGCCTCCATTTCCATCTTATCTTCGGTTGCAAAGACGAATGCAGAGTATGCGACGAGGCTCCTGGTGCCGTGCAGGGATCCGGTGGTATTCACTGCGGCCCAGCAAGCTGTGTTCGAAGGTTGCCTTGCGGCAGGCAAGCCCGAGGCATACGACGAGCGTGATGTTTTTTTTGTCGCGGGAAGGCAATTCGCCTATGCCGCGGCGGTCGCGGGAATGATGGTCAGGGAAAAACCCGGCGCAAACTTGTTCATCGGCCTTTTCTATGCCGAGGCCCTGCTGCTGGCGGAAACCGGGGCCTCCACGGGTGCGGTCCAGATTGCAGCCACGGACAGGGTGACCCAGTTGCCCTTTTTCATAACTTCCTGTGATTATACCCTTATCGGCGAAGAATTGTATGCGGCGGGAGCATACCTTGGGAAAAATCCGTCGCTCCTTGGAACCTTGAAAGCCCAGGACTGGACCAAGGCGGTGCTGGCCGGCATCCTGGGCCTGGGCGGACTGCTCGCGGGCTGGGCCGCGATTGCAGGATGTTGGTCGTGGGCAAGGGTTGCGCACGATGCGCTCGTGTCGTTGCTGTCCGGTGTTTTTTGAGACTCATGGAGAGACTTGGAACTTGAAAAAGATCTTGCCTGTTGCCTTTGCCTCCCTGGTCGGACTGTTCAGCCTGGTGCAGTACTTCGTACCCCACCCGTCTCTTGCCGGTATTTTCAGGGAACTCAACCGGTGGGGTGTCTTCATATTTGCCGGGGCCCTTGTGATGGGCACGATAAGCCTTGTCAGGCACCACCTCCAGAAGGTTGCATCAAAGGACAAGAACTGGCCGTACTCGCTCGTAACCCTGGTTTCATTGTTTGCAACCGCGGGAATCGGTCTTGTTACCGGCATGGAGCGGGGTACCCTGTTTAACGACATTTTCGTGAACGTGCTGATGCCGACAGAGGCGACCATGTTCAGTCTGCTTGCATTCTTCATTGCATCGGCATCGTTCAGGGCCTTCAGGGCCCGTAACCTCGAGGCCACGGTTTTACTTCTCACTGCCGTCATCGTGATGCTGGGACGTGTGCCCATAGGCAGATTGCTTTGGAGCGGCATGCCCGGGGTGGCGAATTGGCTCCTGGACTATGCGAACACCGCTGCAAAGAGGGCAATCATGATCGGTGTAGGCCTTGGAATCGCAGCCACGGCAATAAAGGTGCTCTTCGGCAAGGAGAGATCTTATATGGGAGATGACGGTTGAGCACGTTGGCCGCCAAGCTCGAGAACCTTGACAGGCGGTGGATCTTCCTGTTGGTTGCGGTTTCGGTGATCGTGCCGTTCCTGTACCCGATGAACCTGCCTGTAAGGCCTACCAAGCCGGTGAAACAGGCATTCGACGCGGTCGAGGCCCTGGCAGGCACGGGTAAGCCGCTGCTCTTGTCCTATGATTTCGAGCCTGGAGGAGACGCGGAACTAGGGCCGGTGGCAAGGGCTTTACTGACCCACGCCTTTGCAAGGGATATTCCGGTGGTAGTCATCAACTTCATGCCTGCAGGCGCAGGGCTGGCCGAAAACGACCTGAAGAGAACCGCGGCCAAGTTTAACAAGGTGTACGGCAAGGACTATATTTTTCTGGGTTACAACCCGTCGGTATTGAATGCCCTGCTTCTCATGGGAAGGGAAGTGAGGGACGCCTTTCCTACCGATTCGACCGGGCGCGTCCTGGACTCGTACGAGATCATGAAGGACGTTCACAGTTACGACGACTTCGGCCTGGTGGTGGATATTTCCTCGTCGATTCAACCGGAGTACTTCATTCGCTACGCGGTTACCAGGTTCGGTGCAAAACTCGTGCTGGGCGCAACCGCGGTAATGGCCTCCGACTTCTACCCCTACCTGCAGGCCGGCCAGTGCAAGGGCCTGATAGGCGGCATGAAGGGCGCCGCCGAGTATGAGCGCCTGTTGCTGGACAACAACATGATGGCCCGGTTGGGGGATGGAATGAGGGGTATGGATTCACAGAGCCTGGCGCATGCAGTGATTGTGCTCCTGATTGTTCTGGGCAATCTTTCCTTTTTCCTGGGCCGATGGAAGAGAGGCGGGCATCATGGCTGACGTAATATGGACATGGATTGCGGCCTTATTGACCCTTTGCGTGTTTTCCTTCATGTACAAGGACAACCCGTTGTACAAGTTCGCCGAACACCTCATGGTGGGAGTGACCGGCGGGTACCTGATTTGCCTCGCCTGGTTCGAAGTAATAAGGCCGCAAGTGGTCAACCCGATAATGAAGGATCCGGCTGCCTGGTTTGCGGGGCTGCAGTTTATACCTGTAATAATGATGCTGCTCATGTTGGCCAGGCTCGGCGAAAAGACCGCCTGGCTGGCAAGGTTTCCATTGGCCTTCATCGTCGGCTTTTCCGCCGGTGTGCAGATACCCCAGGTAATCGATGCCGAAGTTTTAAAGCAGGTACAAAGCACCGTGCAGGTGGGCTTCGACGGCGGCATTGCACAAGTTGCCGGTGACTTGCTCCTGGTAGTCGGTACAATATGCGCACTCATGTATTTCTTCTTTTCCATGCCGAGGAAGAGAGTTTTGAAATGGACGTCGCAGTTCGGTGTTCTCGTGTTGATGGCCGGGTTCGGCGCGTCGTTCGGGTACACGGTGATGGCCAGGATTTCATTGCTGATTGGAAGAGTATTGTTCCTGATGAGGGATTGGCTGCACGTGATATCCTGACGATGTAACACGGCTGGATGCAGGGAGGAGAAGATGGCTCGCCGGATCATAACTTTGCTGACCGATTTCGGTCTGAAAGATTCCTATGTGGCGCAGGTAAAGGCGGTTATCCTGAAGATTGTACCTGATGTGCAATTCGTGGACATAAGCCACCTGGTGGAGCCGCAAAATATTGTGGAAGCAGCCTTCATGCTTGGTTGCAGTTTTCGCTGGTTTCAAAAGGGAACCGTTCACCTTGTGGTGGTCGATCCCGGAGTCGGGGGGCAAAGGCGGCCCATTGCCGTTGAGGCCGGGGGTTACAGGTTTGTCGGCCCGGACAACGGCGTACTGATTCCGGCGGCCAGGGCCGCAGGCAATGAAATCGAGGCAAGGGAGATAACCAACCGGGACCTGGTGATGAAATCCGTGTCTTCGACATTTCATGGAAGAGATGTTTTCGCGCCTGTTGCGGCCCGGCTGGCCCTTGGGGAGCCCATGGATCGGGTCGGTCCCCGTGTGGACGATGTTGTCGAACTGAATATTGAAAGGCCGGTCGTGGACGGCGGGGAAATAGTCGCCAGGGTCGTACATGTCGATCGTTTCGGGAATCTTCAGACCAATTTGCATGAAACGGATCCTGTTTTGACCGGTATCGAAAAGGATAACCTGACGGTTTCCATCATGGGACTTCGGTTGGGCAATGTTGTTCGAAGTTACAGCGATGTTGAAGAAGGCGGCTTGCTCGCACTCTTTGGAAGCTGTGGTTACCTGGAAATTGCAAAGAGGGACGGCTCTGCTGCAAGTGAAATCGGCGTTGGAATCGGGGCACGAGTGGTCGCGGCCGGGGCAACTCGTGCCAATGACCTGTGACATAATGCAAAACTTAAGTTCCGGGGGCTTCCCTGTCTCGCGAGGTCATGAAACGAAAACCGAAACTCGTTATCCATATTCGCCAAAGGCGGCTCTACAATGTCTCTCCCTTGATTGCCGGTTTTTTCGTCTTGGTGCCTTTGTTGGGTGATTCCTTGCTTTTGGCGGTATCTTCTTGCTTGGGTTCGAGCTGCGGCACCTGTATCCTGGTTTCCATTCCCGGACCGGTTTGAATATGTTTTTGAACCGGTTCCTGGCTTTCGTCCGGAGTGTATCTCTGCATCGGGCGGACATGCTGCTTCATCTGCTCCATTTGTTCATGCTGCATGGGCCGGGGCTGCGTGGTTTGTGGCGGCAATGTGGATTCACCGGATTCGATGTAACGTATCTTGCTTTCGAGCAGGGCTATCCAGTGGTCGATATCTCTGTACTTGCCTGTGGAACCCCCGGAGTTCTTGGCCTCCCTGAAGTGCTCGAGGACGGTTCGAAGCTCGTCCGCAACCTTTTGAAGTATCAGCTTGCCCTGGGAATAATACACGTCTGCTTTCGTGTCCCTTATTTTTTGTCGCTGGGCATTTGAAAGGGCAGGCAATTCATCCACTCGCTTGAGAAGCTTCAATGCCTGGTCGAAATTCTCGGGCTTTCCTTTTGCGACCAGGTCTTTCGAAACATCGAGAATGTAATTGAGGAGCGCAACGTCGATGTCGGCAAGTTCGTGGAATGTCCTGTCGGCGGGAGGCGAGCTTTCGGCCGGAACTTCTATCGGCTCGTACGCGGAGAGGAATCTCTTGTCCTCGGGTTCGTACCGGCCCATGCCTATTGGAAAGAACAAGCCCTTTTCAACCACCAGTTTGTTCCCATCGAGGATCAGCTTGTAACGGCCGGCATTCCTTGCACTGAAGTAATAGAAGAGGGCGAGTGCGGCGGCTACTGAAACAAGGACGATCAAGGCCTTTGACAAAAACGACAGGCCGCTCTTTTCTTCGTCATATTCGCTCATATCTCAATCCTCCGTTCATATCTGGAGTTTGCGTCCTAGAATCAAGGTACTACTTTGTCCACCTCCGACTGTTGGACATTACTATAGAGGACAACTCCAGGCAAGAGCAGGAGTCTGCGTTCTATCAGCGGCCTGGCGAAAGGGCATTCTTGTTGCATTGCAATCTATGATGTAGTTTGAATGAACCGAGTAATGCTCTGGAGAACGGTTGAAAGAGATGAGGATATTGATAGTCGAAGATGACAAAAAGACGGCTCTTTCTAATCAGCCCGGCATTTTGCTTGATTTCGCTGTTTTCTTTGCTGTCTCATGGATTGTGATAGCTCTTGTTTCAAGTCCTTTTTTCAATGTTCACTGGTTTGTTCCGGGAGATTTCACCTACCCTGAAGCCAATTATTATCACGCGATAATGATCCCTGCCCTGATTCTTTTCTATATTTTAACAATAAAGGTGCTGCACCTGGACTTGACCAAGGGGAATGCCTTTGCCGTCGCCGCCATGCTCTCCGTACTTTTTGCGGGTGTGGGTTCTGTCTTCAATGCCAGCAAGGAAATTTCTGTCAGCACTATTGCACAGGTCATTGGCATGTCGATGGCGGAATTGCTCGGGCTGGTGCTCGTGGCCTGCATGATCAAACGTTATTTCGGAGAACACGGGAGGGAAAAAGAGCGGGGCGTCGGTTTCTTGCTTCTGCTCGTCTCCTTGTCGGCAATCCTCGTGGCAGGGCCGCTGGGGCATCTTGCCGGTTGGTCAATCGACATCGGCACAAGTTCCATTCCTGGTTTGAATACATGGCTCGGCGCCACGAAAATGAGTCCACAAGACTTTCGGGAAGGCCTGGTAACATCTCATTCCCACCTCGTCATGGCTGCCCTGATGAGCGGTTTGGCGGCGGTTGCCGCAACATATTTGCATTATCAGTCTCGTGACGCTTTGTGGAGCCACATCAGCGAAACCGGTCTTTGGATTGTGCTCGTCAGTCTATTGGCGGCGACCGGTGTTTATGTCTCTACTGCAATTACCGGTTGGGAGCCGCCTGTGCTTTTCGCATCGGGTCAAAGCGGTATCCCGCTGGACGACGTGATACTGACATTACAGGAGATCGGTTTCCTGGTTCTTGCGGCCGGACTTTTCGGACCACAGAGGAGGCATGGCCCGGAACCTTTGTCAGCCATGGAAAAAGGTGTGCGGAACAGCATTGTCACAGCCTGGGTAACGGGTTTTATAGGCGCAGTCGTGCTGGGCGTCTATATTGAGATGCACGAGGGCTTGTACGGAGCGGGAGAAGCTCCTGCTGCCCGGGCCCTAAACGATAATATCTTTATAAGGGCACACATGCTTTTTCCCTTTCTTATCTTGCCGGTGCTTATAGCAATTACGCTTGCTGTGGGCTGTAGGAAAAAGGCCGTTGTTTCATTACTTTTTCGGCCCGGGATTTTCATTTGGCTTTCGGTTGTTGTAATGCTTTTGGGATTGACAGGCGAAATTCTATGGTTCACGACAAGACAGGGCATTGTTTTTGTTTCCTCCATGGTCTTGATGATACCGGTGTTCATGGTGGCTGCGGCTGTTCTTTGGCCGCTCAAAAAATAATACAACTAAAATAATTAGAAAATAATTAAGGGGAACCTAAGATGGGACCCTCCCCACCCAGGTTGATCGGACCCTCCCCACCCGGACCCTCCCCACCCAGGTTGATTTTTTGGGTGCCCAAAATACGCCGTCATTTCATGAGGTTGTAGGGGTGGTTCGCGAACCGCCCCTGCGAGATTCAAGCCAAACAAATTATTTTTTTGTCTCCTTGATGAGGTAGGCTTTCCGCGGTCCTCTTCCCCTAAATCGCTCTTTCCCGCGGAGCGGGCGAGGGGGGATCGTTTGGTACCAATAATTCCTGGGGCATTGCCCCAGGCTATTTTATTTCCGCCCCTTTGGGGCTTTTGGGGAATTGGTTTTATTTGATTTAATTGGGCATGATTGAATTAAGGACGATGTCCCTATAATGCGGTTGTCCATAGGGGACGGATCCCTTTCCTACTGACATTTTAATTCAGCTACCACGCACTTATGGTTTTCCTTGAAGGAGCCATGGGAGAGTGATAAAATATTTTACCAAATATTATGAATTTTGAGCAAAGCTCCTGTCGTAAATAGTTCTATGATGCTTTTACGCCAGCCCATTGGTTGGGCGTCTGCACCTGGTTGGGGGTACAGGCGATTTCACAGCGATGGCAAAAGACAACACTACTCTACCGGGCTGGATACTCGTACTCTTGGTTTTCGTGGGAGTGGGCGTAAGGTCTGATCCAATCGCGCAAGGGAGGAGTCGAAATGAAAGCGGAGCACTCTGGGACGCTGGGTTTCATCCGAAATTTTACATTCTTTGCTCTCGTTCTTATTTATTGCTCGTGCAGCACGGAAATCTCGCCGACGAATCCGTACGACCCGGATACGCCGACCGCTCTCAAGAGCACGGGCAGCATTTCAGGCATGGTCGTGCTCGAGGCCAGGAACTCGGTGTCGGGTATTGAAGTGTCCTTGGAAGATTCCGGCAGCAAGGCCGTTCCAAACCGGGAAACAGGCAAGTTCCAACTAAACAAGGTGGCTCCCGGAGTTTACCAAGTACGGGTCCATGACGTAGCCCACTTGTCCGAGTACCGGGACCATGTTCTGTTCGGAGTACGGGTCGATCCTGGCGTGCATGTAGACCTGGGTGAGATATTCTTGCCCATCTTTCGTGGCACCCTTCAGGGAGCGGTGCAGCTCTTGGACGAAACAGGAACTCCCTTGGGCACTCACGAAGGGGTGGTCGTTTCTCTCGTACCTGCCGGCTTTAAGAATGATGGTTCGGTCCGTGAGCCGGTGGATTATCGTGCCAGCGCCGTGACAGGAGGGGACGGGCTGTTCGTCTTCGAGAATATACCTGTGGGTGAGTACAACGTAGTGGCTGCAAAAACCGGTTATGTGGTAGCCGGCACCGAGAAGCCCGTTCTGGTTCGTAAAGGCAGCCAGGCCTCCGCCGGGGTTCTCGCACTCCAACCTGCTTCCGGTGCAGTGGCGATATTCAGCGGAAAACAGTTCACAGGACTGTCCGAACCGTACACGACCACCAGGGAAGTGAAGCTGCATGTCAGGGCATTCCACGCAAAAAGTATGATCATAAGCAATTACCCCGATTTCTCTGAACCGGAGACGGTTCCCATCGAAGCAGACACAATCGAGTTCGATCACCCTTGGATTCTCACCCAGGGCGATGGTGAGAAGACGGTGTATGTAAAGTTCATTACAGAGGAAGACACGGAGACCGACGTGTGCACCGGTCGTATAGTGCTGGATTCCACTCCGCCGATAGGTCAGCTCCTTCAAGTAGGGGAAGGAAAGGGATACATGACAGACCCTACCGTGGTCTTGGCGATCTCCGCCGTAGACCAAGGGGAGAATCTTCGCAAGGTTAGCGGCGTGACCCAGATGAAGATATCCTTGGACGGTCGGTTCGACACGGAGCAGTGGGAACCTTACAACGTCAGGAAGACCGAGACCTTTTCGCCGGAGGACGGTGAAAAACGGGTAATGGTGCTTTTCCGCGACGCCGCAGGCAATCAGAGCCTCGAGCCGTTGGAGGCGACTGTCGTGCTGGATACACGACCACCTGATACGTCCCTCGGAGGCCTGCGAATCGAGGATGGTGCACAGTACGTTACGAAACGCGAGGTGCTGCTCACCTTGGCAGTGGAAGGTGCAGCCTACATGCTGTTGTCCGATGCCAGTTCTTTTACCGGAGCCCAGTGGGAGCCCTTCGTGTCTCCAAGACTATGGACTTTACCGCCGGGGGACGGAGAGAAGACGGTATACGTTAAGTTCAAGGACGAGGCCGGAAATGAAAGTGACGCGGTATCCGACACGATAGTCCTGGATACTACGCCCCCAATCGGCACAATAAAGCTGCAAGGCGACGGGATGTATTCAACGTCCCGCCGTGTGTCCCTGGAGCTATCGACCGATGATCCTGCCGTCAACCAGGTCCAGGTGAGCGAGTACCCGGACTTCCATGACTGTACTTGGAGTGATTTCCAATCCTCCCTTGTCTTTGAGTTGTCCCCGGGCGACGGCACAAAGACCCTGTTTGCACGTTTTAGGGATCCGGCCGGCAACGTCAGCACTACTTCCACGATGCGGGTGGAGCTGGACACTCAGCCTCCCGGGGAGGCCACGCTCTCCATAGCCGGCGGGAGTCCCTTCTCTGTTTCTCGCCAGCTACCCTTATCACTGCATGCGGTCGGTGCCGCCGAGATGAAGGTTAGCGACAACCTCTCCTGCAACGGAGGAGAATGGCGTCCATTTGCCAGGCAGACGGTTTTCTTGACAGGGCAGGAGGAAGGAGAAGTCGCAGTGTCGGTGGTGTTCAGGGATGCCGCCGGCAACGAGAGCTCTTGTGTATCCGATACAATAACGCTCGACCTCACGCCGCCGCAGGGTCCGTCCATCATAGTGGCAGGCGGCGCGGATGCCGTGCACAAAAGGACGATCGAATTGGCTTTGACTGCGGTAGATGCACGGGAAATGCTCATTTCGGAGAGCGACTCCTTCCAGGACGCGGATTGGCGGCCGTTTCGCGATACCGTGGAGTTCATTTTGTCGGCAGGAGATGGGGCCAAAGAGGTGTTTGCCAAGTTTCGGGACAAGGCTGGAAACGAGACGACCGCGGTGTCCGATACCGTTCTCCTGGACACGACCGGAGACCTCGATGCAACCGTGTGGCTCGAGGAGCGGGAGGATATGGGAGGAGCCCTGGCTACGCTTTCGGGTCTGGGTGGCACTTTCACCCAGACCTCGTCAAGCCCCACTGGTGCGCTGTCCTTCCGGTCGGTACCGAACGGTTCGTACTCGCTTCTAGTGACATTGCCGGGTTACGAGGACGTATACCACCCGTCGGTTACGGTGTCGCCCGGCGCAGTTACCAAGCTTGGGCAGATAAAGCTCTTCTTGGCGCGCGGCGGCATTGCCGGCAGGGCGTCTTTGGCCTCGGCATTCGATCACAGCGGCATCGTAATCGAGCTTGAAGGCGAGACCAGGACGGCGGTGACCAACAGCGAGGGATACTACGAGATAAACGACCTTCGGGTTGGGGACTACATGCTCTGGGCGCGTAAAAAGGGCTACGTGCGGACCAGAATCGGAAGGGTCGCTGTGGTGGAGTCGACGACCTCGACTGCGCCCGATGTTACCTTGGCAAAGCAGGAAGGAGACTTCTCCATCAACAATGGAGCCGGGTACACCAACAGCAGGACCGTGGAACTTACCGACTTGAGCTGGCCAGGCGCCGTGGATTTCATGGTCAGTGAAGACGAATCTTTCTTAGATCCGTCCATGGGTGACACATCGTGGCGAGGCGGGTTCGAACCGGGGCACCAGCCTCCGTACACCCATATACTCACGTCTGGTGACGGTTACAAAACCTTGTACCTGAAGTTCCTCACAGGCACTGGACAAGAGTCGAGTGTCCTGCGGGCGGGTATATTCCTGGACACCACCCCTCCGCCGTTCGATGGAGGCAGCATTACAATCAACGATGGCTCGAAATTTTGCACAAGCCCGGCCGTAACCCTGCATCTCGATGCGCACGACGCAGGAGAAGGAGACGGCACGGCATCCGGAATAGCCATGGTGAGGCTATCCTGGAATCAGGATATGAGCGGTGCCATCAATACCGAATATTCCGGGACTTACAACAACTGGATGCTCGGCCAAGCTCCGGTATCCGATGGATTGAAGCATGTGTACGCCGTTTTTGTGGACAAGGCCGGCAACGAGTCAAAGCAGCCTGTAACTGCTCAAGTGTATTACGATACCACTCCTCCTGGTTCTGTTTCACTTCGAATCGGTACCGGCGGACAATATACGACTACTCCGTTTGTTGTCTTATCCATGTCCGGCCAGGAGCCATGTGACCCGGACTATCCCGAAGCGAATGGTTGTACACTCGGGTTCCTGGAACCTTACAGGATGATGGTAAGCCAGACCGAGGGCTTCCTGGGAGCGGTGTGGGAACCCTACACCACCGTGCGAAACTTCACGTTGATTCCGGGTGACGGACAAAAGACTGTTTACCTCAAGGTTGCCGACCAGGCAGGTAACGTGAGCGGCGTGGTGAGCGCCAGCATGGTGCTGGATACGACGCCGCCCAGCCCGGTCTCCATGAGCTTGACGCCGGCTCCGTACACCGCCACAAGGCAGGTGTCGGTGTTGCTGGAAGCCTCGGACGCAACCGAGATGCAGTTGGCCGAGGATGTGCTCTTTACGGGTGCGACGTGGCAGGCATATGTTGGTAACACCCGGTTCGACCTGTCCGACCGAGACGGGCAGCACACGGTTTTCGTCAGGTTCAGGGATGCTGCCGGTAACGTGTCCGACCCGCTTTCGGCTATCACGGTGCTGGACCGGGTACCACCCGAGGGGGCCTATTTCACGATTCTACAGGGTGAGTACACCACGGTTCCTAGGGTCGATCTGGCTCTATACGCGGTCGGTGCAACTGAAATGAGCCTCTCCGAAGGCGATACCTGCACAGGCTCATGGGTCCCATTCGATAATACCTACGTCCTGCCGCTTACCGACTCTGCTGGCGAAAAGTCGGTGTCGGCCAGGTTCAGGGACGAGGCCGGCAACGAAACCGCCTGCCTCACGCAGCACGTGGTGTACGATCCGGATCCTCCTGCTGAAGATCGTATCGGTGTTGCAATAGTGGGCAACCTTCCGGGGAGCCCCGAGCGGACCAGTTCCAGGCAGGTGCTGATCAGTATGACGTATCCAGAGGAAGATACTGCAGCTATGCAGGTGTCGGATGATCTCGGGTTCCCGGGAGCGGCTTGGCAGGTGGTCGCATCGGAAATCGCCTGGACACTGCCGCCGGGTGATGGAGCAAAGACCGTGTACGCCAGGTTTAAAGACGAGGCCGGCAACGTATCCGTGACCGTCAGCGACTCGATTCAGCTCGACCAGACCCCTCCCCAGAATCCCACTGTAGAAGTCGATGAAGGTGAAACCACGCCAACGCGGACGATACACCTGACACTCTCTGCAGTGGATGCCACAGAGATGATTATAGCGGAGAACCAATCCTTTTCCGGGGCATCATGGCAGCAGTACGAGGGTTCTGCAGAGTACGAGATAACCTCGCCTGGTGACGGAATAAAGGTGATCTATGCAAAGTTCAGAGATGGGTTCCTCAACGAAACAGAGACAGTGAGCGACATGGTTGTCCTCGATACCGGGGCTCCGAGTTCGCCCATGGTGGTGATAAACAGTGGAGCTGAATACACGACCGACAGGAACGTCATCCTTGGGTTGTCGGCGGGCGGTGCTACGCGTTATGCCACCAGCCTGAATGGAGTGGACTTCGAAACATGGCAGGATTACGCACCATCCGTTGCTTTCCTGCTTCCTGATTCAGACGGCAGCCACACTGTATACGTCAAGTTCCAGGATGATGCCGGAAACGAGACCGCCATGGTCAGTGACTCCATTGTATTGGACCGGCAGCCACCTGAGAACCCGGCGGTTGTTATACAGGATGGCTCGACCTATACCACCCAGCGCAACGTGGTGTTGACCCTGTCTGCATCCGGTGCATCGGCGATGAAGCTGGGAGACCAGCATGCGTTGTCCGGTGCGGTCTGGACCACGTTTTCTCCAAGTATTGCATATACATTGTCCCTGCCCGAAGGCACCAAGACCGTGTACGCAAGGTTCCGGGACGAGGCTGGTAACGAGACCGAGACAGTGTGGGATGATATTGTTCTGGATATGACGCCCCCAGGAGGAAACTCGGTGGTGATCGCCGGAGGAGACGCTTACACAACGAACCGTTCGGTGGACATTACCCTCTCGACAGACGAGCCTGCATCCACCCTGATGCAGGTGAGTAACTGGTCCGACTTCCACGACCTCGGCCAGGGGGATTGGTCGCCCTTCTCGGTAATGGTCCAGCATACCCTTACCGAAGGACAAGGCACCAAGCTGGTGTACGCAAGGTTCAAGGACCCCGCCGGGAACATCAGCCCGGTGGTCTCAGACTCCATCGTGTATGACTCCATAGCGCCGGAGGGCGGACAGGTTACGATCAACAATGGAGACGAGGTGACGAATGATCGATCGCTCGTGCTGACGTTGTGGGCACCCGGTGCGGCGAGCATGAAGGTGAGCGACGACAGCACTTGCAACGGCGGGACAGTAGAGAGCTACTCGACCTCAAAAGCACTGACAACCACCCAACCAGAGGGCTTGGTGACTGTTTCGGTAATGTTCTACGACGAGGCCGGGAATGCGTCTCAATGCGTCACAGACTCCATAATGTTTGATCAGAAACCACCGTCATCGCCGACCGTCGTTATAAATGATGGCGACGATTTCACGAAAAGCAGCATCGTCACCCTGGGCATCTCCGCGCAGGGTGCGGATTATATGATGATAAGTAACGACGCCGCATTTGCGGGTGCCACATGGCGGCCTTACAATACGTCGGTGGCGTGGTCCCTGGAAGAGGGCGAGGGGATACGAACCGTGTATGTGAGGTTCCGGGACGCTGCAGGAAACCCGACGGGGGCGCCGGTAGAAGCGCAAGACAGTATCACGGTGGATTCCATAGCCCCCGGCAACGCGGGTATTGTGATAGACGGCGGCGCAACGTATAGCAACTCCGCGACGCATACCTGTACCCTGACCATCACCCATGACGGCACGGCTTCGGAGATGATGTTGAGCAACACGCAGGACTTCATCGGGGCCACGTGGGTGCCGGTGCAAGGCACCGTAACAAACTATGATTTCGGTGCATCAGAGGGTACCAAGACGGTTTTTGCCAAGCTTAGGGACGATGCCAAGAATGAGAGCGGGACGATTTTCGACAGCATCGTGTATGACATTACACCGCCGCAGAGCACGTCTATGACAATCGACGGCGGCGACCCGGTTACCAACAGCCCGAACCTGCTCCTGAACCTTTCGGCCGTTGGGGCGACGCGGATGAAGATAAGCGACAACGGCACGTGCAACGGGGGAACGGCCGAGAACTACACGGGCACCAAGGCCTTCACCACGACGCAACCGGAGGGTACGGTTACGTTGTCGGTCGTTTATTACGATGCTGCGGGTAATGCGTCGGCCTGCATCACTGACGACATAGAACTCGACCAAACGCCCCCGGAAAACGCTTCGTTGCAAATCGTATCGCTCGGGGGCGACGACACACATACGGCTTCCAGGAACGTGAGACTGAACATCGCAGCCAATGGCGCTACCCAAATGAGAATCAGCAACAATGCTGCATGCACCGGGGGAACATGGGAGGATTACGCCACTATCAAGGAGTGGACCCTGGTCAACGGCGGAGACAACGTCCAAGCTTGGGTATCCGTTACATTCAAGGATGCGGCAGGTAACACGAGCCAATGCATAAGCGACGATATACTGATCGATACCGTGGCACCGGTTCCCACAGCTTTCCAGGTCGAAGCCGGTGGCACGGATACTTATTACACCAACAGCAGCTCTTTGTATATCACGGCCCTGGCTGCAAGCGGCACATGGAGCACCGCCGAGCTATCCGAAAACATGGCGTTCTCCACCGTAACCGCTACCATATCATATCCACCCAGCTTTCCCGTATCTTATACATTACAGGACTATGCCTCCGACGGCAGCCGCGATGGTCAGAAAAGGATATTCGCCAGGTTCAAGGATGCGGTCGGCAACACCAGCGCAATCATCGAGAGTGATGTGTACCTCGATACGGTGGCCCCGGTGTTTACCGACATCCAGATCGACGATGACGACGATTACACGGACAGCAACTTGTTTTACGTGACCATGCAAGCCCAGGACACTGCTTCCGGAGTGCATTATGCATACCTGGACGATGACTCGTCACCGTTCGACGGAACACGTTATACATACGATACACTGGTAACGTACAGCTATGCGGACAATACATCCGGGATAAAGACCGTCTGGGTCGGCTTCGAGGATCTTGCAGGCAACCGCAGCGAGGCGATTTCGGATCAGATCCATCTTGACGTCGGCGCCCCATCAAGCGTGAGTTTCACTATTGACGGGGGTGCTTCATGCCCGGCTAATATAACCAACAACACCCTGGTTACACTAGCCATCACCGCCTCGGACGACCAAAACGGTTCCGGGATTGCTGAAGTCAAAATTGCAGAAAACGCCGACTTCGACCTGGCCAATTGGCAGGCCTATATCCCCAACAAGGCGTTCGTTCTCTCGGCCGCCAACGGAAACAAGGTGATTGGCCTCAAGGTCCGCGACTTCGTAGGCCACGAGTCGACTGCTTCGAACCGTTGTATCATCCTTGACACGCAGCCTCCCTCTCCAGTCAGCGTTTCCGTTCAAGAGGGAGATAAATACTACAAGAAGGATGTGACTCTATCGGTCCATGCGCTCGACAACATCTCCGGCGCATCCGACTTATGGATGTGGGTCGATGGAAGCGATGTCAGTAAATTCACCAATAGCGGAGGTTCCGGCGTAAACAGGTGGATGCCCTATGCTTCCGGCACGGCCACGCTATCCGACGGTGACGGCACGAAGCACATTTATGTCAAATACAGGGACCGGGCCGGAAACGAAACCCAGTTCACGACCGATACGGTGTTACTCGATACGAGTCCGCCGCAGGATGTCATCAGCGATTCCATCGAAGCCGGCTTCCGTCAGGTATCTGTTTCGTGGCAACCGTCACACGATGCTGAGAGCGGCATAACCGGCTATTATGTCTACTATGGCACCTCGCCGTCATTGATGGACGGTACGTGGGCCTACGAGGGAGACTCCCCGGTTTTCGTAACCGGGCCAACGGCAAACAATATTACTTTGCATGGGATGGAGCATTACGGTGTGAATTACTATTTTGGCGTAAAGGCCGTGAACGGTGCGCAAAATATCTCCGAGCAGTTCGGTAACACTCTTTCTACATGCTCCAGATGGGAGGGCTCGAAGATGGCGATGAGCACCGCCAGCGTACCGAGTATCTATGACTCCTTCCGCTGCGAAAATTACATGCTGACCTTGGTAGGCGGTGATGCGCTCGAGTATGTCTACAGCCCGGATCATGGACATACATGGGAAGAAGGAGACAGTGACTTCGAGGTGTCGGGAAGTTACATTTCGGGCGCAGGGCTGTGCCTGGAGGATCCGGACGATGCGAACACCACCTACCTGCTGGGTGCGTTCCTTGAGGATAGCAGCAACCGCTTGATAGTAAAGCGTAAACGCATTACCCATACGGAAAGCATGTCAGCTTGGTACGCCCCAAGCGGTTCCTACGATCCGGATGCGGGGTTGGACATGGTATCACTGGGCGGCAAGATCATGCTATTCGCACAGGACTCCGGTTCCAAAGAAATCGTAATGCAAACTTATGACAATGACACGGATACCTGGAGCGCGGCGAGTATCGCCAACCCGGGATACAAAGCATATGAAGTACGTGCATGTGCTTCAGACCACACCGTAATAGTGGCATGGAGAAACGCACCGGAGAACGTGGATGGAGATGTCTTCCAAGTTCGTTCCGGCAATGGCGGCCTGTCGTTTGGTTCGATCTCTTCAGCGCTTGCAACCTCGGTCCAGGGTTTGGCACTGGATTGCTTCCGGGCCGGAGAATCCTCTAATGATACGGCGGTCATACAAGTATTCTACGACGCCGCGCAAGGCAAGTGTGCTGGAATATTGAGCGATAACGCCGGCATCGCCTATAATGATATCAACACCCCTGGTTTCGATGCCGACATAACAGGTCCGCCCTCTGTGTATGCCGAGGCCGGATACATCAATATTGCTTTATCGCTCTCAAGCGGAGAGACCAAGCTCGGGTTGCTGCGCTCGGAAGACGGCGGGACTTCGTGGCGCCGGATGCAGTTGCCGGGTAGTTACGACGACCTCGACAGCCCCGCAGAGCACCTAGGGGTCGGGGGACACGCGGGCGGCTCTGTTTATATCTCCGGTGTTGCGCTCGATAAAGGTGGCTCAGGGAGTTCCTTGCTGGAGGTGTACCCGCTGCTTTCCGCACCAGTCGATCGTACCTTGATATCCCCCTATGAGCTTGGAAACACCATCTATTCCAACTGGGAGCCTTCCGGCACGGATAATCCTCCCTACTACGCTGTTTTCTCGGATAACGACGGCCCCCCCTGGGAGAGCTTCGAGCTGATAAACGGCGGGAGTGGTCACTGGACTGGACAATCCAGTGATTCTTATTCGAATTATTATGCCATCGCCAGTGCCGATTCCCCGGCTCCCAGACGAGTATTTAGCGACCAATCCTGGACATATGCTCTCCATGGCTTCACCTCGAAGACCTTTCTGCATAATGGTTCTGGTGTGCTTCTTTTCCATTCTCCGGGTTATTACGATACGGGAATGACTGACGAAGACGTTGTATGGACCAGTGCTACGAACGAGGGAGACATCTATGCATCCGCATATAGATCCAACCCGCCGAATGTCGCAGCACTCTTTTCCGACACCTCGGGCTGCGTCAAACGCAGGGCCATTGCACTCGCTCCCACGAGAGACGCAATCATGCTCTATTACTGCGAGGGGGGAGGACAAACTCAAGGGGTATATATGACGACCTGCGATCTTGCCGCGGGCAGTTGCTCGAGTCGTGAGGGAGCTCGAATCCCGTTTGTGAACGACGATGAGTCGAAGATGTGGCTGGATTTCAGGCCCGATACAGGGGTCAACGGTTGGGACCGGATGCTTGCTATCAGCACATCAGGATCGCTGGGTCACTATGCTTTGAGTGCGACGGTCTGGGATGAGCGAGGATCGGACGGAGGTAAACCGGGATGGGGCCGGGATGAAATGATCGTTTCCACTGGCAACGAGGTCGTGATAAGTCCAAGGATTGCCGAGTTCGATAGCAGGTTCCGATACTGGCGCGTGTATGGCTTTCTCCCGGGTTCCGGACTCGAGGAATTCAGGCGGGATTCACTGTCCGGCAACTGGTCGGCGACTACAATCGCGGGAACCAGTGGCCTGTATGTAAACAACTTGTCCACCGCGCACAACAATCGTGACGAGATCCTGGTTGTAGGAGAAAGCTCACATTCGTCGGCCGAAACGAGGGTTTTCATAAGGACCACGCCCCGCAAGGGCACAAATCCCTCCTGGACGAGTTTCGTCCTCAATACCTCTACGTTCCTGCTAAACGGCAAGGGGCCTCTTGTCTGGGCAGCCGCGAACGAGGAGACCCTGTACATCATGTTGAGCTCCACCTCTCAGGATGTTAATGGGAATGTCGTCGAGTACTCGGCTCTTTACACGTGTTATGAAGATTGTTATGGCCCCAAGGCCTGGCACAAGAATACTCTGTTAAGCCATGTCTACCCGATAACCAGTTACACCCCCCAGTCAAGTGAAACCACTGTTGCCACTCCTCCATTGGGTTCCCCGTACAACGATTTCGGGGCATGGAACTACCTCATGAGTTCAGGCTTAATAAAAGACCCGAAAGATATCCCAGAGACCCTGCTTCTGATGAACGGCGCTAATACCAGGTGGAGTCCTCGCCTACGACGGTAGGGGGCAGGGGGACGCCAGGGGGGAGACGCCAGGGGGGACGGACGCCAGGGGGGACGGAGGTCGACAATCTTCCGTAATTTCCGGCCATTACATCAATATCAAATTGCAATTCCACAACCTTGAAAAAGCCCCCTCCGTCCCCAAAGCCTCCTTGAAAAAAAGCCCCCTCCGTCCCCAAAGCCTCCGTCCCCAAAGCCTCCCCAAAGCCTCCGTCCCCAAAGCCTGTCTCCAAAGCCTCCCACCCTTTCCCGCGGAGCGGGCGAGGGGGGATCGTTTGGTACCAATAATTCCTGGGGCGTTGCCCCAGGCTATTTTACGCCCCTTTGGGGCTTTTGGGGAATTGGTTTTATTTGATTTAATTGGGCATGATTGAATTAAGGACGATGTCCCTATAATGCGGTTGTCCAAAGGGGACGGATCCCTTTCCTACTGACATTTTAATGCTGCTAACACGCGCATGTTTTCTATTCTTGACCGCCTGGAGAAACACTTGATATCATCAATTGATTGGAGGAACCTGAATTTGCCCATCGCCAAGTTGATTTGGTTATTGATGATTTTGGCCGGTTCCAGCGATTATGGAACACAGGGCATCTGCTTGTTGCCCCTTGGTAATTCGCAAAAGGCAGTTGGAGACCAGTCATTGCTTTTGTCCGTTATCGGCCAGAGTCTGGAAAAAAATGCCAGTTTGAGTATAGTCGGTCCTGATGACTTCAGGGCTGTGTTTGCAGGGAAAAGCCCGGCTTCCTCTGTCAAAAAAGCCTTGACAATCAGGAGGCTCGATAAAATTCTGTCCAGCGCTCAAAAGGCATACCAGTTTCTCAACATTGAAAAGGCCGGCAAGGCGCTGAAAAAGGCCAAAAAGATCCTTGATGATGTTGATTCAAGCCTGGTTGATTCCGATGCTGCCTTGAAGTTGTACTTGTTGGATGCACAGGTAATGCTATTGGCCCAGAACAAGCGGGCTGCTTTGAAATCAATGGAACGTGCACTTTCCATATCTCCTGATTTGCGGATTACGGAAGAGCACTATCCTCCTGATGTGGTCGAGGTGTTCAACAAGGCCAGAGCCGGCCTGTCGGGAGCAAGAATCGGAAAGGTCAAAATCAAAAGCCGGCCCCAGGGTGCATTGGTGTACATCGACGGTGTGGATAGGGGAAACACACCCTTGTCCCTGAATCTATTACCCGGGGATTATGGTATGGCAATCGTCAAGCCGGGTTATGAGCGATTTTCGCTGAAGATCACTGTAGATGCGGGCGGGGAAACGGCAAGAAGTATCGATCTACGAAAGAAAGGGCCTGCGCTGTTCTCAAAAGGAAATCTGGCCCGGCTGGACCGGGATATCGATCCTGTTGACCTGGATACCGAATCCATGGGCTTGCTGGCAAAGGCAGCGGAAGACCAAGGCTGTTCATATGTCGTGATGTCACGATCAATCGGGGATGAATCCAGCAAGGTCTGGATGATGGGAGTCGAGGGCAAGACGATTCTGACCAAGACATGGACGTTTAAAGGAGCAGGTTTTTTCGATGACAAGGCCATAGGCACTGCTTCGAGGAACATGGCGATGATCGCCGTCGCAGGCCTCGATACGGACCTCGAGGTCAAGCCTGGTGCAGCGGAACGAGGTAATAAAACCGCCACGGGTGCGATCTTGATAACGCCCAAACCGGGTAAGATAAAGACCAATGCCGGGGAACCCGGAACAAAGTGGTACAAGTCATGGTGGTTCTGGGTGCCGGTCGGCGGCGCTGTGCTGGCCACGGTCGCCGGTGTGACCACGTGGGCGTTGTGGCCCAAGGAGCCGGAGTCGGCTGCAACGATCCTCATAGGGCCGGGTGGACAATGAGATTTAAGATGAGGATCGGGAAAATGATGGCAAGATGGCCGTGCTCCATCCTGCCTTTCGTCGGTTTGTCGATTGTACTGCCGGCGATATTGTCTTGCGGCTCGGAACCTGTGCAAGTAAGGGTGGTCGCAAGGTTCATCGAAGGCTCGGCCGGAGGTTCCGCCCCGATTTGCCTGGGTTCCTCGTGGATGGTGGCTTTCGTGCATGATACGAGGTCCACTGATGCAGTGGGTGACGTCTCGGTCGAAGAAGTCGGCATGTCCCAGGACAATAAATGTTTCCTTGGATCGAGATTCCTTGTTTTAAAGGGCATTCCATTGGGAAGGAAACTCCAACTTCACGTGGAGGTTGTTGATTCTTCCATGGAGGTACTGTCAGGCGGAGAGAGCGCACCCTTCAAGCTGGAAAAGAATTCAGAGGAGCAGGGGCTCGAGTTAGAGGTGAAACTCGCGAGGAGTTCCTCTAACCCGGGCACGGTGCACCTCTTGTTTCCTGACGAGGAAGCATTGAAAGATGTCATGGGCAATGACCTGACCGTGACCCTGATTGGGGCGGGGCTGGACACGACAAGAACCATTCCTACCATAGTCGACCGGAATATTGAGCTGGACCCGGGTCATGTTTATCTCTCCGGCCTGGATAATGCGACTTCAGTTGAGATCCTTGTCAAGGGGGCGGACAAAAAAGGGAATGCTCTTACATGGAAGGCGAGCGGTATCGATATCGATGCGGGTCCTCCGGATTGGACTGCTGTTGATGTCGATTTGAACAAGGAAATGTAAGGAATACGACTGACAGCATTTGTTTCCTGTTTCAAATTTTGTTTTTATTAAACTTCATGCAGTGAATTTAGGGTCAAAAAAATAATTATGGATATGAGTCTATGAGCATAAGTCTTTTATTTTCTTGCCCGTTACGCCTGGTATATGTAATATCAATCAGAATTATTTTGGCGGCCTGTATCGCTTGTATGGGGGTTTTTGATGAAGCCTGGACCACAGATCATTTTGTTGGTGCTCTTGTCCTTCCTGTCATTCGGCCTGGTGAATGAATACTATGTTTTCAACGATATTGCCAAAGTAAATGACAACAGAGTAAAAAACGACACCTTCAGATCCCGGAAAATCTACAATGAGCTGCAGGCAGTGGATGCTAAACGCAAGATTACAGAGGTCAAGGCCAAGTGCTTCACAAAGAGATTGATTGCTGCTATTGATGTAAAAGATCCTGTAGACCGTCATTTCGCTGTTTTCAAGGAAGCCCATGTCCTGGCCCAGGTCATAGTAAAGGCTGATTTGTTTATCGTGCTCGACAACAAGGGAATAGCCATCGGCCGGAACATCGACGCCAAGTACCAGGGAGCCGATCTATCCAAAGAGCCTATGGTGGCCCAGGCATTACAAGGAAAATCCGGGGTGGGAATTTGGTACTTCAATGGAGAATACCAGCTCGTATCAGTAGTGCCTTTTGTACGTGAGGGAAAGGTGGATGCGGTCCTGGTGGTTGGGAATGCACTGGGAAAGAAAACAGCCAAGGACAATGTCAGGCTCCTGGGCGGCGAATTCTTCTTGCTTCATAAGGACCGCATATTGGCATCCTCCATGTCCGGCAATGATACAAAGGCCCTGGAAACATTCATGGATAATCACAAGAAAGAGATATTGCCCGTTTTCGAAGGGGAAGAAGGAACCAACTTGCCTCCCAGGAAGATAAAATTGCCTGCCGGTACCTACTGGGCGGTATTCAGTGATTTCAATCAGGCTGTTGGAGGTGAAAAGATAGCCTATGCAATGCTTCGGTCGGTTACGCGTGCGAATATCCCGCTCGAGCATGCAAAGAGCCAACTTTATCTTATCGGTGGAGCTCTCCTGTTTGCCTTCCTGGGATGGGCCATGTTGATCATTAGAAATATGAGAAAACCGCTGGAAGCCCTGTTCAACGGCGCCCAGGAGATTATACATGGAAACAGGGACTACCAGTGGGACCAGGAAGCTCCCGGCGACTTGGGTGCAGTCGGAGGTTCTCTGAATGCCATGGTGGCGATTTTACTTGGCAAGGAACTTCCTGATGAAAATGAAACAGGAGATAGCTGGGAGGATTCCCTGCTGTTCCATGATGCGATCCAAGAAGCGAAAAAGGATACTGCACAGGAAAGGGAACAGGGCGCAAAGCCGGAAAGCCACGAAAGCGATGAAAAGGCAGCTCCTCAAGTGGGTGAAGAAAACTATTATGACAAGCTTTTCGAGGATTATATAAAAGCCAGGAAAGAGTGTAACGAGTCTATCAAGGGAATTTCAAAAGATAAGTTCATTTCAAAGGTTAAGACCAATGAAAAGCTCCTGGCTGAAAGACATAAATGCAAGGCCGTGCGATTCGAAATATCGACCGACAGCGGTAAGGCCGCACTGAAGGCGTTTCCGGTAGAGTAAAAAAAATTACTGGGAGGCGAATTATGGCTGTGACTGGATTTGGTGTGCGCACTTTTACAATCAAATATGTTCGAAGAATATTGTTTACAACAACTATTGTTTTTATTTTTACCCTTTTATCGAGCTGTGGCGGCGGCAAGGTCATCAAGAAAAGGAATCTGCTTGATGTGGTGCAGGATGCGACAGCCTCGAGCCAATTCAGCGAAGGCTACAGGGCCATGTTTGCCTTTGACGGCAAGATCGACACCAGATGGATGGCCACGGAGACGACATGGAAGGGTTGGCTGGAGGCCAGGTACGCGGAACCGCGGAGTTTCTCGAAGGCATCTTTCACTTGTGCCGTACAGGAGAAAGAGGGTGTGCCAAAGGATTTTTTCATCGAGTACTTCGACCCGGTGACCAACGATTGGGCTGTTGCCCTTGAAGTCAAGGACAACCAAAAGGAGAAATGGTCGGGTTCTTTCGAGGCGCATTCCTCGGATCGCTGGAGAATAAGGGTAACCTCGGTGATAAACGACCAGGGAGATTTAACGATATCCGAATTGACTTTCTATAACTAGAGTCATTGCCGATGGCTGCGATTATTTGCATGGATGTGTCTTTTTACTGATCGGTTGTCGGCAATCGGTTGGTGAATTGTCCAAGAGAATTGCAATGATTGTTTTGATGACAGCCTTTTCGGTGCTGGTTCTTTTCGTGATATTTGTACTGTGGGCCAGCCGGCCGTCGATTGGAAAAGAAATATCCGATTGTCCCGTAGTCTCTTCGGGTTCAGGAAACGATGCTTCCAAATCGTTGCCTTCCAACCTCAAGGTGATGACTTTCAATATCGCTTATGGCCGAGGACCGGTCGACGACATTGGAGACCTTCGCGAAAAGGTTGCCATACAGGGTTTCCTTGACAAGATTGCTTTTTTCATCAGGAACAGCGGCGTCGACCTTGCAGCCTTGCAGGAGGTGGACTTTGATTCTCACCGCACTTGGCGGATAAATGAAGCCGAGTACCTGGCAAAGGCCACCGGTCTTTCAAACTATGCATGCGTAACTACATGGCACAATAGGTACATCCCTTATCCTTATTGGCCGCCCAACCAGCATTATGGCAGGATGCACTCGGGGCAATGTGTATTATCCAGGTTTCCCCTGGAACACAACATGAGGTACCTTCTGCCGCAACCCGGGACGAACAGCCTGTTATACAACTTGTTCTACCTGCACAGGGCCATACAGCAGGTAGACGTAAGCCTGGGCCCAAGTGGAAAAATGCGTATATTCAACGTGCACCTCGAAGCTTTCAATATCGAAAACAGGATGCTGCAAGCCCGCATGTTGACAAAACGTGTAGCATCACAGGAACTGCCCCTCACATTGGTCCTCGGTGATTTCAACTCGATACCGCCGGAGGCACCGAAGAAAAACGGGTTCCCGGATGAGCCAGGAGCTGATTTCAGGGGTGATTCAACGATCCAAATAATGCGAAACATGAAGGGATTTTCAGAGGCGATCGAAACCTTCAGCCTGAAAGGACGGACCGGTCCATCATCTGATATTCCATCATTGACTTTTCCTTCGCAGGCGCCATCGAGGAGACTCGATTATTTGTTCTATTCGCTTTCCAGTATGAAAGTGATAACGGCTGGTGTTGATAATAAAGGCGCGGGACTTTCGGATCACTTGCCAATAATAGCGGAATTAAAGATACGCTAGGTAATGGTGAAAGGCAAACGGGGGGCAAACGGGCAGGAGCAAACGGGGACGGAGGGTTAAATTCTAGTGAAAGGCAAACGGGGGGCAAACGGGGACGGAGGGTTAAATTCTAACGTGATAACCGATAGTTAGCCTTGACCGGCCATTGCACTTTTCTTTCCTTGTTTATTCAAATTCGCAGTTTGCCCGGTTGCGATGAAACATGCTGTATGATAGTCGGATATGGCAGATTGTAGGCGCAACATGTGAAAGGAGCTTTAGGTTATGGCAGACAGCGAATTGAATGGAGAACTTGGTAAAACAAAGGGGACCAGGATAGTTGTAATCGGTGCATCCGCCGCAGGTATGCGGGCAGCCTGCAGGGCCAGGCGCCTTATGCCCGATGCACGAATACTTGTAATCGACAGCACGGCGGAGATCTCGGTGGGTGCATGCGGCTTGCCATACGTGCTTGCAGGAGATATTGATTCAGGGGAAGATCTTCGAAAGACATCTTACGATGTGCTTCGTGACCAGGCTTTTTTCGAGAACTTCAAGGGAGTCGAGGTAAGATGCGGCCTTTGTGCAGACCGTTTGGACCTTGATGAGAAGTTAGTGGAAGTAATAGATATTGCATCAGGCGAGAGAATGCGTATCGATTTTGATAAGCTCGTGCTGACCACGGGCGCAAAGGCCATGGATCCTTTCAATATTCCTGTTGATTCGAAGCGAATCCGCGCAATGAAAACGCCCCGGGATGTACGTACTCTAAAGCATGGTCTTGAAACCGGGCAAATAGAAAGTGTCGTGGTCATCGGCGGAGGTTTCATCGGTTGTGAGACTGCCGAGGCTTTCAGCGCCATGTGGGGCGCCCGGGTGACACTGATAGAGGCGATGCCCCAGGTATTGCCCGGTGTGCTTGACGAGGAAATGGCCGCCTTGGTTCACTCCCAGTTGAAAGAACAGGAAGTCGAATTGGTGTTGGGCAAGAAAGTCATGTCCATTGAAGAGATGGACCGGGGCGTCGAGGTGATGCTCGAATCAGGCCGGAAGGTTAAAGCCGATGCAGCAGTATGTGCGCTGGGGGTCGTGCCTTGTACGGAATTTGGAGTCGAGGCCGGGCTGAATGCCTTGCCGAATGGGGCTTTAATAGTAGACGAGTACATGCAAACCAGCCATCCGGATGTGTATGCAGCAGGAGATTGCATATCCGTGGTTCACTGCCTTACAGGCGAACGTGTATATCTTCCCCTGGGATCATTGGCGAATCGACACGGCAGATTAATTGGCGACAACCTTGCCGGTCGAAGGCGAAAGGCCGGTCCTATAACAGGTTCAAGCGCTGTCAAGGTATTCGATTTGAACGTGGGACGCACCGGCCTGACAAAGGCACAGGCAGAGATGCTCGGAATTGAATGCAACAGCGTGTGGGGAACCTTCAATGACAAGGCTCATTACTACCCTGAGACCAGGGAAATCCATTTCAAGCTCGTCTATCGAACCAGTGACATGAGCTTGCTTGGATTGCAGGCTATAGGGCAGGGCGAGGTGGTGCGGGAAGTGGATGTCATGTCTTCATTGCTTCAAAGAGCTGCAAACGCAGCAGACCTGCTGGACCTGGATACGGCCTATGCGCCTCCGTACAGCGGTGCTGTGAGCGCACTACATTTTCTTGGCGCTGCCGTGTTGAACGCCGAACAAGACGGGCTAAGGCCCATTCCTCCGGTTTCGCCGTTAAATGCTGAAAAAATCATCGACGTGCGCGAACCATCGGAGGCAGGGAGTCACCCGGTTGAAAGCAGCACTGCTCCTATTTTATCCATTCCCCTTGGAAAACTGCGTTCGAAAATCAGTGATTTAAACAAGGAAGAGAATATACTTTTCGTGTGTGCAAGGGGTACCAGGTCGTACGAAGCTGCAAGGATGTTCAAGAATTACGGTTTTGAGCATGTAGTCTACCTGGGCGGCGGTCTGAGCTTTCGCAGGGACGCATCTTTTGCAAGCTTGTAACATGTTATTTTTCGGTACCAAAGAAAAAGAGACAGACAAAAACTGATATCAATTTATTCAAAATCTTGGTATGCCCGCAGAAAAGCAGCTTTACAAACCTATGGAAACGACCTTAACATTGATATTTGAATTGGTGATATTTGAACCGGTGATAAAAAATCCAGGAGGCGTGATTCCTGGATGTTCGAAATAGTTGATCTTTGCAAAGCCAGGTTACAAGCACGAAGGGATTACGAGGTGAGATGCAATGAGGATGCTTATGCTCTTTGTCGACCGGCTGAAATGGGTGCCTACAACAAGAGGTCTTGACCAGGGAAGCGAAAACGCGGAACAAGGAGAAGTGCGAAAGGCGGTAGCAGGGTTCATACATATCGAGCCCAAAGACCAGGATAATGCATCCAAGGTGGAGACCAAGTTGGTCAAGAACCTTAAATGGCTTGCAGGCAAGTGGGATACCAAGCTCATAGTCCTGCACTCGTTTTCACATCTTGCAGAAGCCAAGGCGGATCCGCAATTCGCCCGGGACATGCTGTCAAGGGCCAAGGAGCGGATCGAGGGATCCGGGTACCAAGTGGTCGAAACTCCATATGGCTGGTTCAACAACCTGGATTTCAGCGCTCCCGGAGTGCCGTTGGCCAGGGTCTTCAAGGAATTTTAGATTGTTGTAGGCATAATTATTGAAATAGCAGCCTTGCAATAGGAGGAAAGTTTGAACCTTGAAAGTGAACTCGTGATTCAACACACTCCGGCCTTTAAGACAAGACGTTTCTTGAACTGGTTTCCTCTCGGACTGACCTATGCCATGCTTTACATGGGACGATACAATCTAACGGTAGCAAAGAACAACCTCGGCGACCTAATGACAAAGGAGGACTTCGGCCTGATTTTCGGGGCAGGAACAATGGTTTATGCCTTTGCATTCCTGCTCAATGGTCCCCTGGTCGACAAGCTCGGCGGGAAAAAGGGCATTTTGGCGGCTGCCATAGGTTCGGCGGTAATGAATTTCCTGCTTGGGTTGTTCATCAGGATCAAGGTGCTTTACCCGGGACTGATCACAATACCGCTCGTACCTGCCATGGCTTTGCTGTACAGTATGAACATGTACTTTCAAAGTTTTGGAGCAGTGTCCATAGTTAAGGTGAACGCACACTGGTTCCATGTCCGGGAAAGGGGAGGATTTTCCGGAATTTTCGGAACCATGATCGCTTCGGGCATATTTTTCGCATTTACAGTCAACGATTGGTTCCTGGAAATGCTTTCCAAACCCGGATCCAAGGAAGCGACTCCCACGTGGTGGGTCTTTTTCCTGCCGAGTATTTTACTGGGCAGCCTGGCTGTAGTGGAACTGGTCATCCTGAAGGATCGTCCGGGCCAAGCCGGTTTCGAGGACTTTGACACAGGTGATGCATCTTCAGGACAAAAGGGGGATGAACCCGTCTTTAAGCTCATCAAGAGGATTCTTACCCATCCAATCATCATAACGGTGGCATTAATCGAGTTCTGCACAGGAGTCCTTCGAAACGGCGTAATGCACTGGTTTCCCTTTTATACCAAGGAGGTATGGGCACTTCCCGGGGAGCATCCGTTGAGGCACGGTTCCTGGGGGAACTGGGAACTCGTTGTCGTGGTTTTTGCCGTTGCCGCCGTGTTGTTTGTGTTGTCCGTAAGGGCAAAAGGCAAGAAAAGGGCATGGCTGTTGATCTCCGGCGGCCTGGTCGCCCTTGCTCCTTTTATGCAGGCAGGGTGGGGCGGCATGTTGTTCGTGGCCGGCGTGATAGGCGGAAACGTCGCGGGTTGGGTCAGTGACTTGTTTTTCCAGAGCAGGAGGGCGCCGGCTGCGGCAGGCCTTTACCTGCTGCTTACTGTCTGTGTGATAGGTATGTTCTTTTTTCTCGGAGGGACGGAGCCGAAAGTAGGATGGGTTAGGCAAGGATCGCCTTTGAAGAACGGGGACGAGATTGTCCAGATCCAGGGCAAGACCGGCTTCAGGACATGGACCGATGTTGCAAGGACAATCGCATGTATCCCGTCCAAATGTATTGGTAAAGGAGTCAGGTGGGATACTGCCAGGTGTATGTGTTCTTCCAGGCCCAAGGCCATGAAACCCGGTATTGTGCCTTCCAATGGACTGATAAACATTAAGGTGCGCCGAAACGGCGAACTGCTGGACCTTACATTAAAAGATAACAAGACGAGCGCAAGGGCCGGCGAGAAAAGAAGAATCGGGGCAGGACCGGTTCTGACCATGACCCCTTACCTCCTGGGGATAATTGTCTTCCTGGTGTCTTTCGGAGTAATAGGCACTCACGGCCTATTGTCCGGAACCGCTACCATGGATTTCGGCGGCAGTAAGGGTGCTGCTACTGCGGTTGGAATGATTGACGGCTTCGTGTACCTGGGCACGGCCGTACAGAGCATATCCCTTGGATTCCTTACCACCAAGTCATGGAGCTACTGGCCCATGTTTCTGCTTCCTTTTGCTATCATAGGATTTTTCCTGCTTACCAGGATATGGAATGCTGTCCCCAAGGGCGGCGGGCACTGATTGTGAACTGGACAAGCAAGCCCTGCTTGGAATAGTGTCCCTTGAAACCGTGAGACAATACTATTCGCCGGGAGGTGCCGAATGAGTAAACTGGGTTTCGTCCTCATGGCTCTTCTTGCAATGTTTTTTTCCTCTTGTCCGGACAAGGTGATTGCAGGCCCTTTCAGATTAAAGAAGGCGGATGAGAATTTCCTGTTAAACCTTGCCAGGCAGACCTTGACCTGGAAGGTCAAGTACGGCGAGGTCCCCAAGATCGACCCGGGCAAGCTCGACCCAAGGCTTAGGTCGAATGTGGCCTGTTTCGTGACATTGGAAAAGAGGAATACGGGCCTGCGGGGTTGTATCGGCATGTTCAATCCACCGACCCCCTTGTACCAAAACGTTATTACAAGGGCAGTGGCGGCGGCCTTGTACGACTCCAGGTTTCAGAGAGTAGGCCCCGGAGAACTGAAAGATATCAAGATTGAAGTTTCCGTGCTCACTCCCCCAAAGCCCTTGAAGTACAAGGATCCAAAAGATCTTCTGTCAAAGTTGATTCCCCTGAAACATGGCGTGATACTGACGACCAGGAAGGGCAGCTCAACTTACCTGCCCCAGGTCTGGAAACAGCTTCCGAACAAGGAGATGTTTCTCTCGAGGCTGTGCATGAAGCATGGGAGCCTGCCTTCGTGCTGGGAGCAAGGTCCCGACAATGTAAAGGTGGAGATTTACGAGGCCCTTGTGTTCGGAGAAGGAGAATACGGCAGAATAGCCGTCGGTCCCAAGGGAGGAAAGGTAGGTCCGAACGGGGCTGTGTTCTCCGGACAATCCCCGGTTGAACAGGCAAGGGGCGTACCGGCACTTTACAAGAAAGGTCAAAAGCTGAAGCCGGGCACCAGGTTGTCACCCGGGACGATCCTTGAACCGGGCAGCGATGTTGTGGAGTAGCTCCTATTGAGTAAACTCTGGCAAAAGACAGTACACCTGATCATCCGGTTGCTCCTGGACAAGCGCCTGAGCATTGCCGTGGTTGTAGTCACCTTGCTTGGAATGGTGGCAGCCTATTTCAGCGCACGTAACCTGGAATCCGAGGATGATCTCCTCGCCTTTCTTCCCGAGGGTGACAGCGATGTTCAGGCGTTCAAGGAAATAAACGAAAAATTCGGGTCCCTGCAGGTGGCACTGGTGGGCATCAAATCCGATGACGTATTGAGCCCGGACTTCTTGACCAGGTTGGACAAGTTGACCAAAAGGCTCAAGGACATGGGCGGTCTTTCTCATGTATTGAGCCTCACCAACGTGGTCGACTACGTGGTGGACGAAACACAGGGCGGCGTGGTTACAGGCCCCTTGGTTACGGCCATTCCAAAGAATCGCGAGGAAGTAAAAAGGCTTAGAAAAAAGATAATGTCCAGGGAGGCGGTGAAAGGCAACCTCATCTCCGAGGATGGAAAGAGTGCGGTGGTCGTGTACTGTTTCATTGCACCCGGTTCAAAGCCGAAAGAAACAGCCGGTCGTATCGAGAAAGAGGTGAAAAAGGAGTTCCCGAAAGAGGCCAAGTACTGGGGAGGGGCACCTTTTATCTCGAGTTATATCTACAATACGACCAAGGACGATCTCGCTCACCTGACGCATTGGGCGGTCTTGGTGATCGTGCTTGTCATAGTGCTGTCTTTCAGGGATTTGATCGGCGCCTTCCTGGCCCTTATGACCACGGGTATGGGCATACTCGTTACGCTTGCGGCCATGTCGGCTGTAGGCGTCAAGTTCAACATCGTCCTCGGGGGCATGCCCATTATCTTGTTTGCACTGGGGAGTGCGTACGGCATACACCTGTTGTCCAGGTACTACATGCTGGCCCGGCATGAAGATACACTCGTGGCCTTGGAACGGGCATTGATAGGAATAGGCCCTACGATTTTGGCCGCAGGCTTCACCACGGCGGTAAGTCTTCTTTCATTTCTCATGATGAATATCGAACCCTTGAGGACCTTCGGTCTTTTCACGGCTTTGGGCATACTTGCCAACTTATTGTTCTCCCTTACTTTCCTGCCTGCAGTAGTGAGACTGATGTCAATCAAGAGATTGAGATCCAACTCTGAAATCACCTTGCGGCGTCTAACCATGAAGATGTGCCTTGCGATTCGCCGCCGCCGCCGCGTGGTTTTGGCCCTCGTGGGCGTGGTGACACTCATCGGCTTGTCTTTCAGCGGTACCGTGGATACGACGGTGGAGCCTACAACGTTTTATTCAAAGGGCAGTCCGCCGGACAAGGCATCGAAGTTTCTGAAAGAAAATTTCGGAGGAGACCAGTTTCTGCAGGTGGAAGTACACGGGGACATGGAGGATCCCTTTGTCTTGAGACAGGTTCAGAGGTTGGCCGACAGTATTTCATTGATGCCCGGGGTCGTGTCGGTAATGCACATCGGGTACATGATAGCCAGTCTCAACGATGCCATGGCGGATGAAAAGCGGGTGCCTGTTACGAAAGCGCAGATCAGGAGCTTGTATCCGTTTATAATGGGTGACGAGTCTGTTGCCAGGTTCATTACGCCGAAAAAGGATCGCACACTGGTTCAGGTGAAAATCGATGGTTCGGACATGGATCGTGTCGAGGCCTTGCTGAACAAGGTTGAAACCTGGCTCGATTCAAAGGCGATTAAGAGTTACAGGGTGGTTTCATGCAAAAAATCGCTTAAGGCAAGCCGAAATCTTGAAGACCTGGTGCTGTTGAGAATCCATGCCTGCCTGCACGGTAATGGTATTGAAGTTAGCCGGGAAACCCTGAACCGGTTGAAAACGGAACTCGGCAAAGGTTATCCCAAGGTGCCTTTCGACTTGGTAGCCGGGGATTTGGCGAATTTTCTCGAGTCCAAAGATAGCGCTGTCGAACTGCCGAAACAAGCTTCCGACAAGTGCAACGTCAAAAATGTATCTTTCTTGGTGGCAGGCATGGGACCGGGCGCTACGCAGGAAGAGATATCATCAGGGTTGTTGAAAATTTGCGGGAACCTATCGGATGATCCGGATTTCATAGGTGATCTCGCTTTTTCCCTGTCCGGGGTGATAGGGGATACCTGGCGCAGGGAAAAAGCAAAGATGCTTGCCGGGAAGATCATTCCGCTTCTTGCAAAAGATCATGCCCCTTCTGGGATAAAAAAGACACGTATGACAAAGTCCATCAAAAAGGAAGTCACGAGTTCCCTGCTCGATCTCGGCCTTGCTTCTTTCGTGGTCCCGGTCGGTCCCAAGAGCGAGGCCGACGGCAAATTGGAATACAGGATAAGCGGTCAACCCGTAATGAACCGCGGCCTGTCCAGGAGCGCAAGAAACAACCAGATAAAGAGCCTGCTGTTTGCATTCCTGCTGGTCTTTCCCATAATGGCATGGCTCTTCAGGTCGCTTGTCAGCGGCCTGCTTGGAATAATCCCGAGCATGGTAACACTGTCTGTTGTCTTTGGAGGGATGGGCATCTTACACGTGCACCTGGATATCGGCACGGCAATGCTGGCGAGCCTGGTTTTAGGCGCAGGAGTAGACTATGCCATTCACATGTTGAGCGCCTGGCGGGCCGTGGACAATGAAAAGCTCGAATATGCCGCAGCCCGGACAGCCGACAGGACAGGCCCGGCAATTTGGACCAATGCCTTGATGGTAGCCGCTGGTTTTTTTATTCTCACCCTGGGTGAAGCCAAACCTCTTCAAAACGTGGGAGGCCTGACCTCGGCTGCAATGCTTATTGCAGCCCTGGCAACCTTTATCGTACTACCTGCCCTTGCAAAGCGCCGCGCGTACAGGCCCCTGGATGATAAGCTCCAGGAAGAGACATCGAGCCTGATGAAAGAAGTGATGAAGTAGGAGACCGCCTGTAATAAATCAGGGCTTGCCCGGGAGAGGCTCCCCGGGTAAATCAATATAATCGAAGCATTGCTCGGCGTATTCCTGATTTCTGTACATAACGCCGCTTTTATCTTGGCCCGTCACAACTCTCTTCAGCCTCGGTAAAATCAATTTTTCCACTGAATCGGATTTCTCGAATGCAATCCATTTTCTTCCAAGTTTCTGTGCTACTGCCGGGGTTGTACCACTGCCTGCAAACGGGTCCATTACATGGTCGCCGGGATTGGTTGCAAGCAGGATGATTCGCTCCAGCAGTTCCTCTGGTTTCTTGCCGCGAATGAGCCTGACCCCGCCCTGGCTCGAAATGCCTACTGCGGATATCTCTTCATTCGTCCAGAGCGTGGAAATGTCCACGCGCCTGAAAATTTTTCCATGTCTTATGAAAGCGTTTTCAGCAGCAGGCCATAGTTGCCTGTTATTGAACAGCAGGACCTCTATTTCCCTGCCTGCTCTTTTGCCCCTGTCAGGGGTGTACCTGACACTATAGAGATGGCCTTGCCTGGACCTCTTGGCGAGCCTGGACTGCAAGGTGCTTGATGGATTAATCCTTGTGGACTGGTACAGCCTATCGAAGCATGCAAGCCGTTTATCATGGGAAATGCTCTTCACCGAGAAATTGTCGTGTTCGAACACGGACAACGGCTTGCCGGACGGGCCGTCTTCCTCAATCAAGAGGCGGCCCTTGTCCCTGACTACTTCCAGGTTGTACTGTCTCAATACCTTTCGCGTGGCCTCCATGTCCCTGGTAAGCCTTTTCAGTTTCGTTCTCTTTTTACGGTTTTTTGAATAAACCAGTATGAACTCCGTGTTTCGCACAATAGGGGATGCGCCTTGCCCGAGAAAGGTCAACTTTGGCGTACGTTCCCATGTCACGAGAAAGGTGAAGTTTTCCTCTCCCATTATGCGATCCATCATGAGCTTTGCGCTTGCAAGTCCGTTCGCATCCAGGTGAAGGAAAAACCAACCCGTGGGCTTGAGCAGGGACCTGCAGGCAACCGCCCTTTGTTCCAGCATGGTGAGCCATTTGCCGGGGTCCATGTCGTCATCGTAGTCGCGTCCCTTTCTCCGGGTATTGTACGGGGGATCCGCGTACACGAGTTGGATCTTTTCCATGAGCCTGTCTTCCAGTGCCCTCATTCCGGCCAGACAATCACCCTTGACAAGGATATTGCCTGTCCGGGCATCTCCAACCGTTCGTTTCGTTACAAGAGTGTGAACGCGTGTTTCCAAGTTTTGCCGTACCAAAGGTTTCTTTGTGCCCGGCCTAGAAATCATCGATAAAACATACCAGGCTCGGACAATCGACAAAAGGATTCCGGTTGTGCTGGTAAACTTCTATGGCATCGTTTCTGGCCCTTTCATAGTCATCCGGCGGATCCAGGAAGTGCCATTCCCTTAATGCACTTTCCTGTTTGAACGATACATGGTAGTCGTACCTTACTGAAAAATAGAATATGGCCCTGGCCGTGTCGCCCTTATGCGGGTCCCTGACCTCGAACACGAGTTCGCCTGTGCTGTCGAAACCGAGCTTGCTTCCACCCTGGGCCCAGGCCGGGTCAGAGTCTGTAACCCACCCGAATTCATGGTTGGACCTGGCGCTGTTGGCGCTTGGAATTGTCGGGAAGAGGTGGTGCAGGTCGCTGTGGGCCGGTTCGCTGGATGCTCCCTTGCTTTGGGGCCACGTGTGCTCGCAGTTCATTTTCTTGGGATCGGGCATGCCTCCGCCTGTAAAGATCCATTGCCCGGTGTACACACCCTGAACCTTATCATCCACCAGGTCGATGTCCTGGTACATCCTGGAACGGGCCGTGTCATAGCCGAGTGACTTGTAACCCCTCGAAACCATATCACGCAGCTTGCTGATGAGGTCCTGGTTCGTCAGACCTTGTAGGGAACTGCACTTTGGTTCGAGTCGAACCGTTCCTTCGCAACCGGCAAAGGGTTCATGTTCGATGGTTTCGTATTCTGGTCCATCCCTGATTTCCGGCCCGTCTGAATCCAAGGCGTCTTCAAAAGACTCTGTATCCAGATCGGCGTCATTACCCGAGGAATGAAAATAGATGACTACCGAATCGGAAACTGTACGGCCATCTCTTGACCATCCCTTTACACTGACGACGTTTTTACCGGGCTCGAGCCAAGCCGGGGCGCTGAACTCGCCGCTTTCGAGCTTGGCGGGATTTTCCTGAACCCAAACATCTGTAATCAGAGATGATACATTTCCCCTGATTTCCACAGGGCTTTCGGAAACGGTCGAGTTATCGGAAGGCGAGGTGATCCTGACGTACAAAGAGGAAGACTGATTTTCCAGAATGCAGCCGGACCAGGACGCGAGACTGAATAATGCGACGAAAAGCAGGTGTTTTTTCATATTCATGTGGCCAAGAATGACCTGATGAATTGAATTGGTCAAGTGGTTGGCAGCAGATTGAATTTCACGAATCCCACAGCTACCCCACCCGAACCCAGCCTTCCAACTCCAGCCACCTCACCCAGGTTGATTTCAAGGCATCAAGAACTTGCTGTCATTTCATGGAGTTGTAGGGGCGGTTAGCGAACCGCCCATGCGAGATTCAATACAGACAATTTGTATTTTCGTCTGCCGGACCAGGCCGGCTTTCCACCTAAAGCGGCCTGTTGAAAACAGCCTGACACGCCAGACAATCATATCGTGCAGAGTCCTGTTTTTTTCACTCCTTGTATTTCGTTGATATCACGCCTATATCCGGCCTTCGGAAAATCAACCACGGAAAGGAGAATCCGGAAAGGGAGAATCCCTTGTAGGGAAACCATTGCCCCCACCTACACCCCCATCCCCACCACTGGATAACGTCTTACCAGGCTTGTCACGCCTGAACCACTCCACGCCATGTTTTCGGATATGCTCACGCAGCTTCTTGTTCTTGATGGTGTGGTAGCGGAGCAGATCCACGCGCTGGGGCATGGTCAGTTCGTCGATTTTTCTGGCAAGGCGTGCCTGGTCGTCGAGGGTCAGGCTGTCGCCGAACAGGGCAATATCCACATCGGAAGCGGCGGTAAAGGTACCCATCGCGCGGGAGCCGAACAGTACCGCCCGCTCCACGCGGTGATGCGTGGCAAGGATGTCGATGATCGCCCGGCGGTGCCTGTCTTTCAGCCCATCGTTCATGTTCGGTCCTGCTTCTCCAGCAGTTTATCTCGGACACGGCGCAACATGGGGCCGTACCTTTCCTTGATGAGTTCTACAGCTTCCTCAGCAATCTCTTCATCGTAGGTATGGCTGAGGAGATTGCGTTTATCCAGCGCATCGAGCGCGGTCTCGGTGTCCTCTTCAGCGAGATAGCCGGCCTCGAAAGCCCGGCGGATGACGTCCCGTGGTGTCTTCTCGTCGTAGCCTTCGTAAAAAAGCAGGTCTTTCAACGTTTTCCATCCGAGCTCAAAGGAGAACTCGAAGGTCTGGACCAGCCCGGCGCGTTCAAGATCGGAGTAGTCCACCAGGTCGCATGCAGCCTCCAGTTGCGCCATAGCCTTGCTAAAATTCGCCAGGCGCTGTCGCCAGCGGATTTCATCTGAGTTACTCATGGATTAAGCTCCAAATCCCGGTTTTGTAGATTCTTTTAATGACCTTGTCGAGTTCCTCAGCCTCGGCCATCTGCTCATAAAGTTCTGCAGATAGTTCGGCCATCTTTTCTTTGAAGGGCACGCCGCCTGCCTGCCGCGTCACTTCGCTTTGCGGCGCAGGCAGGGTTCTGGTATTCCCTTGTTTCGTTCGATTGGGTTTTGCCTTGCGAGCCATATTCGCCACCTGTTATTTGAGGCTTTTATGCAACTCCAGGTTGCCTTGTTCAGTCATCTTTTCGCAGAATGAGTCAAACAGGACCTGGCCCATTTTTGAAGGGCGTGATTGTCCGTTCTCCCACCGGTTGATGGTGGTGTAACTGACGCCGAGCTCCCGAGCCAGGTCTTCCTGACTCAAGGCAAGTTGTCTTCGGACTTCCTTAAGCAAAGCCGGATAATCCCGTTTACGCGAAATCATGTAATCGCACCTCACTGCTTGATGGCAGACCAAGAACCTTTCTGCAAATACAGTAGCGAGTATTATAGCAAGTGGAACATGAAATGCAAATTGGCTCCCTAATAAAACTATAGTACCCATGTGAGGAGCTCGGTACGGGTACCCTCACCCAGGTTGATTCGGTACGGGTACCCTGGTACGGGTACCCTCACCCAGGTTGATTTTCAAAGCATCAAGAACATGCTGTCATTTCATGGAGTTGTAGGGGCGGTCCGCGAACCGCCCATGCGAGATTCAGTACAGACAATTTGTATTTCTGCCTGCCGGACCAGGCCGGCTTTCCACCTAAAACGGCCTGTTAAAAACAGCCTGACGCGTCCGGCACAATCATATCGTGCAGAGTCCTGATTTTTTCACTCCTTGTATTTTGTTGATATCACGGCTATATCCGGCCCCCGGAAAATCAACCACGGAAGGGAGAATCTGGAAGGGGGAATCGCTCGGAAAGGAGAATTGCTCAGCATAAACACCAAGTTTCCGATCAAGTTCTCTCTCGGCTCGATTCATAATTCCCATCCTGATTATACACAATCTCCATAACACCAAAATATTCATGTTATGTAATTGCCAACCTGATGCTGGTCAAGTGATTTTTCCTTGTATTATCCTTTGACTATGGGGGATGGGAATTATATAAAGATGTCTAGTTTCCTGGATTGACAAGGGCTCGTACCGGATAAACGGAGATTGGGTAGAATAAGGAGTTAGCATAAAATATTAGGTGTAAATTAAAATGGGTGTTCGCAAAACAGTTTTCGGTAGCAACGAAGAAAAGAAATATTATCGAAAATTGCAGAAAACTTGGGGGCAAAAATTAAATATTTATCACAATATCCCCTTTCTTAATGTATTTACTGCCAGAGATGAGCTTATCGATGAAAATGGGAGAATATTCAAAATTACGGAAGAAGAATATGACAAACTCAAAAAGACAAGTATTGACTTTGTTATCTGCGATAAAAAAGATAAACCAATCGCCTGTGTAGAATTTGATGGTCTACTGCAAGGTTTTAATGTAGGAACAAATTATATAATTTCTGAAGAAAAGGTAGATAGAAAGGGGAGACGAGATTTTTTAGAACTTAAACTCCGAGTTGCTCACGGATCGTCATTTCCTTATTTTATTTTAGGCTCGGAACAATTTAAGGGATTATCTGGCTCTGTTTATTTAACTATAGCAGACGCCCTAATTGGTGAAGTTTTATCTACACAAGAATTGATTAGAGCAATTAATTTAGGATTTAACCCCACTGACTGCGGCTATTCTGAAGAAGAATTTGACCAACTCGACCACTTTCAAAAAAGGACAATTATAGAGGACTGGTTTCTTAATGTCGAGATAGAAGCAGATTATAAGAACAATCCCGTTTTTCAGGAAGTTGCAAAGTTAATGACCGAAACAAAATCAAGTGGATTTAGTATAATCTTTTTGAATGAGAATGAGAGAGATTCAGAGATCTGGACATGGGTTGAATGTAAAGTGAGGAATCATATATATGGTGATGCCTCAGCAAAGGTTTACTTACCTAATTTTAATACGCCATCATGTCATTTCAGCGCACATATTGCGATTGAAGTTGCTAAGTTGCTTGCACTTTCTCAAATAAAAGAAAGAAAAAATGCTAACAAGCGGGTGCACTTGACCGCCATTCCGCTGCACCCTTCGGGCTTGCGTCATGTCGGCAAGTGACCCATGACGTTAGCCAGGAGAAAAAATGAAAATAAGTGGAATCAAAGTAATAAACTATAAGGGATTACGAGACACACATTCTCCAATTTCAAGTTTTGTCTGTGTGGTCGGGGAAAATAATGCAGGGAAATCCTCCTTGCTTCAGTGCTTGCTCCTTTTTATTCGGGGAACAAAGTTATCAAAAAATGAATTTTATGATCCGGAGGCGGATATTCTTATTACAGTTGAACTTTGTGAGATAACTGAAGAAGTATTATCGAAACTTGGAGAAGAACATCGTAGAAAAATTGAAAAATTTGTTGATGATGGTCGAATAAAATTAGCAAGGCGATACTCTACTGATGGAACTTCAAAACTGAGGATAGTTACGCATGCTCCTAAAGAATTAAACTTCAGAAAAGAAAAGATTAATGAAGCATTGAAAGGTAAAAAAGGGAAGGAGCTGAAGGATACTATCAGAACCTTTTATCCTGAAATAGCAGGCAAAGTAGATGAAATTAATACCCAGAAAAGAGCAAAAGAGCTTCTTGATGAGTTTATTGAAACATTACCACCAGAGCAACTAGAGGAAGTTGATATTCCTTTGGAGACAGGAATTGATAATAGTATTAGGGCATTACTGCCAGAACCTATTTACATACCAGCTGTTAAAGATTTAGCAGATGATTTAAAAACAAAAGAAAGTGCGTCTTTTGGGAAACTATTAAATATTTTACTCGATGTAATTGAAGATGATCTCACAGAAGCGAAGGAAACATTCGAAAATTTAAGAAAAAAACTAAATCGCGTAACACAAGATGATGGAACCATTTTAGATGAAAGAATGGATAGAGTAGTGGCTATTGAAAAAACCATCCAAGATAATCTTCAAGAAACATTTCAAAATGTCACAGTAGAGCTTGAAATTCCACCACCAGAAATCAAAACGGTGTTGTCCAATGCTAATTTAATCGCTGATGATGGAGTAAGAGGTCCCATTGACCACAAAGGGGATGGCTTTAAAAGGGCAATTGCTTTTACAATACTTAGAAGCTATGTGCAACTGTCGCAAGATGCTACATGGAAGCGGGAGGAAGAAGCTAAAAAGAATACAAAAGATAAATTCTTATTCCTTTTCGAAGAGCCTGAGCTTTATCTTCACCCAAAAGCTCAGAATATCTTATTTGAAGCCTTATCAATAATTTCAAAAAGACATCAAGTAGTTGTAACAACTCATTCTCCATTATTTTTTGCTGCTGATCAAACAAAAACATTCATTAAAATCAAGAAAAAAGACAAGAGAGAAGGTGTTCCGAAACCCTACGGAGAATGCCTTTATATTGATCTTAATCAACTATCGGAAAAAGATAAGTTTCAGCTGATTTCCTTTGAAACAAGTAATCACGCTTTCTTCTCTAGTAATATCGTGTTGGTAGAAGGAGATAGCGAGTTAATTGTCTTTCCTCATGTTGCTAAATTACTTAATCAGCATTGGGATTTCAAAGGAAAAAGCACGAGTTTGGTGAAAATAAACGGAAAAGGAAGTTTTCAGCGGTATAGAAATTTTTTTAAATTATTCGAAACTAATGTTCATTTAATATCAGACCTAGATGTTATCATTCGTGGTTTTAATAAACTCGAACCATCCGAAAAAGCAAAGAAATTACGTGAAGAACTACTTAGCATAGTTGATAAAATAATTGATGAGGAAAATTTAAAACCAGAGCCAAGCAACAGGCTATTAAAAGAAGAATTGCAGCGTGAGTATAGGAAAAAAATTTTTAATAGCATAAGAGAAGCAAGGAAAAAGGGAGATGTTGAGGCACAAATCCAAGCACTGGAAGAATTTTTCAAGTTTGAAAAAACTGAACCCAGAATAGAAATTCTTAAAGACTCATCTCGAAGTGATGTATTGGAGAAAAAAAGAGCCTTATTAAATGAGTTGCGTAACAACAATATACAAATTCTAGAAAAAGGTACAATTGAAGATTATTATCCACCAGATGTAACAGGAAAAGACAAACCAACAAAAGCTCAGTCGTTTTGCAACAAAGTCAGCAATAGAGAACAGGTTGTTGGTCTTTGCGAGTTGATTCATACTGAAAGTGGAGATCATCCAGAACTAGAAATAATATTTGATTGTATATTCAATGGCTAACAATGCGCTCCACCTGACCGCTATTCCGCTAGCGCTCCATAGCGGCAGGTGAGCTTTGTCGTTCGGCTTAAGGAGGATAACTTTATGAATGGTCCAACCACGGGCACCCAGGTTGATTTTCAAGGCATCAAGAACTTGCTGTCATTTCATGGAGTTGTTGGGGTGGTCCGCGAACCGCCCATGCGAGATTCAATCCTGACAATTTGTGTTTTTGTCTGCCGGACCAGGCCGGCTTTCCACCTAAAGCATTCCCTAAAAAAACGGGTGACACGCCCGGCAATCATATCGTGCAGAGTCCCGGTTTTTTCACTCCTTGTATTTTATTGATATCACGTCTATATCCGGCCCCCGGAAAATCAACCACGGAAGGGAGAATCCGGAAGGGAGAATCGGGAAAGGGAGAATCCGGAAGGGAGAATCCGAAGACAGTGGACATAGGCAAAGACGAAGAAAGTGGTGAGTTGCAGGCAGAGATATTGGGGCTTATAAAGATTTATTGGCTGGAAATATAGATTCTGCGGAGCTCAATATTCAGCATGCGTTGACTATCTATCCTGACCTAAATACAGTTAAAAATGTTGAGGAGGACGTAATAAAAGCACATGACAACAGCAAAGAGATAAGAAGCATAAGAAAAGAGAGGTTAGAGGTAAAGATAAAAGGATTAAGAGGGAAGGTTGCAGGCAAAAAGCTGGTGATTGTCGGATCTCCTGACGAAAAGGAGTGGAAAGAGGTATTGCGTGGTGAACTCGCTCTTTCCAAGATGGAATGGATTACAACATCGTATGGTAAAGCACCTGGTTCAGAGCATATTTCATCTTCGATTGGACGTAATACGGCGGCAGTCATAGTATATTGCTTTATTGGGCACATGGATTCTCCAGCTGCTAAAAGGAAAGCAGAACAGGTGGGGGTATCCCATTAATCAATATGGGTAGGCGAAACAGTAAAGATGAACTAATCAAAGCTTTGATAAAAGACTTGTTATGACAATTGATATCTTATTGCCACCGGAGACAGGTTCAAGAGTTTTTTAGTCAACGAGAGGGGCAGGTATGTAGCGCGTTAGAATCACTTGTTCATGTCGTCATCTATGGATGCGAGCTATGGCGCAAGAGGATATAGTATACAGGCACGCATTAAGGAAGATTACCAAGATAAAAAAACGGAAAGAGCTAATAAATAATATCATTATAGCACTGCGAAATAGAGCTTGTAACCTAAAACATTTGCTGTGCTCCAGCTACGGGTAAAGTTTTTCAGACTGGAGGAGCAGTATGATGTTTACAGGTTCATGGAGAAGAGGTATCATTATTAATCAGAAATTGGGGGGATATTTATTTCTATTTCACGAGAGATAATGAATATATTGAGCTAAAGCCAAGAGTTTGGATTTGGAGATGTCCACTAATTTTGAGCAGCCAGTCAGATTGCGATGGGTTGCCATGTCAAAAAGCTTACGAGGTTGTTCAATGACGGGAGGAAGTGCACTGTACATGAGAAATAAGCTTAAATTAATCAGTAAATATGGGCACGTGGAAGCAGAAAATGATCAGCGAAAATTGTTGTAGAGGGGGCATCTGGTAGCAAGTCTGGATTTATAAGCTTGGAGTAATTAGATGAGTAATGAATTCGAGAATCTGGTTTTTGAGATATATTTATTCAATAAGGCATGGAAAAGAACGGGTGTTTTCCTAGAAATTGGCGATACCATAACAAATCTTTTTAGAGATATAAAGTCATTTTTACAAGTAAGATTAATTAGAGATTATAAAGATAAAATAACGTTGGAATATGATGAAAATTACGATAAGAGCGAAGAACTTATTTCAATAATATTAAAAACACCTTTAAAAATCAACGGTGCGATAATCAAATATGCAGCTCATATTCCGGTAAGGGTGCTAAAAGATTTTATGACAGAAAACGAACTGAAACAACTGTTGAAAGGAAAGTGAATAATGCACGGTGTATCTTTATTTATCAGGGATCGGTTGACGCCTACTATGATAATGGGATTTGGTTTGAGTTTTGGGGTATTTGAACTTGTTTATACATTATACATTATAGGTTCCCTGAAAAAGGGCATTAATATTAAGCGGATTAAAGCGCTGTCGAGAGAAATAGAGCAAAGAAGAAACTGGTTCCTTTTAGCAATTAATAAATATGATAAAAATTTTATTGAATGGGTTAACACTCATCTAGTGACAATGGTCAAAAATAACATGCTTTATATTGGTGTCAGAGAAGGCAAGCTGTTGCTATTACGATATCCAAAGAAATTAGTTACCTCCTATAAAAGAAGTTTCTGGTCTTTTGCACCTATGTTGCTGATAGCACTTGGAGTTTTAGGTACATTTGCTGGTATTGTGCTTGGATTACAAGAAATTCCTACTAATTTCATTGATATTGGTAATGAAAAATTAACAGGAGACATGTTTAGAGGTGCTTTCAACTTAATAGATGGAATGAAAATAGCTTTCAATACATCATTAGCTGGATTGGGAACCGCTGCCATATTCATATTTTGGTTGGCTTTTTGTAGTTGGGTGCGAGAAAGCTATAGGAAAAGAATTTTAGGAGCTTATGAGAAATATATTATCATGGATGATCCTCTTCTCGTCTTGAGGCAAGGCAGCGAAGATAGAGAACTGCAGTCAGAGAATATCAGAGTGCAAAAGGAGGCTGCAGAAAGACTGTCAATTGCTGCAGTAAGGATCGGTGAAAGCTTAGGAAATTTTAGGCCAGAGACCATCGGTGAAATCATTTCGAAAAGTATAGAAAATGTATTTAAAGATGAGCTGAGGCCCGCTTTAGTAGGTATGTTAAATAGATTAGAAAATATCCAAGCAATAATGGCATCACAACATGAAACAATATTGAAAAATTTATTGGCAGATTTAAGAAAAGAGGTTTTTGAACCGATTGGGGAGCGGCTAGACGAAAGTGCGGTATTGATTAAAAGTACCTCTGATGCAGTGAAGATGCTAAAGAGTGAGCTAGGTGATATAACCAAGGGTATTGCAAGTGCGGTAAAAACCATAGAGTTTTTTCAAACTAGTACAATGAATAAAATGGAAAGTTTTGCAAAGGATTTAAAAATTATATTGGATGGTTACCGGGATGAGACAAAGCATGTATTAGAAGAAGTATCCAGCAAGATTAATGAGGCAGTTGAAGAAAGTATACATGCTATGGAGGCACAAAGGGATGCATTTAAAGAAAGTGCTGAAAATGCATCAAACGCATTTAAGAATATGAGGGAAGAACTTTCGAAGGCGCTGGACAAAAGAATAGAGGAAGAAGTGAAGATGCTAAAAGATACAAAGGAAGGTGTTATAGAGATATTAATGCAGGCCCAGAATACATTCCAGGATCAATCTAGTACGCTTAAAAATATTGGTTTCGAGGCATCCAAACTTATGGATAGATCCAGAGAGAATTTGAGTGACGTGCTATCGAATATTGATAATGTATTGTTAGATATCCAAAAAACGATAGGAAATGAACTCGAGATGTTT